>CAZKEZ010000011.1:0-45453 GCA_964551905.1 uncultured Nocardioides sp. | reverse complement strand
TGCTGTTCGTCACCCACCCCGGCAAGAGCGCCATCGCCATCGCCTGGCTGTTCGGTCTGCTCGCCGTGATCTGGGGGCTCATCTTCATCGCGGTCGGCCTGTGGGCCCGCAAGAACACGAACCTTCCCGGGCCGCCTGCGGTCCCGGCCTGAGTCAGACGAGCGGCGTTTCAGCGGGCGGTGTGCGGCGCTGCCCGCAGGCCTCCAGCATGCCCACGAGCACCCGGTGCAGGTGGTCGGCGCCCTCGATGTGCTCGGGCGCGTCCTTCATCAGTTCGGCCGGACCCATCAGGAAGCCGTGGTCCTGCCACCCGCCGAGCCCGCCGTGGGAGCCGACCAGGCCCTCGAAGGCCGCGACGTCGTTGGTCACCGGGTTCAGCACGCTGTTCACGTAGAGGTCCGGCGCCTCGGCCAGCAGCGCGGCGCGCAGCAGGCGGCGCGGCGCGTGGTCCTCGAACGGAGCCATCGGGTCCAGGCCCTGCACCTCGCCCGTGGCCAGGTTGTGCCGACCCTCACCGCCGATCGCCCACGGCTCGCCGGCGCGATCGACCGCGACGACGAACGCGATTCCTCGATGCTCGGCGAGGCCCCGGACCAGTCGCGGCCAGCGCTCCTCGAGCTCCTCCAGGGTGAGCCGTTCGTCCCCGCGCACATACATCAGGCCCAGATTGCCGGATCCGATGACGACGATGGGCTCCTCCGCTGGGTCGTCTCCATCGCGGGCCTGGGCGGCCTCGTTGAGCCGCTCGTCCGCCCGGGTGGCCAGCCGGCCCGCCACCGTGCCGGTGCCGACGTCGCCGGCGATCGAGTCGACCCGGCCCAGGCCCTCCACCGCGGCATCGACGTTCTGCACGTCCTGCTGCATGAGCTCGGCGCACAGGTCGGCCAGCGGCTGGCCGTGCAGCTCGGCGAAGATCGTGCCCTGCGACTGGCCGTGGTCGGAGAGCAGGACGATGTGGTAGCGCCGCGGGGCGAGCTCCGCGAGGCGGGTCAGGTTCGCCACGGTGCGGTCGAGCCCGTCGAGCGAGGCCAAGGACTCTGGCCGGAACATCCCGGCATGGTGGGCGATCTCGTCGTAGTCGACGTAGTCCACATAGATGCTCTTGGTCCCGCGCCGCATCTCCTCGGCGACCAGCGCCGTGTTGAGGTCACGGAGGAGCGCGTTCGTGACCGCGCGCAGGATGGCGAACACCCAGCCGCGGTGGACCCGTGGATCGAGGTCGCGGCGCACCTGGCGACGCGCCTGGAAACGCTCCTTGACGATCTCCCCGATGGTCCGGGAGAGGCTGCGCATGAAGCCGCTCGGAGAGGCGAAGAACCAGGCGAAGGCGCGTCGGGTCTGGGCTGACCCGCGGGCCACCTCGACGGAGCTCATGGTCATCAGCGCGCGGGGTGCGTCTCCGGTGAACAGGTTCGAGATCGACACGCCGTCGTCGTACAGGAGTCCGTGGCCGGTGCTGGCGCGCTCCTCGATCACCCGGGCGTCGGCCGGCTTGTTGGCGACCAGCAGTCGGCCGAGCTCGCGGTCGTACCAGCGGAACGCCGGGATCCGGTCCACGGTCCCGTGCAGGATGCCCTGCTGGCTCGCCGGCGTGGTGCACGGGATCTGCACCGTCCAGGGCTGCATGAGGTACTCGCCCGAGGCGAGGGACCGGCGCAGATGTGGCACCGCGCCGGACTGGACCGCCCACCTCAGCACGTGGAAGGGGACGCCGTCGAGCTGGACGAACAGCACGCCGTCCACGTCCGGGTCCTCGACGGGCTTGAGGCGGGTGGCTCGTCGTGCCAAGGACGTGACCAGTCCGTCGTCGGTGCCGGCCGTCGTCGCCCAGGCGATCACCGTCCCGACGGCGGCACTGATCCAGGTGGCCCAGAAGGCGGTGGCCTTGTCGGCCTGGATCCCGGGCACGTACAGCAGCGCGACGTACATGATCAGCGCCTGTCCCAGCAACGCCAGCGGCAAGACCACGATCCAGCCGATCCGGGCCGAGACCTCGACCAGCAGAGGTCGGAGAACGAGTCCGACGATGCCGGCGGCAGCTGCAGCCAGCGCGTAGGCCCAGAAGCTGGTCGCGTCCAGCCCGGGGAGGATCCAGCCGGTGATCACCAGTGCGAGGGTCGAGGACCCCCACGCCACGAGGAGCCGGACCAGGTCGGCGCGATGGATTCCCCTGCGGGAGGGGCCGACGTCTGCCATGAGCCACAGTATGTCGGCTGTGGCATGCTCCACGGGTGCACATCCCCCGCCTCTCGGCCCCGGTGTCCCGAGCCCTGGCGGTGGCCTGTTGTCTGCTCCTGCCGCTGGCCCTGGTGGCGGCGTGGGGCAAGGCGATCGTGACCCACACCGACCGGTACGTCGCAACGGTCGGGCCGCTGGCCTCCGACCCCGTCGTCCAGGCGGCGGTGGAGACTCGACTGACCGAGCTCGCGGTGGACTACATCGACGTCGAGTCCCGTGCCGCCACCCTCACCGGACTCCTGGAGGAGCGCGGCGTCGACAGCTGGCTGGGCGACCGCTCCGACGAGCTCATCGAAGCCCTCGAGGACGTGGTGGAGTCCGCCGTCGCCCAGGCGGTCGACCGGGTCGTCTCGGGTGAGGAGTTCCGTCCCGCCTGGGAGGCGGCCAACCGCTCCGCCCACGAGACCGCCGTCGCCGTGCTCGAGGGCGACGACTCGGCCATCCCCGGGGACGGGACGCTCAGCCTCCAGCTCGCCACGCTGCTGAACTCCGTCTTCGGCATCCTGGTGGAGGAGGGCCTGCTCAGCGCGGACCAGGTGCCCGAGCTGACCGCGTCGTTCGCGCTCCTCGACGAGGAGCAGCTGGAGCGGGCGCGGTCCACCTACCGGGTGGTGGACCTGGTGGGCCTGTGGCTGCCCGTGCTCTGGGTAGCGCTGGTCGCCGTCACCGTCGTCTTCGCCCGGTCCCGCCGCGCGATCCTCGGCTGGCTGGGTTGGGGGACGCTGCTGTCGATGGTGGTGCTCGCCGTCGTGGTGTGGTGGACCCGTGGCGCCCTGGTCGACGCGATTGTCAACACCGCCGAGCGCGAGGTGGTCGAGGCGGTCTGGGCGGTCCTGATGGCGGGGCTCGGGTGGGCGATGACCGTGGTGGCAGTGCTCTCCGTGGCGCTGCTCGTGGTCCGCTGGATCCTGCGCCCCGGCTCGGGCGCTGATCGCCCCGCCGACTCCCCCCAACTCCCGCGCGCTTAGCGTCGCGGAACGCCCCGTATCCGGGGCGTTCCGCGACGGCAAGCGCGCGGCAGTCGGGCAGCAGCAGCGCTTGAGCGTGCCACCGGCGGCCCCGATCGGTCATTCCATCGGGTAACCGACATCCCTGGCGCGCTCGGCGAGGTGTGCGCGGTCGCGGGCATGGAGCTTCGTCAAGACGGTGGACAGGTAGTTGCGCACCGTCTTGTCGGTGAGTCCCAGCCGCTGCGCGATCTGGCGGTTGGAACGGCCGTGGGCAAGCTCGTTGACCAGCTGATGCTCGCGCTCGGTGAGTTCTGAGAACGGCCTGCTGAGGGAAGCGGCGGGTTTGGTGAGCTGTCGCTGCACTCGCTGGGCGGCCTGGGGGGCGAGTACCGACTGGCCGTTGGCGACAGCCAGCACCGCACGGACGATGTCGTCGACCCCTGCGTCCTTCAGCAGGTATCCCTTCGCGCCGGCGCGAAGCGCTGGGAGCACCGAGTCGTCGTCGAGCATGGTCAGGACGAGGACCGCGATCCCGGGGTGGTTCGCGGAAAGGCTCTGCGTCGCCCGGATCCCGCCCAGGCCCGGCATCTGCAGGTCCATGAGGACGACCTGCGGTGCGAGGAACGGGGCAAGCTCAAGGGCTTCCTCACCGGAGCCGGCCTCGCCCACCACGGTGACCTCTTCCGTTCGCGTGGCCAGCAGCGTCTTGATGCCCTCGCGGTAGAACACGTGGTCGTCGACGACCAGCACTCGGACCGGCGTGCTCATGTGGACAAACCAAGAGGAAGTACGGCGCGCACCTCGGTGCCTCCGTGCGGGAGGCCGTGCACCACGCAGGTGCCGCCGAGCTCATCGGCCCGCTCGGACATTGACCTCAGCCCAGTGCCGGGAGTGGCTCCCGGCTCGATGCCCCGACCGTTGTCGCGGACCAACACTGCCAAGGCTTCACCTTCGAGCGCCAGACGGACCGCTGCCGTGGTGGCATGGGCGTGTCGGACCACGTTGGTCAAGGCCTCCATCGCGATCCGGTAGGCGGCCACCTCCACCACCGGCGGGAGGGGGTCCGGGCCGAGGAGGGAGGTGACCTGGACGGACAGCGTGTCGAATCTGTTGGCGGCAGCTCCTATCGCTGCGGTGAGGCCGAGCTCGTCGAGCTCGGGAGGACGCAGCGCCCGGACAAGATCGCGGATCTCCCCGATCACCGATCTGGTCTGGTCACGAACATCGTCGAGCAGAAACGCGGCGGCTGCAGGGTCGCTGTCCATCAGCTGACGTGCCGCATCGACCCTCTGGTAGAGACTGGCCAGCGTCGGTCCGAGACCGTCGTGCAGGTCGTGCTGGAGTCTCTTCCGCTCGTCCTCACGAGCGACGAGGATCCGCTCCCGGGATCGGCGCAGGTCGGCAGTGAGTGCAGCGGCCCGCACGGCGGAGCCGGCCTGACGGGCGAGCCCGTCGAGCAGGTCGCGGTCACCCGCTGAAAGGTCGTCGCCCGGGGCCGTGACCACGGTCAGCCGGCCCAACTCCCGGTCTTGCCAGCTGATCGGGAAGCTGGTCTGGGTGCCGGGCGGCGGACTGCCGTGCAGGGGATGCGTCACCGACCAGGATCCGTGTCGTGCCTCTACGTGGGGGACCTTGAGGGTGGTGCCCACCTGCCGGACCAGGATGTGGAGGATCTGCTCGGCAGGGAGCGTGGCCGCCAGCTGCTGACCCAGCTCTTGCAGGACTGCATAGCGTTCCCTGCGGCGCCCGTAGACGAACCGGTCGACGATCCGCTGCACGCGAATCCGCAGCGGATGCAGTGCGATCGCGACCACGAGCACCGCGATGAGCGACCCGCCGAGGTCGTCGTCCTGCCAAGCCAGCCCCGCGAGCGCCGCGGTCAGTGCGTAGACGAGCACGACGATGCCGCTGAGCACGCCGTACACCAACGCCCGGTTGACCCAGAGGTCCACGTCGTACAGGCGGTACTTCAAGACAGCGATCGCGATCGCTGCGGGCAGCAGCGCCACGATGCCGTAGCTCACGAGACTCGAGAGCCCCGCCGCCACCAGGCCCTCGGGACTCACTTCCTCGGCCAGGGAATGCAGCGGGGTCAACAGGTAGATCAGGTTGAAGGCAACCCACAGGACCAGGGCGGCCATCACGCCGCGGAGCTGTCGTCGTTGCTCAGCTGTCGTGCGTCGATAGCGGGCCACCACGGCACAAGCAGCCGTCGCCCAGAGCACCAGCACTGGCACGATTGTGGCCAGACCGTCAGGGTCGCCAAGTGCGAGTAGATCCAGTGCGGCGAAGTAGGGGAGCACGACGCACCACGCGAGTGCGCACCAGCGGGCCCACCGAGGGACGAACCGCCCATCGGGGAAGAGGTACGCCAGCGAGAACATGGCGACCCAGGCGACGCCCTGCACGACCCGGAGCCCCTCACCCAGGGTCCCACCCAGGACCGCGTCGTAGACGTGGGGTACGGCGCCGTTGAGGGTCCCGAACAGGGCGAGAGCGGTGGCGACGTACAAGTGGAACCAGCTGGTTGCGCCACGCAGGACGAGGCCGGCGGCGACCAGGCCGGCGGTCGCGGGAAGGAACTCCAGCAGGGCGAAGTAGGCCGACACCGTAGCCAGCGGTAGGCCCAGCTCTGCTGCTGCGCTGCTCAGACCTGCCGCGGTCCACGGCTCTGGCAGTGCCCAGGACGCCACACTGGCCGCCTCCTCTCGCGCCCAGAGCATGATGCCGACGGTGAAGACGGTCGCGCTCGCCCCCCACGTCAGCCGTGCGCCGGCGCGGCCGACTCGCCACCAGGCCGAGTCCCCGGGTGCGTGCCTGATCGGCGAGGTGGCCGCCGTGGAGGTCATTCGCTGGACGGTACGCGGCTCATCACCAGGCCGCCACCGAGGACCGCCCAGAACACGGCGAGCAGGAAGGGGGGAAGACCCACGGTCTCGGATAGCGATGCCTCGCCCACGAAGGCCGGCAGGAACGTCAGGACGTCCAGCAGCAGGCACCCGCTCGCGAGTACCGCCACGATGGTCGCCGGCCACCGAGCGATGCGCTGGCGGATCAGGTCGATGCAGGCGGTGATGGTGGCGAGGTATCCGGCCCAGAACCCGAAGACGCTCAGTGCGACGCCGGTCATGAAGGCCGAACTGTCGGACAACGTGGGGCCGTCCGCGCCGAGGGCAGTGACCTGGAGGATGAAGTGGGCGGCCACCAGCGCCATCGAGGCCGCTGAGAGCAGCCGCACCGCGGGTGCGAATCGTCCGCGCAGTCTTCCGGCGAGCAAGAACAGGCCACCTCCGCCGAGAAGCACGGGCACCAGCCACAGCAGTGCCATGAGGATCCACGGCAGCTGGATCTCGGCGAGCTGGTCGGGGGTGAGCTCGCCTGCGAACTCGACCTTGCCTCGTAGCGTGCTGGCCGCGACGAAGAGGAAGGCCACGAACGGGGGCAGTGAGGCAAGCAGCAGCCAGCCCGGCCTGGCCAGAGAGGTTCGCGGCCCTGTGGAGGTGATGGTCATGGTTGGTCTCCTTCGTCGTCGTCGAGCCGACACCATCGACCGCCCGATGTCCCGGGCACCAGGGACACCTCACCGGCGTTCTCTGTCCAACTCCCGCGCGCTTAGCGTCGCGGAACGCCCCGGATCCGGGGCGTTCCGCGACGGCAAGCGCGCGGCAGTCGGGCCGGGGCGGCAGTCGGGCCGGGGCGGCAGTCGGGCCGGGGCGGCAGTCGGGGAAGGGCGGTCGCTGAGGTCACCCGGTGAGGCGCAGGTCGCGATTCCGCAGGATGGAGCCGCCGGCGGCGGCGGCCAGACTGGCGACGACGGTCAGTCCGAGTAGGGGACCCCAGTCGACCTCCGTGGCCGGCAGCCGGGACAGGTGCGTGAACGGGGACAGCCGGGCCAGCCAGTCGGGCGCCTGGACCGACGGCGCCAGGAACGGGCTGAGGACCACCGCGGCGAGGAAGAGCGTCCAGGTGATCGGCACCGACCACCGAGGGGCTAGCGCCACCACCGCGACCACCACCGCCCCGAGTAGGGCGATCGCCGGAAGCTGGGCGAGGGCCGCGGGGACCAGCGCCGCCCACGGGCCGAAGACGTCGCCCAGCGCCCGTCCGGCCACTGCGCCCATTGTGAGCGCGAAGGTCGTCAGCAGCGCGCACGAGCCGAGCAGCGCGGTGAGCGCGTGTCCGGACAGCCATCGCCACCGACTGGTGCCCGTCGTCAGCAGCGGCTCGAGGGTGCCGCGAGACTCGTCGGTGCGCAGGCGCAGGAGGGTCTGGACGACGTAGCCGGCAACGGCGAGACCGGCGGACTGGATGATCGAGGCTTGATACGCCCGGAGGATCTGATCGCTGCCGCCGACTTCGGCGTACCACTCCCTGCCCTGCTCGCTAAAGCCGGAGACCTGACCGCTGAGGCCCCCGAACACGATGCCGAAGCCGACCATCGCCACCAACCAGCCGAGGAACGCGGACCGCTGGAGCCGCCACGACAACCCGAACGCACTGGTCAACGAGGCAGATGCCCGGTCGGGTCCGACCCGGTCCGGCAGCATGCCCTGGCCCAGGTCACGCCGGCGTAGCAGGACCACAGCCACGACGAGCAGGGCCAGCCAGGCGGCCAGGGCCAGCAGCGCCGGCCACCACCGCTCCCCGGTGAAGGGCCGGAGCTGTCGGCCCCAGGTCAGCGGGGAGAGCCAGCCCGGCCAGGCGCTGCTCACCCTGAGCCCATCGGGGCTGACGTCTCCGAGGACGTTGCCCACGGCGTGCCAGGCGAACGCCCACCCCAGCACTGCGGTCGCCCATCCGATCGCGCCCCGGGCCGACCCGGTGAGCTGACTGGCGACCGTGGCCACGCCGACCATGAAAGAGCGACGCCTCCGACCGCGGCGCCGGCGGTGACGGACCCGAGTGCCGGTTGGCCGGCCAGCGTCAGCACCGCGGCCAGCCCGATCGCGAGGGCCAGGCTCGCCAGCGAGGCCACGATCACCGCGGCGGCCAGCGCGGCGTACCGACCCACACCCGTCGCAGCGACCAGCTCGGTGCGGCCGAGCTCCTCGTTCTGGCGGGTGTGACGCACCACGGTGAGGAGGCTCATCACGCCGGCGAGGATGGCGATCGTCAGGAACCCGCGGACCATTGCGTACCCGCCGATGCTCGCTCCGGTCGGCGCACCGAGCATCCGGAGCGCCGGTGTCGTCGCGATCAGCTGCGTCTCCTTCACCAGGTCGACATGCGTGGGCAGCCCGGTCACGGACATGTTGATGACCGCCCACTGGAAGGCGGTGATCCCGAGGATCCACGTCGGCAGGGTCACTCGGTCCCGGCGGGCCGCCACGCGAGCCAGCCGGAGCGTGCCCGCGAGCTCGGTCATGGCGTCCCGATCCGATCCGTCGCGGTGTGCCGATCCGGCTGCTGGTCGCCATAGTGGCGGAGGAACAGCTCCTCGAGCGTGGGTGGCGACGTGATGATCCCGCTGACCTCGTGCGCCACTAGATGGGTCAGTACGGCGTTGAGGGAGTCCGGGTCGACGCTGAGCCGCGCGTGCGTGTCCTGCACGGTGAGGTCATGCACCCCCGCCAGGCGAGACAGCTCGGTCAGCGGACGCCGGGTCCGCACCTCGACGTTGGTGCGGGTGAGATGCCGCAGCTCGCGGAACGTGCCGGTCTCGGCCGCCCGCCCGTTCCGGATGATCGTCACCCGGTCACAGAGCGCCTCGACCTCCGAGAGGATGTGGCTGCTCAGGAGGACCGTGCGACCCTCCTGGCGGAGCTCGCGCACCAGGTCCTGGAACACCAGCTCCATCAGCGGGTCCAGGCCGGAGGTCGGCTCGTCGAGCAGGTAGAGCTCGACGTCGGCGGCGAGGGCGGAGATCAGGGCGACCTTCTGCCGGTTCCCCTTGGAGTAGGCCCGGCACTTCTTGGTGGGATCCAGCTCGAAACGGTCCAGCAGCTCGGCGCGCCGGGCCCGGCTCATCGCTCCGCGTAGCGTGCCCAAGAGGTCGATGATCTCGCCGCCGGTGAGGTTGGGCCACAGGTTCACCTCTCCGGGAACGTAGGCCAGCCGGCGGTGCAGGGTCGAGGTGTCCGTCCACGGGTCGCCGCCCAGCAGCGACACCTCGCCGCCGCTGCGCCGAAGCATGCCCAACAGGATCCGGATGGTCGTGGTCTTGCCCGCCCCGTTCGGGCCGAGGAACCCGTGCACCTCCCCGGTGCGCACCTCGAGGTCGAGGCCGTCCAGGGCCTTCGTCCTGCCGAAGGTCTTGGTCAGACCGGAGGTCCGGATCGCCGCCGCTGGCGAGGCGCCGGGGCGACCATCGAGGCGCTCCGCGAACACCTCTGGTGCCACGCTTCCGACGCTAGTCCCGACCACCGCCCGCCCGACAGTCCCGCAGCCGGTGATGTTCCTCGCACTCGCCACTCCCAACTCCCCACCCCCACTGCCGCGCCCTCCCCCTTCCAACTGCCGCGCCCCTAGCGTCGCGGAACGCCCCGAATACGGGGCGTTCCGCGACGGCAAGGGCGCGGCAGTCGGGGGGTGGCGGCACCTCGTCGGCGGGCCGACGTCACATGGACCCCATCTGACCCGAGTTATCCACAGATTCGGCGGGCGGGGTTATCCACGCCGTACCTGGTGTCCTACCTTGCGAACAGGGCCTCTATCGGGGGAGGTGTGTGCATGACGGCGTTGTCGGCGGATGCTCGGGACACGCTGGTGGAGTTGCTCGACGCACGGGTGCGCGAGATCGTGCGCGGGGACGGCGTGGACCCGCAGCGCGACGTGCTGACCGTTCGGCGGATCGCGGAGTCGGTCGTACGCGAGCACGACGAGCGCAGCCTTACCGGCATCGTGACGCCGGTGCCGGAGCCGACGAGCATGGTCGGCGAGCTGGTCGCGCGAGTGTCAGGGTTCGGAGCCCTCCAGCCGTTCCTTGACGACCCCACCGTCGAGGAGCTGTGGATCAACGACCCGTCCCGGGTGTTCGTGGCCCGCAACGGACGACATGAGCTCACCAACCTGGTGCTGACCACCGACCAGGTGCGGGAGCTGGTCGAGCGGATGCTCAAGTCCAGCGGACGGCGCATCGATATCAGCCAGCCCTTCGTCGACGCGATGCTCCCGGAAGGGCACCGCCTCCATGTGGTGCTCGAAGGGATCAGCCGCGGGTTCAGCGCGGTCAACATCCGCAAGTTCGTGCTGCGGGCGGGTCGCCTGCGGGACCTGGTGGAGCTGGGGAGCCTGACCGAGCCGGCGGCCGACTTCCTTGACGCCTCCGTGAAGGCGGGGCTGAACATCCTGGTCGCTGGGGGAACTCAGGCAGGCAAGACGACCATGCTCAACTGCTTGGCCGCGGCCATCCCGGGTGGCGAGCGGGTAGTCAGCGCGGAAGAGGTCTTCGAGCTCAGGTTCCCGCACGCGGACTGGGTGCCGCTCCAGACCCGGCAGTCCGGCCTCGAGGGCACCGGGGAGGTCAGGCTCCGAGACCTGGTCCGGGAGTCCCTGCGGATGCGTCCGAGCCGGATCATCGTGGGGGAGGTGCGGGCCGAGGAGTGCCTGGATCTGCTGCTCGCCCTCAACGCCGGGCTGCCAGGGATGTGCACCATCCACGCGAACAGCGCCCGGGAGGCGCTGGTGAAGATGTGTACCCTCCCACTGCTCGCCGGGGAGAACATCTCGGCTCGCTTCGTCGTCCCGACCGTGGCGGCGTCGGTCGACCTGGTGGTGCACCTCGGCATCGACCCGTCCGGCGTACGTCGAGTCAACGAGATCGTGGCGGTTCCCGGTCGCGTGGAGAACGACGTGATCGAGGCCGAGCCCATCTTCACTCGAGGCGGAGGGGACCTGACGCGGGCCGGGGGCATGCCACCGCACCCGGAGTGGTACGAGCGCGTGGGCGTCGATGTCCACGGGCTGCTGGCCGGCGCACGCTGATGGGTGCGCTGGTCGGTTTGGGCCTGGGCGTCGGGCTGCTGCTGATCTGGTCCGCGTTCACCCTGCCGCGTGGACAGCGCGCTCGTGATGCCACCACGGGCCCACTCACGCGGCTGCTGACCAGTGCCGGGCTTAGCGGCGTGTCGGTTTCGGGACTGGTCGCCTTGTGCCTGGTGCTCGGGCTGGTCGTGGCGGTGCTCATCCAGACCGTCGCTGTCACACCGCCGGTGTCCCTGGCCTTCGGCGCGATGGCGGCGTACCTGCCGATCGCGCTGCTGCGCAGCCGCGCCAGGCGTCGGCTCAGGGAGTTCGCGGAGGTATGGCCCGAGGCGGTGGACAATCTGGCCTCCGCGGTCCGGGCCGGCCTCTCCCTGCCCGATGCGCTTGCCGGACTGGCGGTGCGGGGACCCGAGCCACTGCGGCCAGCCTTCTCCGAGTTCGCCCTCGACTACCAGGTCACTGGCCGGTTCGGCGAGAGCCTTGACCGGCTCAAGGTGCGGCTGGCCGATCCGGTCGGGGACCGGGTGGTGGAGGGGCTGCGCGTCGCCCGTGAGGTCGGTGGTGGGCAGCTGGGTCGGCTGCTGCGCAACCTCTCCGGGTACCTGCGCGACGAGGCCCGGACGCGTTCGGAGATGGAGTCGCGTCAGGCGTGGACGGTCAACGGCGCCCGGCTGGCGGTCGCCGCCCCGTGGCTGGTGCTGCTGATCATGTCGTTCCAGACCGACGTGATCACCCGCTACGCCTCCGCCACGGGTACGGCGGTTCTCGTGATCGGAGCCGTCACCTGCTTCGTCGCGTACCGGCTGATGATGCGGATCGGTCGGCTTCCCATCGAGCGGCGGATCCTGTCGTGACTGGGTCATGGTGGGGCGCGTTGCTCGGGGCGTCAACGGCCGTGGGTGTGCTGCTGGTGCTGGTCAGGATCCAGGCGATCCGCCGACCGCAGCTCGCCGTACGCGTGCTGCCGTACATCCGGGACGTCCCCCGGCTCGACGCCCGGCCTGAGACCAGCGTGACGTCCACGGGGCCGACATCGGCCACGTTGGGGGTGTTCGGGCCACCGGCCCGGGCCGCGGCGGCGGCCCTGGAACGGGTGCTGGGCGGGACGGCGTCGGTGCGGCGCCGACTCGAACGGGCCGGCCTGGACGTGAGCGTGCAGGAGTTCCGGACCCAGCAGGTGGTGTGGGGCCTGGTCGGGTTCGTGATCGCGTCGGGGTTCGGTGTCCTCAGAGGGCTGCAGGATCCCGGCACCGCCGTCTCGTCGGCGGTGCTGAGCCTGGTGGCCTTCGTACTCGGCGTCGTCGCCCGCGACAGCCGCCTGAGCAGCCAGGTCGCACGACGCGAGCGGGAGATCCTGATGGAGTTCCCCACGGTGGCGGAGCTGCTCGCCCTCGCTGTAGGGGCGGGGGAGAGCCCGGTCGCCGCGATTGACCGGGTGGTCGCCCGCAGTGGGGGCGAGCTGTCGCGCGATCTCGGCAGTGTGCTCGGCGCGATCCGGACCGGAGAGCCGGTGAGTCAGGCCTTCGACCAGCTCGCAGCGCGGACCGGGGTCCCGCTCGTGGCGCGCTTCGCCGACGGGATCTCGGTGGCGGTCGAGCGGGGCACTCCGCTGGCGGAGGTCCTCCATGCGCAGGCCGCCGACGTCCGCGAGGCCGGGCGGCGGGAGCTGATCGAGGCGGCCGCCCGAAAGGAGATCCTGATGATGGTTCCAGTGGTCTTCCTGGTGCTGCCGGTCACCGTGCTGTTCGCGTTCTATCCCGGCGTCATCGGGCTCAGCCTGACGACGCCCTGACCCCTCGAGTGATGCGTCTCGGAAAGTGAGGACACCATGGAGATGGCAGCACGGATGCTCCGCGCTTGGGCCGGGCTGGTCCACCGGCCCCACGACGAACGGGGGGACGTGCCCGGCTGGGTGCTGGTCACGGTGATGACCGCCGGGCTCGTGACGCTGATCTGGGGAGTGGCGGGGGACCAGCTCGCCTCGATGGTCTCGAACGCGCTCAGCTCGGTGAGGTAGTCCGCGGTGCGTCCGCGACGCAACCGATCACCGGCCCGGCGGCGCAGCCAACGGGGCTCGGCCGTTGTCGACTTCGTGCTGGTGCTCGTGCTCCTGGTGCCCCTGTTCCTGGGCATCCTCCAGGTGGCGCTGGTCCTGCACGTGCGCAACACGCTGGCGGCGGCCACCTCCGAGGGAGCCCGGTACGGCGCCACCGCGGACCGCGGGCTGGCCGACGCGGAGGCCCGAACCCGCGACCAGATCGTCCGGGCGATCGATTCGCGCTACGCCCGGGACGTGACCGCCCGCTCCGTGTCCGTGGGCGGCGCGCCCGGCGTCGAGGTGCGGGTGGTCGCGGAGGTGCCGGCCCTGGGGCTCGGGGGCCTGGCGGTCCGGCTCTCGGTGGCCGGACATGCGGTCGAGGAACAGCCATGAGGCGCCTGCGCGACGGGTCGCGACGAAGGCCGGACCAGCGGGGCAGCGCACTGGTTGAGCTGACCTGGCTGGGGATCCTGCTGCTGGTCCCGGTGCTGTGGATCGTGATGTCGGTCTTCGAGGTGCAACGCGGCTCGTTCGCGGTGAGCGCCGCGGCCCGGGCCGCGGGACGGGCGTTCGCACTGGCTCCCGACGATGCCTCGGGCCGGGTCCGGGCCCGGGCGGTCGCCGAGCAGGCGCTGGCCGACCAGGGTGTCGCCGGCGCGCCACTCGAGGTCACGATCACCTGCACGCCGTACCCCCGCTCCTGCCACAGCGGCACTTCCGTGATCACCGTGGTGGTCCGGTCCCGGGTCGACCTGCCGATGTTCCCCGACGCCCTGGGCGGCGGCGCGCCCAGCTTCCGCCTCGACGCAACGCACACGGTGCCGATCGGTCAGTACGTCGAGATCGCCGGACCCCCATGACGCACCGTGGGGAACGGGGCCAGACCACCATCCTGATCGTGGGACTGGCGGTCGTCCTGCTGCTGACCGTGGCGGTCGTGGTCGACGCGTCCGCGGCGTTCCTCCGCCGGCAGGGGCTCGACACCCTGGCCGACGGCGCCGCCCTCGCCGGAGCGGACGCCGGCGCCTCCGGCCAGGACGTCTACACCGAGGGGATCGACGAGGCGCGCCTCGAGCTGTTCGGCGACTCCGCCCGTGCGGGGGTGGCCGACTACCTGACCCGCTCCGGCGCCCGCCAGCGGTTCCCGGGGCTCACCTACTCCGTCTCGGTCGACGTCTCGGCTCGGTCGGTCACCGTGGTGGTCCGCACCCCGCTCCAGCTCCCGTTCACGGTGCCCGGCTTCGGCGACTCCACCACGGTCAGCGCCACCGGTTCGGCGATCGTGGCACCCGACCGCTGAGCTGGCCCGCAGAGATAGTCCGCCGCGAAAATCATGTCTTGGGGTCACCGGAGCATGATTTTCGCGGCGGACTATCTCGACTCAGGCGGCGGGGAGGCCGTAGGGGTCGTGGGCCTGGCTGACCGGGACGACCTGGCGGCCGAGCGGGAGCAGAGCGAGCGGGATCATCTTCCAGCAGGCGATTCCGAACGGGATCCCGATGATGGTGATGCAGAGCAGCAGCCCGGCGAAGAGGTGGGCGAGGGCCAGCTCCCAGCCGAAGAAGATCAGCCAGACGACGCTGCCGATCGCGGACCAGACGCCGGCGTCGCGCTGCCACACCACGGTGCGGCCGAACGGCCAGAGGACGAACCCGGCCAGGCGGAAGCAGGCGATCCCGAACGGGATGGTGACGATCAGGATGAACGACAGCAGGCCGAACAGCACGTAGCCCAGCGCCAGCCACCAGCCGGCCAGGATCAGCCACAGGATGTTCCCGATCGTGCGCACGCGCCCAGCCTAGGGGGCGCGCGGCACGAGCGAGGCCGCGGCCGGCCTCAGCGCTGGGCGCGGATGGTCTTGCTGGTGTCGCCCTTGCAGGCCGAGGTGGCCCGGACCTTGGCGTAGAAGCGGCCCTCGGTCCCGGTGTTCCCGGTGCTCCAGGAGCCGTCCTCCTCGGCCGTGTCGGTCGCGAAGCGCTGGTCGTTGCCGCCGCCGCGGCTGCCGATCTGCTTGAAGACGATGACCTTGCGCCCGTCCTTGCAGCCGGCGCGCGGGCTGCTGACCTGACCGGAGAGGTCGGTCCCCTCGGCCTTGATCGTGACGGTGGTCTTGGCCTTGGCGGCGGCGAGAGCCGTCGGCGTGAGCGCAGCGGCGGTGGGCAGCACGAGGACCGTGGCCGTGCCCACCGCGACGAGGATGTTCCGTGACCGGTTCATGCGGCTGATCATGGACCTGTTTCGGGTTTCAGGAAATGGCCCGTTCGGGTCTCGCGCCGTACTCTGTGCGTCGTGGCGGGCCCCGACTTCGACGCCGAGCTCAAGCAGCTTCAGGCGACCATGCGCACGATCGAGCAGGTCTTGGACCTGGGGTCGATGCGCGCCGAGATCGCCGACCTCGAGGGCCAGGTGGCCGCGCCGGACCTTTGGGACGACCAGGAGAACGCGCAGCGCGTGACCGGCCGGCTGTCGCTCCTCAACGGGGAGCTCGAGCGCTTCACCGCGCTCGCCCAGCGGGTGGAGGACCTCGGGGTCTTGGTGGAGCTGGGCCGCGAGGAGGGCGACGCGGAGTCGCTCGAGGAGGCCGACACCGAGCTGGCTCGGATCACCAAGGCCGTCGAGGCGCTCGAGGTGCGCACGCTGCTGTCCGGGGAGTACGACGCCCGCGAGGCACTCGTCACCATCCGCTCCGGGGCCGGGGGAGTGGACGCGGCGGACTTCGCCGAGATGCTGATGCGGATGTACCTGCGCTGGGCCGAGCAGCACCGCTACCCCACCGAGGTGTTCGACACCTCCTACGCCGAGGAGGCGGGGCTGAAGTCGGCCACCTTCGCCGTGCACGCGCCGTACGCCTACGGCACGCTGTCCGTGGAGGCCGGGACCCACCGGCTGGTGCGGATCAGCCCGTTCGACAACCAGGGTCGCCGACAGACCTCCTTCGCCGCCGTCGAAGTGGTGCCGGTGCTGGAGCAGACCGACGAGATCGAGATCCCCGACGAGGACATCCGGGTCGACGTCTACCGGTCGTCGGGCCCCGGTGGTCAGAGCGTCAACACCACCGACTCCGCGGTGCGGATCACCCACCTGCCGACCGGCACGGTGGTGAGCTGCCAGAACGAGAAGAGCCAGCTCCAGAACAAGGCCTCGGCCATGGTGATCCTCAAAGCCAAGCTCCTGGCCATCAAGAAGGCCGAGGAGGAAGCCCATCTCAAGGAGCTGCGCGGCGACGTCGCGGCGTCGTGGGGCGACCAGATGCGCAACTACGTGCTGAACCCCTACCAGATCGTCAAGGACCTGCGGACCGGGCACGAGACCGGGAACCCGCAGGCCGTGTTCGACGGCGACCTCGACGACTTCCTCGAGGCCGGGATCCGGTGGCGCCGGGGCGCGGACCGCGCCGCGCAGAACTGAACGAGCGACGCGGAAGAGTCAGATGGGGCAGGTGCGCGTCGGCAGGACCCGGTACGACGTGCTGCCGGACGGTCGGCACCGGACCTCCGCGGTCCTCAGGTACGGCGACACGAAGCGTCGGCTATGGATGACCACCTCGTCAGACGTCCCGTTCCTCGAGCACCACGCCGGTGACCTGTGGCTGCCGCCGCTGCTGCTCCTCGCGATGCGGCGCGGGGAGCGGCTGCGTCTCTCCGACCCCATCTCGCCGGGCCGGCGGGCAGCGCTGCGTCAGATCCAGGAGATCCTGACGACCTGGTACCCCACGCGCATGCAGCGGGTCCGGATCAGTGCCCCCGACCCCGAGCCGCCATCGAGCTCATTGGCCGACCGGGTGCGGCGCCGCTTGCCGGGGGCTGACGAGGCTGGTGGCACCAGGGGGAAGCTGCTCACCGCCACCTGCTTCACCGGTGGGCTCGACTCGTTCTACACACTCGCCAAGAACCGGAAGCGGGTGGACGCTCTGCTCTACGCCTACGGAGTGGATGTGCCGCTGCACGAGATGGAGGCCACGCGCCGGGTCGAGTCTCTGCTCAAGGATGTGGCCGGCGAGTACGGCACCCGGCTGCTGGAGGTCCGCACCAACCTGAAGCGGGCGCTGCGGCACGAGATCGCCTGGGGCTTCGAGTGGCACGGCGCGGGACTCGCATCGTTCGGCACCCTCTTCACTCCGGTCATCTCCCGGCTCTACCTCCCGGCCACCCTCTCCTACATCGACATGCTCCCCTGGGGGTCGCACCCGCTGCTCGATCCACTGTGGTCCACCTCGAGGCTGAAGATCGTGCACGACGGCGCCGAGGCGTCGCGCATCGACAAGCTCCGTCGGGTCGTCGACGATCCGGTCGCCCGGCGCCACCTGCGCGTCTGCTTCACCGAGTTCGCCGACTCCAACTGCGCCCGCTGCCTGAAGTGCCTCCGGACGATGGCCTCACTCAAGGTCCTCGGCCGGCTGCAGGACGTGGAGACCTTCCCGCAGCCCTTCGACGTCGAGCGCTTCCGCGCGCTGCGGCTCCGCAAGGAGAACGACGTCACGCACGTCTTGGACCTGCTCCAGCTGGTGCAGCAGGTCGGCGGCCACGACGACATCGGCGAGGCCTGTGAGCACCTGCTGGCCGACTACGCCGAGCGGCGGCTCGGCCGGGTCGCGCCGTGGCGTTCCGGGAGCACCATCGAGCCACCTACCGACTGATCGATGCCTGGCTCGGCCGGTGTCACGGTGTGGCCGAACCGGCGGTGACCACGCCCGCGCACCAGCGGCTCGTCCGGTCCGGCAGCCCATCAGCCACCTCGTCGTCGATCCCGCTCCGCGGCACGGCCAGCGTGCAGACCAGCCAGGCGTCACCGAAGAGCCCTCGGTACGACGCCTCTACGGCCCCGTCGCCCTCACACAGCAACCCCACGGACGGGCTGCCGAAGGCGGCGGCGTCCGGCAGTGGGGTGCAGCCCTGCGTGGCCGCGGCGGCGCGGGCGAGCTGGCGGGCGCGGGCCGGGGTGACTGGCGGGGCGAAGACCCAGGTCCGGGCCACCGTGCCGTCCTCTCCCGTGAACGCGCAGCCGTCCTCGTGCACCACGTCCCGGACCCCGGGCGCGATCCGCACGCGATCACCGCTGAGGTGCTGGCTCGACTCGGCGACCGCCGTACCCAATGCCTGCTCCACCGACGACTGGGTCAGCTGCGCGCACCACGGCCCTCGGGCCACCGTGAGCGAGGTCGTCTCCACCTGGGTCAGCGGAGTGCCGCGGTCCGGTTCCGGCGCCGCTGGCGGGTCTGGGGACCCGGTGCACCCCGCCAGCGCCGGGAGCACGAGGCAGGCCACCGCCAGCAGCCGCGCACGCATGCGGCCAACCCTAAGCCCGGCCGCGCCACGCACGGCGTCCGCGGATGCCGGGAGGGCGGGGCCTCTCGACTACCCTCGACACAGTGATTCGCTTCGAGAAGGTCACCAAGACCTACCCCGGCCAGGGACACTCCGCCCTCGACCAGGTGACCGTCGACATCGAGAAGGGCGAGTTCGTCTTCCTCGTCGGCGCCTCGGGCTCGGGGAAGTCGACGTTCCTGCGGCTGGTGCTGCGGGAGGCGCGGCCGACCTCCGGCCGGGTCTACGTCGCCGGCAAGGAGATCAACCGGCTGGCCGGATGGAAGGTGCCTCGGCTGCGGCGCCAGATCGGCACCGTCTTCCAGGACTTCCGGCTGCTGCCGAACAAGACCGTGTCGGAGAACGTGGCCTTCGCCCTGCAGGTGATCGGCAAGTCCAAGTCGCAGATCGCCAGCACGGTCCCCGAGACCCTGGAGCTGGTCGGCCTGGACGGCAAGGGCGACCGTCGGCCCGACGAGCTCTCCGGCGGGGAGCAGCAGCGGGTCGCGATCGCCCGCGCCTTCGTCAACCGGCCGATGATCCTGATCGCCGACGAGCCCACCGGGAACCTCGATCCCACCACGTCGGTCGGCATCATGAAGCTGCTCGACCGGATCAACCGCACCGACACGACGGTGCTGATGGCCACCCACGACCACGGGGTGGTCGACCAGATGCGTAAGCGCGTGATCGAGCTGGAGGGCGGACACGTCGTCCGCGACCAGGCGCAGGGCGTCTACGGCTTCCAGAACTGACCGGACCCCTCACAGAGAGCCCCAGAGAGTCCCCTTCATGCAGCTGCGCTACGTCTTCTCCGAGCTCGGCCAGGGCCTGCGTCGGAACCTGTCGATGCACATCGCCGTCGTGCTCACCCTCTTCGTCTCGCTCACCCTGGTCGGGATGGGCGTCCTGCTGAACGCCCAGGCCAACAAGGCGGCCGACTACTGGGGCAGCCAGCTGGAGATCACCGTCTGGCTGTGCAAGGCCGAGGACGACAACCCGGCCTGCTCCGGCGAGGTCACCCCGGCCCAGCGCGCCGCCATCCTCGAGGTGGTGCGGGACAACCCGGAGGTCGCCGGCTACCACACCGAGAGCAAGGAGGAGGCCTTCGAGAAGGTCAAGGAGCTGCTCGGGGAGGAGAAGTTCGCCGGCCCGAACCCGCCGGCCACGGCTGAGGCGATGCCCGAGTCGGTGTGGATCCAGCTGAAGGATCCCAACGAGTTCGATGGGATCACCAGCGCCGTCACCGGCCTGGACGGCGTGTCCGGCATCCGGGACGCCCGGGAGACGCTGAAGCCGATCTACGGCTCGATCAACGCGCTCACCTGGGGAGCACTGGGTACGGCGGCCTTCCTGGTCGTGGCGGCGCTGCTGCTGGTGGGGAACACCATCCGGCTGGCAGCCATGGCCAGGCGCCGCGAGATCGGCATCATGCGGCTGGTGGGCGCCTCCACCCTCTACATCACCTTGCCGTTCCTGCTCGAGGCGCTCGTCACCGCCATCATCGGAGTGAGCCTGGCCGCCGCCGCGCTCGCGGCGTTCATGAAGTTCGGCATCATCGAGCGCGCCTCCGACCAGCTCAAGTTCCTGCCGTGGATCGGCTGGGAGGAGTACGCGGACGCGCTGCTGTGGATCAGCATCCTCGGACCGCTGCTCACGGTGATCCCGACACTCGTACTCACCCGCAAATACCTCAAAGTGTGAGCGCGGTCGGTTAGCGTCGCGGTGTTCACTTCCCCGAACACCCGAAGGCAGACCGGTGCACCTCTTCCCCCCTGCCCGCCGTCACCCCGCCACCCGTCCGGTCGGGCGCCCTGCCCGGCGTACGCCTGTCGTCGTCTCCGCCCTGATCGCCGGTGCAGTGTTCGCGTCGGTCGGCACCGGCCAGACGGCTGCGGCACGGGACCCGCTGAAGGACGAGCAGCGGGACGTGAAACAGCAGCTCGCCCATGCCAAGGACGACCTGCACGAGTCCAGCGCCCGGGCGGTGCGGACGGCCAAGGCCCTCGAGGCCGCGCAGACGCAGCTGGCCTCAGCGCGGGACGCACTCGAGGCGGCGCAGGCTCGGCGCGAGGCGGCGCGGCTGCGGGACCAGCTGATGCAGCGCAAGCTGGTCGCCGCCCAGGACCGCCTGCGTCGGGCCCGGCTGGAGCTCGCGGCCGGCCAGGCCGCCGTCGAGCAGCAGCGCAGCAGCGTGGCGTCGATGATCTCCGCCATCTACCAGCAGGGGGATCCGGAGTTGCTCGCCTTCAGCGCGATCCTCGATACCGAGACGCCCGCCGACCTGACGCGTCAGATGGAGGCACGCAACGCCATCGTGGGCAGTGAGACCCGCGCCTACGACAAGCTCCGGGCCGCCGAGGTGCTCCTCGACCTGCGTGCCGACGAGGTCCGCGAGGCCAAGGAGGAGACCGCCGAACGACGTCGGCAGGCCGCGCGCCGGCTGGAGGCCCGGCAGGCTGCGGAGCGGCGGGCGGTGGCGGCCAAGGCTGCCGTCCAGGCCAGCGTGGTGGAGTCCCAACGTGCTCGCGCGGCGGCCCGGCGGGCGCGGGCCGCGGACCTGCGCAAGATCAAGCAGCTCGAGGCCGAGCAGCGCCGGATCGAGCAGCTGCTCGCGGCCCGGGCGCACGGCAGCGCCCCCACCGGTCCCTCCGACGGTTTCCTCAGCTATCCGGTGAACGGTTCGGTCACGTCCAGCTTCGGCTACCGGATCCACCCGATCTACGGATACTGGGGCCTGCACGACGGCACCGACTTCGGTGCGGGCTGCGGTTCGCCCCTCTACGCCTCGGCCGACGGGCGGGTGCTGTCGGCGTACTGGAGCGACGGCTACGGGAACCGGCTGATCCTCGACCACGGCGTGGTCCGCGGGGTCGGCCTGGCCAGCATCTACAACCACGCCACGAGCTACACCGTCGGAGTGGGGTCCCGGGTCAAGCGCGGACAGGTGATCGGGTACGTCGGCTCGACCGGCTGGTCGACCGGCTGCCACCTGCACTTCACCGTGATGGTCAACGGCAAGGCCGTCGACCCGATGAACTGGCTCTGAATCACGCTGCAGAATCCGGTTGCCGGTGGCTGACACAATCTCCGGGTGGCCAAGGAGCAGGGACGCAAGACGATCGCGCAGAACCGGAAGGCGCGGCACGACTACCACATCGAGGACACGTGGGAGGCCGGGCTGGTCCTGACGGGCACCGAGGTCAAGTCCCTGCGCGCCGGCCGGGCCACGCTCGTCGACGGCTTCGCCGAGGTCGACGACCACGAGGTGTGGCTCCAGGGAGTGCACATCCCGGAGTACACCCAGGGGACCTGGACCAACCACTCGGCCCGGCGCCGGCGCAAGCTGCTGCTGCACCGCTCCGAGATCGCCAAGATCGAGCGCAAGGTCAGCGACTCCGGATACACGCTGGTCCCGCTCGCGCTGTACTTCAAGGACGGCCGGGCCAAGGTCGAGATCGGTCTCGCGCGCGGCAAGAAGCGCTTCGACAAGCGGCACGCGCTGGCGGAGCGGCAGGCCAACCGGGAGAAGGAGCAGGCGCTGGGCCGTCGGCTCAAGGGCATGGAGTGACCGTCTGCCGACCATCAGCCGGGGTGGCTCGGGAATCGAAGAGAGGTTCTGTCGGTTGCACCGGTAGACTCGTGGGTACGCCATGAGGCGCACAACTCAAGAGGGGCTGATCGGTTTCGACTTGGGACGTTAGTTCCAGGGGAAGCGGGTCGAGGAGCCAGCGTCATCTCGTAAACGACCGCTGGAAAACCATAAGTGCCGACGCAAAGCGCACTGACTTCGCTCTCGCCGCCTGATTGCGGTGATCGAAGGGTCTGACCGGGCACCTGCCTTCGTCCCGGATCCAGGCCTCATCTAGAAGGCTTGCTGCTCATCTCCTGTCGCGAGGGGTGAGCGGGACTCTTTCGTGACTGAGCCCGTCGGCGACGTGTGAGTGCGAGCGCCGGGGCTGAGAAGACGCCACCACTCACTGCACCCGGAGAAGACCTGGTTCGACGCTCGAGGACGCGGGTTCGATTCCCGCCAGCTCCACTCATTTCCCTCTCGGTGGCCCTCAGGCGAGGGTCGCGACCACCTCGTCCACCACTGCCGTGGTGGTGCGGGGGTGCAGGAAGACCAGCCGACCCACCACCTCGCCGCGGTGGGTCGTGGGCGCGACGAACGCGACATGCCGCTCGGCCAGCTCGGTGGCCCAGGCCTGCCATCGAGCCGCGTCCCACCCGTGCCGACGGAACAGGACGACGCCGAGCTCCGGCTGCATCAGCACCTCCGCGTGCGGCAGGGCGTCGATGGCGTCCGCTGCGTAGCGCGCCAGGTCCCGGGCCACGCCCACCGCCGTCGCCATCGCGTCGACGCCGTGCACGGCGACCGTGAACCAGAAGGGGAGCCCGCTGGCCCGCCGGGTCAGCTGGAAGGCGTAGTCCGAAGGGTTCCACTCGACCTCCGACGGCGAGCCATGGAGTACGTCGAGGTAGGGGCCGGCCTGGCGGTGCGTCGGTACGGCGAGCGCCGGCTCGCGGTAGATCAGCGCGCAGGCGCCCGCCGTGCTGAACAGCCACTTGTGCGGGTCCACGATGAAGGAGTCGGCCAGCTCCAGCCCGGCGAAGAGCGGCCGGAGATCGGGGCGCACCAGGGCCGCCGCGCCGTACGCGCCGTCGACGTGGAACCACGCGTCCAGCCCGTGCGCGGCGCCAGCCACCGTGAGGAGGTCGTCGACCACGCCGGCATTGGTCGAGCCCGCCGAGCCCACCACCATGCCGACCCGGTCGCCGCCCACGTCGTCGGCCGCCGCTGAGACCAGGTCCCCGGTGAGCCGGCCATCGGGTCCGGTCGCGACGATGTGGACCTCGAGTCCCAGGAGGTGCGCCGCCCGGGTGATCGACGCGTGGGCGGTGTCGCCCACCAGGCAGACGGCACGTCCCGGCCGCTGGTCGCGGGCCACCGCCAACGCTGAGAGGTTCCCCATCGACCCGCCGCTGCAGAACGCCCCACCAGCTCCGGCTGGCATCCCTGCCCAGCCGCGCAGAAGGTCGAGGGCCAGGTTCTCCGCGGCCACCGCCCCGGCCGCCTCGAGCCAGGCCTCGGCCGAGAACGAGGCGGCGCCGACCGCAGCGTCCATCCAGATCGCCGTGGCCGCGGGGGCCATGGGGATGAACGCCAGGAACCGCGGGCCGTCCAGATGGTAGGTGTGGGGTGCCACGACCTCCTCGAAGAGCCGCCAGGCCTCCTCCAGCCCGACCCCACCGGCAGTGATCGAGTGCTCCAGGAGCCCGGCCAGCTTCGCCGGCGTCGCGGTGCCGCCCACGTCCGGCTCGTCATGCCGACGGCCCTCGACGAAGCCGAGCACGAGCTCGCGCAGCCGCTGGCGAGTCTCCTCAGCGGGGTCGTGGAGGGCGGTGGGGTCCTGGGTCATGGCCATACCCTCCCGCATCACGCCCGTGTGGGGCTGGACGGATCAGGGATCAGTACGGTTCGCCAGGGCGCGCCGCAGCGAGAGCAGCATGGACACGCAGAGCATCAGCACGAACAGCCAGCCGACCAGGTCCACCGGCCCGAGCAGCGCCTCGCGGGACAGCAGATAGGTCGCCCCGATCGCCACCAACGCGGCCACCGCCAGGAACCCGTCGTCCACGATCAGGGACCACAGCTCTCGAAGCGCCCCGACGAGCAGGGCGGTGACGCGACTCATGCCGACACCTCCGTCGTGACGTCTGCGGGACCCGACGTGGCGTTACCGCGGGAGCGGATCGCCCGGACCGTGCCACCGACGAAGACGAGCCAGAACAAGAAGAGGTACATGATGGCCCAGCTGCCGCCCGCCCAGTCGATCCCGAAGCCTTCCGCCACCCAGTAGGAGCCGAAGGTGCAGAGCATGACCGACACGAACGCCTTCAGGGTGTTCTCCGGGACGTTCGAGAGTGGACCCCGGGCGGTGAACCCGACGATGCCGACCACGACGAACGCGGCGGCGGCACCGGCGATCGCGACCGGGTAGCTCGCGTCCCCGGCGGCTCCCAGCGTGATCACCAGGAAGGTGATCTCGAGGCCCTCCAGCATCATGGTCTTGCCGGAGATGACGAAGCCGACCCAGTCGAAGCGGTCCCGGTGCCAGGTGGTCCGCCCCAGCTCGTCCACGGTCTTGCGGTACGCCGCGTCCTCGTCGTGGAGCGGGATCGCGCCCACGTAGCGCAGGATGGCCTTGCGCATCCAACGCAGGCCGAAGAGCAGCAGCAGGGTGCCCACGACCACCTCGAAGAGGTGCTCGTCGATGCGCTCCACCAGGGTCACCCCGAAGGCCAGGACCAGGAGGCCGAGGGCGGCGATGGCTGCCACCACGCCCAGCAGGGGCGCCTTCCATCCGCGGGTGAGGCCGACCGCGACGACGACGGTCCAGGCCTCGATGCACTCGACGACCGACGCCAGGAACACCGGCACGATCGCGACGATCAGACCCACCATGCCCCAAACGGTAGTTTTCTCATCGCTGGCGTAGCAAGATGTAGGAATGCCTACATCTGCGGACCTGCGCGGCCGCGTAGAGGAGCGGCTGGCGGGGCTGTCCCCAGCCGGCCGTCGGGTGGCCCTGCTGCTCCTCGACGAGCACGACCGGCTCGGGTTCCACTCGGCCACCGATCTGGGGCGGATGTGCGGCACCAGCGACGCCACGGTGATCCGGACCGTCCAGCGGCTCGGCTACCGCGGCATGATCGACCTCAAGGCTGAGGTCGCCGCCCGACTCACCCCAGCGACGCCGGGCCAGCGGCTGGACGCCTCCATCCACGGCGAGGGGGCCAGCGGGCCCGACCTGTCCGAGGGTCTCGTGGAGACCCAGACGCGGACGCTGCGCGGCCTGGAGCGCCCGGAGGTGCGCGCCGCCATCGGGCGGGCTGCGGAGCTGATCGGTGACCGGGACCGGCTGGCGGTGCATGCCCACGGCGTCTCGATCGGCTTGGCCGCGCATGCGGCCGCCCAGTTCTCCCGGATCGGGCACGACGCCTGGGTGCTCGGCAGCGCCGCCGGCCTGGTCGGCGACGACCTCGTTGGCCTTCGCCGAAGTGACGCGGTGCTGGTGTTCGCCAGCGGCCGGCCGCAGCCCTGGCACGAGGTGCTCTACGAGCGCTGCGCGGAGCTGGCGGCGGGCGTCGTACTCCTCACCGACACCCAGCCGGTCCCCGTGGCCGATGCGGTGGTGGTCCGGGCCGGTCGCGGCGACGCCTCGGGCCTGGCCACCCACATCGCCACGATCGCGGCGATCGAACGGATCCTGCTCGCGGTCGCGGACCGGCGCCAGGATCGGGCCACCGCGGCGCTCGAGGAGCTGGAGCGCCACCGGCGCCGGCTGCTCAGCAGAGCCGGGCCGAGTGCGCCTGCAACCCCTGGAACCGGGCGAACTTGATCGGGTCGTCGAGGGTCCAGTCGGCGACGGAGTTGTGGGTGGAGTCGTAGTACGAGAGCCCGGCGCCACCCATGTCGACCATGGCCTGGTAGGTCCGGTCCAGCCAGGTCGGGTCCTGAGCCGCGGCCTTGCGGGTCTGTCCGGTCTCACCGATCGCCCAGGCGGTGCCGTGCGCGGTGGCCCAGGCGGCCATCTTGGCGTAGTAGGTGGACAGGTCCAGGACCTTCTTGCCCTCACGGCCGCCGCGGACCGCGCCGAAGTCGTTGTAGGCGTCCACGGCCAGGATGTCGATGTGCTGGTCGCCGGGCCACTTGCTGGCGACGGTGTTGTTGTCGCCGCCGAAGGTGTTCCAGCCCGAGTAGATGACCGAGTAGGCCACGTTGTCGGTGCGGGCGTGGATGATCGGGGCGACCTTGCGCTGCATCTGGGTCCAGGCGTCCATGTTGCCGTCGTTCTCGGGCTCGTGGTGGACCGCGAGCCAGACCGGTCCGGGGACCTTGGCCAGGGCGTCGGCGAGCTCGCGGGACCAGTCGTCCCCGGCTCCGGATGCCATCTGCTCCCAGGAGTGCGGCGCCTTGAAGCTGATCCAGGGGAGCCGGCCCGCGGCCAGGTCGGCGGTCGCGTTGCGGACGGCGCGGTCGATCTGGTCGGCCTTGTAGAAGGTGCGGTGCAGGGCCAGCCGCTGGCCGAGCTCGGCCTCCCGAGACTCGGTGTCGGTGCCGCCGCTGACCGCTGCGCCCAGGTAGGTCGACCCCGAGTTCGGGATCCCCATCGGGTCGCTCACGCACGGCCCTTCCCCGGCCGGCCAGGCGACGGGTGGCGCGAGCGTGATCATCGACACGTCGTCGACCAGCAGCGAGCGGCCGTCGCGCAGCCGGGTCCCCAAGACGTTCACCTCCAGGGCCGCGCGCGGGGTCTGGGTGGTGAAGGTGAGCCGGAGCCGGGTCCAGCCGGACCTGGAGGCGGTGAACTTGACCCAGTGCCGCGCCACGATCGTGCGCCCGTCGAGCTCACGCACCCGCAGCCGGCCGGGCACGGCGCGACCGATCGAGCGGACGTACGCCGTGAGCCGGTACGTCTGTTGCACCGGGGCGGCGGCGACCGGCGGCTCGACCGTCTTGAGCACCGCCCGGCCTCCCGCGCTGGCCGACACCCGGGCGGCGGCCCGCCCGGTGAGGGAGCGCTTGGCGTGGACGAGCTGCTGCCGCCGGCGGTTGGTCTTCCACCCGGCCGTGCCGTCCTCGAAGTCGCCGTTCACCACCAGCTCGCCGACCCGCTGGGCGGCCGGCCGCGCCGCGCTGGCGCCGGGGGTGAGGGCCGGCGCGCCCGCGAGGAGCAAGGTGAACGCGACCGCGAGAGCGAGCGCGCGAGGGGTGGTGGTCATGAGTCCTCCGAGAGCCGTGCAGGGGTTCGGGGCTCATGCAATCCCCGTCCGCACGAGGCCGTCGGGGAAACCGGGAACACCTGTCCGATCGGACATCCCCGGTCTAGTCAGGGGGGTCTAGTCAGGGGGACGAGTCAGCCGGCCGCGGCGGCCGCCTGCCGAGCGATCTCCCACTCCTCATCGGTGGGGATCACCAGGACCGCCACCTCGCCGTCGTCCGGTGAGATCAAGGTGGGACCGGTGACCTCGCCCCGATTGCGGTCCGCATCGACCGCAATGCCCAGGCGTTCAAGCCCGGCCAGCGCCGCCTCCCGCAGCTCCGCACTGTGTTGGCCGATCCCAGCGGTGAAGACGAGGGCATCAACCGTGCCCAGCACCGCGTAGTACGCGCCGACGTACTTGCGCAGCCGGTAGGCACACACGTCGAACGCGAGGCCAGCCGCCGGGTCGCCGACCCCGCGGCGCTGCATCAGTTCCCTGAAGTCGTTCTCACCCGCGAGCCCCTTGAGTCCGGACTCCCGGTTCAGCGCGCCGTCGATCTGGTCCAGCGACCAGCCCAGCGACCGGTTCAGGTGCGCGTGCAGGGCCGGGTCGACGTCGCCCGAGCGGGTGCCCATGACCAGACCCTCGAGCGGGCTGAGCCCCATCGAGGTGTCGACCGACCGCCCGGCGCGGACGGCGGTCGCGGACGCCCCGTTCCCCAGGTGCAGCACGATCGCGTTGAGCGCCGAGAGGGGTCGACCCAGGAAGTCGGCGGCCTGTTCCGCGACGAAGCGGTGGGAGGTGCCGTGGAAGCCGTAGCGACGGATCCGGTGCTCGTCGCGCCACGCGAGCGGCACCGCGTAGGTGTAGGCCTCCGGCGGCAGCGTCTGGTGGAACGCGGTGTCGAAGACCGCCACGTGCGGCACGTCCGGGAACAGCCGCCGCGCCACGGTGAGCCCTTCGAGGTTGGCCGGGTTGTGCAGCGGCGCCAACGGGATCAGGTCCCGCACCGCTGCCATCACCTCGTCGTCGACGACCACCGGATCGGCGAACCGGCTGCCACCGTGCACGACCCGGTGCCCGACGGCGGTCACCGCTGTCGAGCGCAGGGACGGACCGTGCTCGTCGAATGCGTCGATGGCGGCCGAGAGCGCCGCCTCGTGAGTGGCGAAGGGCGCCTCCCGGCGGTGCGACCTCCCGTCGGGGCCCGTGTGGCTGTGGATGCCCGTGCTCTCCCCGATCCGCTCGACGGTGCCCGAGCCGGGTGCCGCACCGGAGTCGGCGTCGACCAACTGGTACTTGAGCGAGGAAGAGCCTGCGTTGACCACCAGCACCAGGCGGCCACTCATCGCTGCTGGGCCTGGATCGCGGTGATGGCGACGGTGTTGACGATGTCGCGCACCGTCGCACCGCGGGACAGGTCGTTGACCGGCTTGCGGAGGCCCTGGAGCACCGGCCCGATGGCGACCGCTCCGGCTGACCGTTGGACGGCCTTGTAGGTGTTGTTGCCGGTGTTGAGGTCCGGGAAGATGAACACGGTCGCCCGTCCCGCCACCTCCGAGTCGGGCAGTTTGGTGCGGGCGACGGCGGCATCGATCGCCGCGTCGTACTGGATCGGTCCCTCGACCAGCAGGTCCGCAGCCCGGTCCTTCACCAGGGCGGTCGCCGCCGACACCTTCTCGACCTCGGCGCCGCTCCCAGAGCTGCCCGTCGAGTAAGACAGCATCGCCACCCGCGGCTCCACGCCGAACGCGGCGGCGGTGCGGGCGGAGGAGATGGCGATGTCCGCCAGCTGCTCAGCGGTCGGTTCAGGGTTCACCGCGCAGTCGCCGTACACCAGCACCTGGTGCTCCAGGCACATGAAGAAGACCGAGGACACCACCGACACCCCCGGGACCGTCTTCACCACCTCGAGCGCGGGACGGATCGTGTGCGCGGTCGTGTGGACCGACCCCGACACCATCCCGTCGGCCATGCCCAGCTCGACCATCATCGTCCCGAAGTACGAGACGTCGGCGACCGTGGCCCAGGCCTCGTCGCGGTCGACGCCACGGTGCTCGCGCCGGCTGTGGTACTCGTCGGCGAACTGCTCCCGCAGGTCGCTGGTGGTGGGATCGAGGAGGTTCGCCGCCGAGATGTCGGCGCCGACCCCGGCCGCCTTCGCGCTGATCCGCACCGGGTCGCCCAGCAGCGTCAGGTCGGCCACCCCACGCCGCAGCAGCGTGTCCGCGGCGCGCAGGATCCGGTCCTCCTCGCCCTCGGGGAGGACGATGTGGCGACGTTGACCGACCGCGGTGTCCAGGAGCTGGTGCTCGAACATCAGCGGCGTCACCGCTGTGGTGCGGGCCACCGCGAGACGGTCCAGCAGGGCGTTGGCGTCGACGTGCTCATCGAAGAGGCTGAGCGCCGCCGCCACCTTCCTCGGGGAGTCGGCCGAGAGCCGGCCGCGGACCGCGGAGAGCATCGCGGAGGTGTCGTGCGTGCCGTACTCGGTCGCCACCAGGGGCAGCCGGGCGTCGGTGCCCTCGAGCAGCCGCTCGACCTGCGCGGGCAGGCCGAAGCCACCGTTGAGCACGATGCACGACACCTGAGGGAAGCTCGTGGAGTGGTGGGCCATCAGCACTCCGAGCACCACCTCGGGCCGGTCCCCGGGCACGATCACCGCGGCCCCCTCGAAGAGCCGGTCGAGCACGTGCGGCATGGTCATCGCCGCCACCAGCACGCCGCCGGCCTCACGACCCAACAGCTCCGCGTCGCCCCGCACCAGCCGTCCCTGACAGGCCCCCATCAGGTCGCTGACGGAGGGTGCGGCGAGCAGCGGCAGCTCGGGAATCGCGTACGCCGGCACGCCGTCGCGAGCCAGGGCCGGAGCCGCGAGGTGCAGCGACTCGGGGTCGACCCGGTTGGCCACCACGGCGAACAGGGTGCCGTGCTGTGCGGCGAGCTCCATGGTCGCGAGGTCCGCCATTGCCGTCAGGTCTGTCGGCGGGCGGCCGTTGCCGTTGAGGACGAGCAGCACGGGGGCGCCGAGGTTGGCCGAGATCCGGGCGTTGAACGAGAACTCCGTCGGAGTGCCGACGTCGGTGTAGTCGCTCCCCACGACCACCACCGCGTCGCACCGGTCCGCCACCTGGTGGTAGCGCTCGACGATCCGGTCCATCGCCGAGCTCGGGTCGGCGTGCACGTCGTCGTAGGTCACACCGACGCAGGCGTCGTACGGCAGCCGGACCGCCTCGTGCGCGACCAGCAGCTCGAGGACCGCGTCGTGGTGGGCGGGGTCGCTCGGCTCGGTTCGGATCACCGGACGGAACACGCCGATCCGCTCCACCCGGCGGGACAGGGCGTCGAGGACGCCGAGGGAGACGGCCGACTTGCCCGTGTAGCCCTCGACCGACGCGACGTAGAGGCTGCGGCCCATCGTGTGAGCGTAGCGAGGTCGGCCCGCCTTGGTCAGTGCGCTGTGTTGCTGGCGGGGTCGCGACCGGTGGTGGCGGCGACCAGGGCCCGGGCGGCGAGCTGCGCGGTCGCCGCTGCGGAGGGGTCGGCGTTGAGGGCGCCGGCGGAGAGCCCGCCGTCCAGGAGCAGGGTCAGCGCTCGGGCCAGCTCGTCGGGGTCGTCGGCGCGGGCGTCTTCCGCCAGGTCGCGCACCCAGGCGAGCACCTCCCGCTTGTGTCGGACGGTCCGCTCGTGCACCGGGGAGCCGGCCGGGGTCTCGGCGGCCGCGTTGATGAAGGCGCAGCCGCGGTATCCCTCGCGGCGGCACGCCGTCGTCAGCGCGTCGTACATCCCGACGAGTCGGGCCGCCGGGTCCGGCCCGGCCGCCTCGGCGGCCGCGCGCAGCTGGCTCGTCCACACCTCGTCCACCCGGTCCAGGTAGGCGACGACCAGGTCGTCCTTGCGGGGGAAGTGCTTGTAGAAGGTCGCCTTGGCCACCCCCGCCTCCGCGATGATCGTGTCCACCCCCACCCCGCGGATGCCGCGGGCGTAGAACAGCCGGAAGGCGGTGTCCAGGATCCGCTGGCGGGCAGGTGGGTGGGTCACGTCCCCGATGGTAGACGAACCTGTCTGCCCGGGGTTGGCGCCGGACGTCATACGGATGGGGCACCCGTCTGCCCCGTCCGTATGACGTCTTGCCCGGGCTAGGGTGCGAAGGTGGCCGGCGGGTGCGTGTTCTGCGGGATCGTCGACGGGGAGGTCGCCGCCGAGACGGTGCTCGAGTCCGAGGACTTCGTCGGGTTCCTGGACGCCCGGCCGGTGTTCAAGGGTCACGTCCTGCTGGTGCCGCGGGTGCACGTGGTCACGCTCCCGGAGCTGCCGGCGGCGCTCCGGGACGGCTTTGTGGCCGAGCAGCAGCGGCTGGCCACCGCCATGGTCGACGGACTCGGCGCCCAGGGGTCGTTCGTGGCCTTGAACAACACAGTGAGCCAGTCGGTCCCGCACCTGCACTGTCACGTGGTGCCGCGCACCAAGGGTGACGGGTTGCGCGGGTTCTTCTGGCCGCGGACGAAGTACGCCGACGGCGAGGCCGCGGCGTACGCACTCCGGCTGCGTGAGGCGTTGACGCCTCGCTCGGACTGACCGCTGCGCGTGTGTTTCCGCCCGGAGGCACGTTTCAACCCGCCCGGAGGAACGTTTCAACCCGCCCGGAGGAACGTTTCAACCCGCCCGGAGGCACGTCTCAACCCCACCGTAGGGTGTCGAGTGCTCACCACCGACCGGGAGGACAGTCAGATGGGTCGCTTCGACGGGCGAGTCGCCGTCGTCACCGGAGCCGCACGCGGGATCGGCTTCGCCACCGCGTCGCGCTTCGCCGCCGAGGGGGCCGCGGTTGCGGTGCTCGACCTCGACCAGGCCGCGGCCGCGGACGCCGCTGCCCGGATCGCCGCCGACGCCGGCGTGGCCACGGTCGGACTCGCGTGCGACGTGGCGGACGCCGCGTCCGTCGATGCCGCCGCCGAGGCGCTGGTCGCCGAGCTCGGCGGGTGGCACCTCCTGGTGAACAACGCCGGCGTGACCCGCGACAACCTCCTGTTCAAGATGACCGAGGACGACTGGGACACCGTGCTGGGGGTCCACCTGCGCGGGGCGTTCCTGATGAGCCGGGCGGCCCAGCGCCACTTCGTGCCCCAGCAGTTCGGCCGGATCGTCAACCTGTCGAGCACCTCCGCGCTCGGCAACCGGGGACAGGCCAACTACAGCGCCGCCAAGATGGGCGTCCAGGGTTTCACCCGCACACTGGCCATCGAGCTCGGGCCCTACGGCGTCAACGTGAACGCGATCGCCCCGGGGTTCATCGCCACCGACATGACCGACGCCACCGCCGCGCGGGTTGGGATGAGCGTCGAGGCGTTCCGGGACGCGGCGGCGGCGGCCAACCCCGTGCGCCGGGTGGGCGAGCCGAGCGACATCGCCGGCGTGGCCGCCTTCCTGTGCAGCGACGAGGCGTCGTACGTCACCGGCCAGACGCTGTACGTCGACGGCGGCGCCACGCTGGTCTGAGCGGTCCGCCGAAATCGGGCGCGCCTGAGCGATTCTGATGACCCGGGCAGTCACACTCGGAGCGAAAAGTAGTCATTGTTGATCGGAGTAATCGTGTATCGATCCCGCGCCGCGTGCGTCGCCCTGCTGCTGTCCGCCGCGATGGTTCTCTCCGCGTGCGGTGGCGACGACGACTCCGGGGAGAAGGATCCGACGGTCGGCGAAGGCGCCACGCTGGAGGCCACCTGGCCGCTGACCGGGCTGCCGGCCACCGGTGACGACGATGTTGAGAAGCCCTACCCGGTGCTCGTCACCAAGATCGACAACACCGCGGCCAGCAGCCCGCAGGCGGGGCTGGGCGGTGCGGACCTGGTCGTCGAGGAGCTTGTCGAGGGGGGCCTCACCCGGCTCGCCGTCTTCTTCTACTCCGACCTGCCGAAGCGGGTGGGGCCGGTGCGGTCCATGCGGGCCAGCGACATCGGCATCGTCTCGCCGGTGGACGCCGCGGTGGTCACCAGCGGGGCCGCCGGACGTACCATCGCCCGGATCGAGAGCGCCGGGATCACGTTCTACCAAGAGGGCGCGAAGGGGATCTCGCGGGACTCCTCGCGCCCGGCGCCGTACAACGTCTTCGCCGACCTGACCCAGATCGCCAAGACCGCCAAGCAGCCCCCGGCCCGCCCGGACGACTACCTCCCCTGGGGTGACCCGGCCGACCTGCCGAAGGGCAAGCGAGCGACGACGGTCGCGGCAAGCTTCTCCGGCGGTCACACCACCTCCTGGGCGTTCCAGGAGGGCACCTACGCCAACGTGGACTCGTTCGCCCCGGCGGACGACCAGTTCGTGGCCGACACCGTCCTGGTGCTGCGGGTGCAGGTGGGTGACGCGGGGTACCTCGACCCGGCGGGCAACCCGGTCCCCGAGACCAAGCTCGAAGGGACCGGCGCGGCGATGCTGTTCCACAACGGACGGATGATCCGCGCCAAGTGGTCGAAGGACGGGCTCGACGGTGCCCTGACGCTGAGCAACAAGGCCGGGGACCTGATGGTGCCCCCGGGGCACACGTGGATCGAGCTGGTCCCCGTCGCGACAGGATCCGTCGAGTTCAAGTAGGGGCATGATGGAGGGGTGAACGCGCTCTCGCCCGGCATGCTGGTAGTGGCGACGCCCGTCCTGCTCGACCCCAACTTCGTGGACACGGTCGTGCTGCTGCTCGACGTCGACGAGTCCGGAGCCCTCGGCGTCGTGCTGAACCGGCCGTCCCCCGTCCCGGTGGCCGAGGTCCTGGAGGGCTGGGGGGACGTGGTGGCCGAGCCCGAGGTGCTCTTCCGCGGCGGCCCGGTGTCCACCGAGGGGGCCCTCGCCGTCGGTCTGCTCCGCACCACGGAGACCGTCCCGGTCGGGTTCCGTGAGGTCGCCGGCCGGCTCGGCCTGGTGGACCTCGACACCCCCGTCGAGCTGCTGGACGGGTCGCTGGAGGGAATGCGGATCTTCGCCGGGTACGCCGGCTGGGGTGCCGGCCAGCTCGAGGACGAGATCAGCGAGGGCAGCTGGTACGTCGTGCCGGGCCAGGAGCCGGACGTGTTCCGACTCGACCCGGCGGACCTCTGGCGCGACGTACTCCGCCGGCAGCCGGGCCAGCTGGCCTGGCACTCGACGCGCCCGCTCGACCCGGAGCTGAACTGACCGGAGCAGGCCCCCGAGGCCGATACACTCGACCCTCGTGAGCGACCCCACGATCGGCTTCTCGCCCGGCACCCAGACCCTGGAGGACCGGCGCACCCTGCCGACCGAGGACGGCGACCACGAGCGGTTCTCCCACTACGTGCCCAAGGACAAGCTCACCGAGGCGATGGTGATGGGCACCCCGGTCGTGGCGCTGTGCGGGAAGGTGTGGGTGCCCAGCCGGGCGCCGGAGAAGTTCCCGGTGTGTCCGGAGTGCAAGGAGATCTGGGAGTCGCTCAAGCCCGGCGGGGGCGAGGGCTCCGACGGATGACGGGACGGCCCGACGCCGTCCCCCTCTCACCGGCCTGGCCCGACCGGGCCGCCTGGGGCACGGCCACCTCATTGCGCGCCTGGCAGTCCGCCGCGCTCGAGCAGTACCAGCGGCGCCAGCCGCGTGACTTCCTGGCCGTGGCCACCCCCGGCGCCGGCAAGACCACCTTCGCGCTGACCGTCGCCGCCGACCTGCTCGGTCGTCGCGTGGTCGACCGGGTGACGGTGGTCGCCCCCACCGAGCACCTCAAGGTGCAGTGGGCCGAGGCCGCGGCGCGGGCCGGGCTGCCGCTGGACCCCACCTACGCCGCCGGCAAGGGCCGCACTGCCTCCGACTACGTGGGGGTCGCCGTCACCTATGCCGGTGTGGCGGTCAACCCGCTGGCGATGCGGATCCGGACCGAGCGCTTCAAGACGCTGGTCATCCTCGACGAGGTCCACCACGCCGGCGATGCCCTCTCGTGGGGGGAGGGAGTGCTGGAGGCCTTCGGGCCGGCCACCCGCCGGCTGGCCCTGACCGGCACGCCGTTCCGGTCCGACGTCAACCCGATCCCGTTCGTGACCTACGAGCCCGGCACCGACGGCGTCGCCCGGTCCCGGGCCGACTTCAGCTATGGGTACGCCGACGCGCTGGCCGACCACGTGGTCCGGCCGGTGCTGTTCCTCGCCTACTCCGGGGACATGCAGTGGCGCACCCGGGCTGGCGACGAGGTGGCCGCCCGGCTCGGCGAGCCACTCACCAAGGACCTGGCCGCGCAGGCGCTGCGGACGGCGCTCGATCCCGAGGGGTCCTGGGTGCCGGCCGTGCTGGAGGCTGCGGACCGGCGGCTCTCGGAGGTGCGCCGGCACGTGCCGGACGCGGGCGGCCTGGTGATCGCCACCGACCAGGACTCGGCCCGCGCCTATGCCGCGCTGCTCAAGCGGATCAGCGGGGAGGCGCCGACGGTGGTGCTCTCCGACGAGAAGGGTGCCTCCCGCAAGATCGCCCGGTTCACCGATGGTGACGCGCGGTGGCTGGTGGCGGTACGGATGGTCTCCGAGGGCGTGGACGTGCCGCGGCTGGCGGTGGGGGTGTACGCCACCACCACCGCGACGCCGCTGTTCTTCGCCCAGGCCGTGGGTCGGTTCGTGCGCGCCCGGCGGCGCGGTGAGACCGCGTCGGTGTTCGTGCCGTCGGTGCCCTCGCTGCTGGGCTTCGCCGCCGAGCTGGAGGCCGAGCGGGACCACGTGCTCGGCCGCCGGATCAGCGACGCCGACGACCTCTACGCCGCCGAGCAGGACCTGCTGGCCCGGGCCGAGGCCGACGCTCCCGCCTCGGCCGACGAACTGGCGCTGCCGTTCGAGGCGCTCGGCTCAAGTGCGAGCTTCGACCACGTGCTCTACGACGGCGCCGCGTTCGGCCACGAGGGGGAGGTACACCTCGGGTCGGAGGAGGAGATGGACTTCCTCGGGATCCCCGGGCTGCTCGAGCCCGACCAGGTGCGGGAGCTGCTCCATCACCGGCAGCGGCAGCGGGCGCGCGACCGCCGTACCGAGGAGGCCGCGGAGGAGGTGGTCAGCGAGCTGACCACGCACGAGCAGCTGACGCTGCTGCGGCGCGAGCTCAACGGCCTGGTCGCCGCGTGGCACCACCGGTCCGGCCAGGCGCACGGGGTCACCCATGCCGCACTGCGCCGTGAGTGCGGCGGACCTCCGGCGGCGGTCGCCAACGCCGACCAGCTGCGCGCCCGGATCGACCGGCTCCGCGAGTGGGCGGTCCGACGCACCTCCTGACCGTGGTGCGGACGTCATACGTCCCGAGGAGACGCCTCCACCGTCCGTATGACGTCCCGGACTGGGGAGCCTCAGTAGCGGGGTGCGCGGCGCCGGAAGATCACCATGAGCAGGCCGCCGATGAAGCTGAGGCCGGCCAGCCCGAACAGGAGCACCGTCTTCAGCGCGAGCCCGCCGGTGCGCATCTCGAAGATCACCAGCCGGTCACCGGCGCGCGGGCAGCCGACCTGGGTGATGGCCACGCCGTCGGCGGTGAACCCGCCGCGGGCGAAGAACGTGCCGTTGGGCGTGTCGAAGGACTCCGGCTGCACCGCCTCCAGCGGGGTTCGCGGCCCCTCGCCCAGCTTGGTGTAGCACGGCCGGCGGCCGAGCTCCTCGCTGGCGACCACGTACGTCATGCCGGCCTGCGTCGTGACCGAGGTCGGGTTACCGACCGGCGTCATCAGAGACCCGAAGTTCATCGAGGAGAAGATGACGACGAAGGCGCCGACGGTGAACGCGATCGGCAGCAGCAGCATGACCACGAGGCCCAGCCACAGCGGGGGGCCGTTGCGCCCCGCACTTCCGGGGTGGCGCACCAGGACCGGCGGACCGTAGTCGACGCCGGGGACCGGAGGCGCGGGGGGTCCCGAGTGGCTCATGCGCGCAGTATCCCCGGCCGACTCGTGGCCCGTCCGGCGTTTGCCGCAATCGCTGGTCGAGAGCAACGCCGCGTGCGTGGCACACTCCCACCATGCCGACGTACGTCGCATTCCTGCGGGCGATCAACCTCGGGTCGGCCCGGAAGTTCCCCAAGGACGCCATCCGGGAGGCGGTGGAGTCGACGGGGGCGACCGGCGTCGAGACCTACATCAACACCGGCAACGTCCGGCTGTCCCTCCCGCTGCGCTCCCGGGCGAAGGTCGAGGCGACGCTGGAGGCGGCGTTCGTCGCCGCTCGGGGGTTCGAGGTGCCCACCATGGCGTTCACCCCGGCCGAGCTGGCCGAGATCGCAGCCGACTGCGACGAGCTCGCCGCAGAGCTCGTCGAGCAAGGGGTGCCGGAGTTTCGGCAGTACGTCTCGCTGCTGAAGGAGCCGGCGTCGGCGGCCGCGGTGCGGGCCATGGAGGCGCTCGAGCACGAGGGCGAGGCGGCCCGGGTGCGCGGCCGGGCGGTCCACATCGCGCTGCACCGGGTCGACGCCTACCACGCCGCCCAGATCAGCAACGTCACCGTGGAGAAGATGATCGGGGTCGCCACCAACCGCAACGCCAACGTCATCCGGGAGCTTGCGCGCCGCTGGGGCGGCGCCGCAGGCTCCTGACCGCGAGCCAGCTGGGCCGATCAGGTCAGACCGTCTCGACGCCCGCCTCGCGTAGCTGCACCAAGGCCTTGGCCGTCGTCTCGGGAGCCACCCCGGCACACAGCTCGAGCAGGACTCGGGTGGCGAAGCCGCCGGCCGCGGCGTCGAGCGCGGTGGCCCGGACGCAGTGGTCCGTGGCGATCCCGCACACGTCGACGTCGGTGATCTCGCGCTGGCGCAGCCAGTCCGACAGGCCGGTGCCGTCGGCCGACTGTCCCTCGAATCCGGAGTACGCCGCCGCGTGCTCGCCCTTGCGGAAGATCGCGTCGAACGGCTGCGGGTCCAGGTTCGGGTGGAACGCCTCGCCGTCCGTGCCTACCCGGCAGTGCACTGGCCACGAGTCGACGAAGTCGGGCTCGGTCGACCAGTGGGTCCCCGGGTCCACGTGGTGGTCCTTGGTGGCGACGACGTGGGCATAGTCGGGGGAGTCCGGGTCCCTGCGGGTCCAGTGGCGCAGCAGCTCGGCGATATCGTGTGCGGCCTGCGCGCCCCCGGTCACAGGGAGCGACCCGCCCTCGCAGAAGTCGTTCTGGACGTCGACGACGATCAGCGCTCGCTTCATCCTTCGAGCCTAGCCAGCCGTCGCGCTCGTCAGCCGCCGAGGTGCACCGTCTCGATGAGCGGCTCTCCGCGGCTCATCTGCTGGGCCTCGATCGGAAGCTCCTTGCGGCTGGTCAGATGTCGGTCGCGGGCGGCGTCCAGAGGCTCCCGCCCGACGATCTGGCCGTCGCGGACCAGGGGCACGAGCAGGTCCCGGTCGTCGCCGTCGTCGACCGGCGGTGCACCGATCCCGACGAGCTCGGCCTCGGCCACGCCGGTGGCGTCTCGGCGGCGCAGCGCGAACTTGCGACCCCCCACCGACCCCTTGTCCTGGCTCTTCTTCGCCACCGACACCATCTCGCCGTCGTCCCCGGCGCGCGCCACCAGCTTGTAGACGAAGCCGCAGGTGGGGTGCCCCGACCCGGTGACCAGCTCGGTGCCGACGCCGTACCCGTCGACCGGCGCGGCCGCCAGGGCGGCGATGGCGTACTCGTCCAGGTCGCTGGTGACCACGATCTTGGTGCCGGTGGCGCCGAGGTCGTCAAGCTGGCGCCGGACCTGTCGGGCCATCACCCCGAGATCGCCCGAGTCCAGGCGGACGGCCCCCAGCTCCGGGCCGGCGATCTGCACCCCGAGCCGAACCGCCTCGGCGACGTCGTAGGTATCCACCAGCAGGGTCGTCCCGCGGCCCAGCGACGTGACCTGGGCCCGGAAGGCGTCGGCCTCGGAGTCGTGGAGCAGGGTGAAGCTGTGGGCGCTCGTGCCGGCCGTTGGTACGCCGTACCGGGCGCGTGCCGCGAGGTTGGAGGTGGTGTCGAACCCCGCGATGTACGCCGCCCGGGCGGCGGCGACCGCGGCCTCCTCGTGAGTACGACGGGAGCCCATCTCGATGCACGGGCGGCCGCCGGCGGCCATCGTCATCCGGGACGCGGCGCTGGCGATCGCCGAGTCGTGGTTGTAGATCGAGAGCAGCACCGTCTCCAGGAGCACCGCCTCGGCGAACGTGGACTCCACGATCACGAGGGGGGAGTAGGGGAAGTACATGTCGCCCTCGGCGTACCCCCACACGTCGCCGCTGAAGGAGTAGTCCGCAAGCCAGGCGAGCGTCTGCTCGTCGACCACCCGGCCCTCGTCCAGGACCCCGAGCGTCTCGTCGTCGAAGGTGAACCGCTCGATCGCGTCCAGGGCACGGCCGACTCCCGCGACGACGCCGTACCGACGGCCTGCGGGTAGGCGGCGAGGGAACAGCTCGAAGACCGAGCGGCGGTGCGCCGTGCCCCCCTCGAGAGCAGCCTGGAGCATGGTGAGCTCGTAGTGGTCGGTGAGCAGTGCCGTCGAGACGCCCATCTGTGAAGTATGTGCCACGATGGCCACGTGTCCGCCGCCAGTCCCGTCGAGGTCGAGCCGACCCTGACCCCGGACGAGATCACGGTGCTCGCCAAGCCGTGGGTCACCATCGTGTGGAACGACCCGGTCAACCTGATGTCGTACGTGACGTTCGTGTTCCAGAAGTACTTCGGCTACGAGCGGAAGAAGGCGGAGAAGCTGATGCTGGAGGTGCACAACGACGGCCGCTCGGCGGTCAGCACCGGCAGCCGGGAGGAGATGGAGCGCGACGTGCAGGCCATGCACGAGTACGGCCTGTGGGCGACCATGGAGAAGGCGTCGTGAGGGCCGCGTGAGCGGGTTCGCCCGCGATCGCAGGAGTCGGCGCGTGATCGCCACCTTCACCGGGTTCGAGGCCGACCTCCTGCGGTCCCTGGCCTCCCAGGTCGTGGAGCTGCTGCGCAACGAGCGGGCGGTGCCCGTGGACGGCGGCGACCCGCTCGAGTCGCTGCTGGACTTCTCCGGTCCCACCGTCGAGCCGGACGACCCTGTGCTGCGACGGCTCTTCCCGACCGCCTACCCCGATGACGAGGAGGCGGCCGCCGAGTTCCGCCGGTTCACCGAGGGCACCTTGCGCGACGGCAAGGCCGCGGCCGCCAGCAGCGTGATCGACGTCCTCGAGGAGGCGGGGCTGCCGCCCGAGCTGAACGAGACCGGGCTGGTCATCGACGTGGAGCTCGAGGAGCCGACGGCCGAGGAGTGGCTGCGCTCCTTTACCGACGTACGCCTCGCCCTGGCCGTGCGGCTCGGCGTCGAGGAGAACGACGAGGAGCGCTGGGCCACGCTCCCCGACGACGAGCCCGCCGCGGTGGCCCATGACATCTACGAGTGGGTGGGCTACCTCCAGGAGACCCTGGTCGACGCCCTCTCCCGCTGACCGCACCCAACTCCCCACCCCCGCACCCCCCACACCCGCACCCCCGCACCCGCACCCGCACCCCCACCTCCAACTCCCGCGGGGTAACCGTCGCCCCGAAGGGCGAAATCGGGGGTTCTGGCGACCACAACCCCGCGGTAGTCGGGTGGGGACGGGGTCATTCGGGCAGTACGTCGCCCAGCACCCGCAGGGTGTTGCCGCCCATGATCGCGGCGATCTCCTCGTCCGAGTGACCACGGTCGCGCAGCTCCTGGGTGATCACCGCGATCTGGCTGGTGTCCCAGGCCACGGTTGTCGCGCCGTCGTAGTCGCTGCCGAGCGCGGCGGTCTCGAGACCACCGACCTGGATGACGTGCTCGATGGCGTCCACGACGGCGGCGGGGGTGAGCTCGCAGATGGCGGCGTCCCAGTACCCGATCCCGACGACGCCGCCGGTGGCTGCGACGCCGCGGATCTCCTCGTCGGTGAGGTTCCGGTTCACGTCGCAGGTCGCCTGGACGCCGCCGTGACTCGCCACCACCGGGCGGGTGGCAAGCTCCAGCATCTCCGCGATGGCGGGGTGGCTGGCGTGCGCGATGTCGACGACGATTCCGCGCTCCTCCATCTCGGCGAACACCCGACGACCGAGGTCGCTCAGCGGACCCTTGTCGACGCCATGCATGGAACCCGAGACCTCGTTGTCGAAGAAGTGCGTGAAGCCGGCCATCCGCATGCCGGCGTCGTACAGCACCTCCAGGTTGTCGGGGTCTCCCTCCAGGTTCTGGAGCCCCTCGACCGAGAAGAGTGCTCCGGTGACCTGCTCCCCATCGGCGCGGGCATCGAGGAGCTCCTCGAGGTCGCCCTGGCTTCGGATGAGCAGCAGCCGGCCGTCGGAGCGCTCCGCGGCGTCCTCGAGCCTCTCTGCGTGGTACAGCGAGCGCTGAAGGAGGGAGGTCCAGGTGCGGGGCGGCTGGAGCTGCGCGATGGTGAGCAGGGTGATGTTGTCGGTCTCGTCGGTATTGGAGTCGTAGTTCTGACCCTTCGGGGACTTCGACACCGAGGAGAAGACCTGCAGCGCCACGTTGCCGTCCTCGAGCCTTGGCAGGTCCATGTGACCCCGGTCGGAACGGTCCAGCAGGTCGCGGTTCCACATCAGCGTGTCCGAGTGCAGGTCGACGATCGTGAGCGTGTCGTGCAGTTGTCGGGTCTCCGGCTCGATCTCGGGCAGGTCGGCCGCCACCACCTTGTTCATGCTGTTCTCGACGATGCCGGGCGCGAACACGAAGAACGCGATGAGCGCCAACACCACGATGGTCAGCAGGGCGAACAAGGTGCGACGCAACCAGCGGCGGGGACGGGCCATGCCGGCACCCTAGACCGCCACTGTCGTCCCCCGCCGCTCGCGCACCCCGCCCCTCCCCAACTACCGCGGGGTTACCGTCGCCCCGAAGGGCGAAATCGGGTGTTCTGGCGACCGCAACCCCGCGGAAGTTGGGTGGGGGAGGGGGTGTCGAGATTGGCACGTCGGCGTGGCATGTGCTTAGAGTCGGGGATTCGCCAACAGCCTGGAGGGTTCCTTTTGACTCGCGCGATCGTCTCGTTGCTCCTTGCCGCCGGTCTTCTCGTGGGAGTGGGCAACAGCCCCGCGAACGCCGGAAGCAAGGTCCCCCCCAAGAAGCTCGGCCCCGGTGACGCAAGGGTCAGCGACATCAAGGACAAGGCCCTGATCCGCTGGTCGAAGTTCGGGTTCGTCTACATCGCCGGGCAGCAGCACTCCCGCCTGACCATCACCCACGATCCTGACACCCACACGCTGCTCTACCGCGACCGCGGCACCAAGCGTTACATCAAGGGCCCCAAGAGCTGCCACCGGCAGAAGGTGAAGAAGGGGATCTCGGTGCGCTGCACCATCCCCCAGAAGTTCCGTGGCAAGCGAACCATGTTCGTCCAGGTGTGGCCGCGTCTCGGTAACGACTACGTCGACGCCCGCACCCTGCCCCGGAAGTTCCGGCTCTGGGCCTTGATGGACGCCGGCCGTGACGTCGTGTACGGCGGTGCCGGCAACGACTTCGTCAACGGGGCGTTCGACGGCGACCGGGTGTACGGCGGTCCCGGCAACGACTGGCTGCGTAGTGGCCCGGGCAACGACTACGTGCATGGCGGCCCAGGTCGCGACCGGCTCGTCTGCTCGGAGAACTACGACACCGCGGTGCGCGACAAGCACGACCGGCAGCTGTACCGCTGCGAGCGGGTCCGACGAGGCTGATCGCTCACCCGCGGCAGAGCCAGCACATTCGCGTCATCCCGAGTGAGTCGTCACACCGTACTGGGCCCGCGAAGCCAGGGCCCAGCGGGAGACCGGAATCGTGACGGCGGAGATGGCCAGCATGATCCCGCCGAGCATGAACCAACCCCGCTCTCCCTGGTCGACGCAGAAGTACGTGACGACCGGCGGCCCGATGACGGAGACGACGGCGAACCCCATGCCGGCAAAGCCCTGGTACTGCCCCTGACGCTCGTGCGGCGCGAGACCCATCTGCAGGCCCCACTGGCCACCCGAGCCGATCATCTCGCCCACGACGTGGACCACGGACCCCAGGAGCAGCAGGGCCACCGCCTGCCAGGCGGAGCCATGGCCGGCCAGCCCGATCACCCCGAACCCGACCGCGATCCACACCCCGCCGCGCCAGAGCGCTCGAGCAGAGGTCTCGATGGAGGTCGCCGAGCGTGACAGGCGGACCTGGAAGAGGGCGACCATGACGGTGTTGAGCAGCAGGAGAACCGCGACCATCACGGTCGGCGCCTCGGTGCGCTCCGAGATGAAGAGCGCCACGCCCAGCTCCATCACGAAGAAGTGCAGCGCGAACAGGCCGGTGAGCGCGGTGACCACCACGAACGGCCAGTCTCGGAGGACGGCCAGCCGTGGCTCACCCTGGGCTCGCTCGTAGGCCGGGAGGTCGGGGAGGCGGGTCGCGTTCCACGCGGCGAAGCCGGTGACCAGCGCGTTCAGTACGAAGACCGAGAGGTAGGCCCAACGGGCGTCCACGATCAGCGCGGCTCCGCCGAAGAGTGAGCCCAGGGCGATCGCGACGTTCGTGACCGCGCGCAGGTACGCCCGGAACAGCACGCCTCGCCCGCCGGTCGCGATCTGGGCGACGATGCCCTGCTGGACGGCGGAGACCGACCGCTCGAAGACGGCCAGCAGGGCCAGCGCGCCCGCCAACGTCCATACGGTTCCCGCCAGTGCGGGAAGGATGCTCGTGAGCGCCGCGCCGGTCATTGCGATGACCAGGACCCGACGTGGACCACGTGTGTCGGCCAGCTGCCCGGCGGGGACCTGCACGAGGATGCCGACCATCGCCGCCACAGACATCGCCAACCCCACGTCGGTCGCGCTCAGCCCGACCATCCGGGTGAAGTAGAGCGCGCTCGTGGTCATCACGGCGCCACCGCCGAACCGGTTGGCGAACTGCCCGAGTGCCAGGATGCGCAGGTCGCGCTCCATCGGGATACCGCGTCGGGTCAGCGGTTCGGTTGGCGTGGTCACAGAATCCTCTCAACCAGCGGAGTGTTCGCTCTTCAGCCATCCGGCGGTATGGGCTGGCCCCGACGCATAAGATCACGGGGTGCTGAGCCTGGACCAAACGACGTACGACGACATCGTCGCGCACGCGAAGCGGGACCATCCCGTGGAGGCGTGCGGGGTGGTCGCGGGTGCGGCGGGAACCGATCGGGCGGAGCGGTTCATCCCCATGGTCAACGCCGCGGGCAGCCCGACGTTCTACGAGTTCGACTCCAGCGAGTTGCTGGCGCTCTACAAGGACCTGGATGCCCGGGACGAGGAGCCGGTGGTGATCTACCACTCGCACACCGCCACCGAGGCCTACCCGAGCCGCACCGACATCGCGCTGGCTCAGGAGCCCAACGCCCACTACGTGCTGGTGTCCACCCGCGAGCACGGGAATAACGACGGCCCCGTGGAGTTTCGGTCCTACAGGATCGTGGGCGGGGTGGTCACGGAGGAGGACGTCGTGGTTCCGCCTGCCCACGAACCTGCCCACGAAGACGCAGCACCATCGCCCGCCGGGCGTGAGCACAACGAAAGCTAGGAGCATCCCCGCATGGCCATCGAGGTCCGCATCCCCACCATTCTTCGCCCCTACACGGGCGGCCAGAAGGCCGTGCCCGCGAAGGGTGACACCCTGGCAGCGGTCATCGACGACCTCGAGGCCAACCACCCCGGGCTGCGCGAGCGGCTGCTGGAAGAGGGCGACCTGCGACGCTTCGTGAACGTCTACATCAACGACGAGGACGTGCGTTTCATCGGCGGCCTCGAGGCCTCCCTGGCCGACGGCGACGAGGTGGTCGTCCTGCCGGCCGTCGCCGGCGGCTGACCACCGATCTGGGAGGCTCGAGGGCGTGACCCGGTACGACAACCTCCTGGACTCCGTGGGCGGGACCCCGCTCGTGGGGCTCCCGCGGCTCTCCCCGAGCGCCGACGTACGGCTCTGGGCCAAGCTCGAGGACCGCAACCCCACCGGGTCGATCAAGGACCGCGCGGCCCTCTCGATGCTCGAGCATGCCGAGAAGGAGGGCCGGCTGCGGCCCGGCTGCACGCTGCTCGAGCCCACGTCCGGAAACACCGGCATCAGCCTCGCGATGGCCGCCAAGCTGCGCGGCTACCGACTGGTGTGCGTGATGCCGGAAAACACCTCGGAGGAACGCCGACAGCTGCTGCGGATGTGGGGCGCCGAGATCGTCGCCTCCCCCGCCGCAGGCGGCTCCAACGAGGCGGTCCGCGTCGCCAAGCAGATCGCTGAGGAGCATCCGGACTGGGTGATGATGTACCAGTACGGCAA
>CAZKEZ010000010.1:0-46023 GCA_964551905.1 uncultured Nocardioides sp. | reverse complement strand
AGAACCGACGCGGTCGATGACCCGTCTCCTCAACAGGCACTAGCCTCCTGGCGAAGCACTCCACCGCGGCGCGGAACATCGCCTTGTTGGTGGCGCCCAAAGCCACGCTGCTGGTGCTGGCGACCACTCGGGACGAGCGGGCCGAATTGTCACGAGGCCGCGATCGCGACGACTGACGTCCGGGGCGAAGCCACAACCATTTCGGTCCCGGGTGCCGGAGCGAATCAGTCGCGGCCGGCGATGGCTCGCGCCAGGGCGTCGTCGTCCTCCCAGAGCACCTGGATCTCCTCGAGGGTGCGGCCCTTGGTCTCCGGGATCCGGCGGCGCACGAAGATCAAGGTGACGACGCAGAACGCCGCGAACATCAAGAACGCGCCGGAGGTGCTGACGACCTCGATGATCGACAGGAAGCTCTGGGTGACCGCCCAGGCCGCGAACCAGTTGAGGCCCGTGGCCACCGCGACCCCCTTGCCACGGACATTGGCGGGGAACACCTCGTTGATCACGGTCCACACGACCGGGCCGAGGGAGAACGCGAACGACGCGATGAAGACCACCAGTCCGACCAACGCCAGGAAGGCGGCGTTGCGCGGTGCGCTCTGCGCCTGGTCGGAGTGGCTGACCTCGTCGAGCCGGAGGAACGCGCCGGCCACCACGAGCAGGCTGATCAGCATCCCCCAGCTGCCGATGTAGAGCAGCGGCTTGCGGCCGAAGCGGTCGACCCAGATCACGGCCACCAGGGTGGCCACCACGTTGACCCCGCCGACCGCCCACAGCGTCGCCAGGCTCTCGCTGGTGGGTGAGTCGAACCCGGCGGCGGCGAAGATCGTGTTCGCGTAGTAGATGATTGCGTTGATCCCCGTCAGCTGCTGGAGCACCGCGAGGCCGCCGGCCGCGATGAGGGGCTTGCGCCAGCGGCGCGCGAACACCTCGCCCCAGCTGGCCTGGTGTTCAGCGGCGATTGCCGCCTCGATCTCGTCCACCCGAGCGACCGCGTCGACCTCGGGCTCGGCCCGGCCCACGACGTCCTCGGCCTCGGCGCGGCGGCCGACCTTGGCGTACCAGGTGGCCGAGTCCTTCAGCGGCAGGATCGCGAGCACCAGCAGTACGGCGGGCAGCGCGGAGATGCCCAGCATCAATCGCCAGCTGTCGCTGCTGATGAGCAGGTAGTCGGCCCAGTAGGCCAGGAAGATCCCGATGGTGATGGCCATCTGGTAGAGCGAGACCATCCGGCCGCGGTCGCGGGCGGCGGCGCTCTCCGCGCCGTACAGAGGACCGGCGACCGACGCGATGCCCACGCCGGCACCCAGCACCAGCCGAGCGACCACGAGAACCCACGTGGTCGGGGCCAGCGCCTCCATCAGCGCGCCCACGACGAAGATGGCCGATGCCAGGATCAGCGTGAAGCGGCGGCCCAGGCGGTCGGCCAGCGCTCCGGCGAGCAGCGCGCCGACCATCGCGCCGAGGGTCACCCAGCTGGTGATGATCTCGATGACGAGCGTGCTGGGCTCGAACTCCTTCTGGATCCCGTTCAGGGCGCCCGAGATGACGCCCTGGTCGTACCCGAACAGCAGGCCGCAGAGCAGCAGCACCAGTCCCACGGCGAGGACGTAGCGGCTGGTGCGCGGGGTGTCGGTCAGCGGGGCGCTGGCAGCTGGCATGGCGGTCAGCATGGCAGCGGGTGTACGTCGGGGGCCACCTCTCCGGCTGTCCGACCGAGCGACGTCGGACGTTGTGATCCGGGTCTGATCCGGTGCTGAGGCCACCGATGCATCGTCTCCGCCGGGGGTCAGCGAACAGGTCGCGGACCACGACTTGTAGGAGCACGACATGAACGGAACGAACAAGCGATCGACTCGTACGGCGGCCGCGCTGGCGGTCGGCCTCGGGGTGGCCGGCGCGTTGGCCGGGGTGCTGGCGGGGGCGTCGCCGGCGGCCGCCCAGATCGTCGAGACCGACCGGCCGAAGGTGACGGAGAGCCACTTCGACTTCGGGCGGAACTGGACCGTCGGGGCCCCGCGCAACGGCGGGTTCCTCGACTGGGACCTGGTCGACGGCGTCATGACGCCACGGCTCTCGGGCTACCTCTACCTGTCCGACCGCGAGTGTGGTCGGGTCAAGGTCGAGTACTTCGACAACGACGAGGGCGAGCACGACTTCCTGGCGAACGACTTCTCCGCCGTGCACTGTGCGCCGGGGAACGGGAAGACCCAGTGGTGGGTGGTCCTGGACGACTACGACAGCACCTTGGTCGACCACGTCCACGTCGACGTCCAGCGCCGCAACGCGAGTGGCTCGTTCTCCGACGTCGGCAGCGGCGACTTCGAGGACTACCACTGAGGGGACGGCGGCGAGCGCCGCGCCGAGGCCATCTCGGGAGTCGGGGCCGGGGAGAGCGCATGCTCCCCGGCCCCGAGGCGCGTCGTACCCTCGACAGCGTGCGCCGTGCCCTTGCCCCCCGGTTCTGGGGACTCCACCTGCTGGTGGTGGTCCTGACCGGCATCGCGGTGTGGCTGGGGATGTGGCAGCTCGGGGGCTGGCAGGAGCAGCGCGCCGCGGCAGCGCGCGACCTGACCGGGCTCGAGCCGGTGCCGGTCTCTGACGTGCTGGGTCCGGACGACCCGTTCCCGGGCACGGCCGTGGGGCGTCCGGTGACCCTGGCGGGATCCTGGGTGCCCGGCGGCACCGTCTTCGTGTCGGGGCGTGAGTCGGAGGGCCGGGAGGGCTACTGGGTGGTGACCCCGCTCGAGGTGGCCGCGGCCGACGGTGACTCGGCCATGCTGGTGGTCCGCGGGTGGACCGCCGACCCCGAGAGCGCCCCCGCCGCCCCCGCCGGTCCGATCGAGTTGGTCGCGTGGCTCCAGCCGCCCGAAGGCACCGGCGCGGTCGACACCGACCCGACCGACGACATCCTCCCGCAGCTGCGGATCGCCGACGCGATCCAGCACCTCGACCAGGACCTGTACGGCGCCTACGCGGTGCGGGCCGACGACGTCGAGACGGGCCTCGACCCGGCCACCCTGGACCAGCTCCCCGACGCCGACGGGTTCATCGGCTGGCGCAACCTCTTCTACGCCCTCCAGTGGTGGCTCTTCGGAGCGTTCGTGGTGTTCGTGTGGTGGCGTCACTTGGTCGACACGCTGCGTGCCGAGGACGCCGTGGCCACCCCGTCGGAGCCTGCGGACGACCACGTAACCTCGACCCCGTGACGCGCACTCTCACCGCCTACCGGGTGATGGCCTGGATCGTCGGCGTACTGCTGATCATCCTGTGCCTGGTCGGGGTGCCGCTGCACTACGGCTACCTGGTCGCCCCCGAGCTGATGCCCAAGGGCGGCACGGCCTGGCAGCTGGGGGCCGACATCTCGCGCTACCTCGGCGTCCTGCACGGGTGGCTCTACATGATCTTCCTGATCTGCGCTTTCCTGCTCTCCCGCAAGGCGAAGTGGGACCTGCCGTTCACGGCCGTGACCCTGGTGTGCGGGACCATCCCGGTCGTGTCCTTCTGGGCCGAGCACCGGGCCACGGCGCGAGTCCGGGCCGAGCACCCCGAGCTCACCCCGAGATAGTCCGCCGCGAAAATCATCCCAAACCGGCCGAATGACCTGCTTTTCGCGGCGGACTATCGCAACGGGGGGCGGGGTCGGGAGGATGGGCCCATGACGACGGCGTTCGTGCTCGGCGGGGGTGGGGTGCTGGGCGCCGTCGAGGTGGGGATGCTGCAGGCGCTCTTCGAGCGGGACCTCCGCCCCGACCTGGTGCTGGGGACCAGCGTGGGCGCCATCAACGGCGCCATGGTCGCCCGGGAGCCGAGCATCGACGTCATCGAGCGGCTGACCGAGCTGTGGCGACGGGCGGGGGAGACCCGGGAGGTGTACGGCGACCGGCCGCTGCGCACCGTCCGGCGGGCCGTGTCCACCCGGACCCACATCTACTCCTCGGGTCCGCTCAAGGAGCGGCTGCGCGAGGAGCTCGGCGAGGCCACCTTCGAGGAGCTGCCGGTGCAGTTCCAGGTGTGCGCCGCCAACATCGAGCGGGCGGCGGAGCACTGGTTCAGCACCGGCTCGGTGGTGGAGGCCGTGGTCGCCAGTGCCGCCGTACCCGGCCTGCTGCCGCCGGCCCGGATCGGGGAGGAGCACTTCCTCGACGGCGGGATCGTGAACTCCATCCCCGTCGGGCGGGCGGTGCAGCTCGGGGCGACGCGGATCTTCGTGCTGCAGGTGGGGCGGATCGACCGACCGCTGAGCGCCCCGTCCACGCCGTGGGAGGTGGCGAAGGTGTCCTTCGAGATCGCCCGCCGGCACCGCTTCGCCCGAGAGATGGCCGAGCTGCCGGTCGACGTGGAGGCGCACGTCCTGCCCGCCGCCGGTACGTCGCCCAAGGACGACTCGCTCTTCGCCTACCGGGACTTCTCGACGGTCAAGGAGCGGATGCAGGCGACCTACGAGGCGTCGGCGGAATTCCTCGACGACTGGGTGCTCCGGTCATGACGCACTGGTTCCGGCGGCTGGTGCTCGCGCCGGTGATCGTGGTCCTCACCGGCCTGATGTGGCTGACCGCTCCGCTGTGGCTGATGGCCGCGGCGGCACTGTCGCCGGTGCTGCCGGGCCGCTGGCGACCGCTGCGGGTGCTGTGGATCATGGTGCTCTACGCCACCTGCGAGAGCATCCTGCTCATCGTCCTGTTCGGACTCTGGCTCGCCTCCGGGTTCGGGCGTCGGATCCGCACGCCGTACTTCGAGGGCATCCACTACGACCTGATCCAAGGGGTGCTGTGGGTGTTCTTCCGCGAGGCCAGGCGGGTCCTCAACCTCGAGATCGTCACCGCCGGACCCACGCCCGACGCGCATCCGGGCCGGCCGATCCTGGTCTGCTGCCGACACGGTGGCCCCGGCGACTCCTTCACCTTGATCTACTCACTGATGCACGACTACGGCCGTGAGCCGCGGGTCGTGCTGAAGGACACGCTCGTGTGGGACCCGATGATCGACATCGTGCTGAATCGACTGCCGGCGCGGTTCATCTCCCCCAACCCCAAGGAGGGTGCCGACCTGGAGTCGCAGATCAGCGCGCTGGCTGCGGGGCTCGACGAGAACGACGCTTTCGTGATCTTCCCCGAAGGAGGTCAGTTCACCCCACGACGGCGTACCCGTGCCATCGAGCGACTCCGCAAGCTGGGCATGGAGAGGATGGCCGCCAGGGCCGAGGCGATGACGAACGTGCTAGCGCCACGCCCCGGGGGACTGATCGCGGCCCTGGACGGGGCGCCGAACGCGGACGTGGTGCTGGTGGCGCACACCGGCCTCGACCACATGCTGACGGTGACCGACGTGTGGCGGGAGCTGCCGATGGACAAGCGCATCATCATGCGGTGGTGGACGGTCTCGCGGGTCGACATCCCCGACGACCGCGAGGGTCGCATCGAGTGGCTCTTCGACTGGTGGGAGCGGATCGACACCTGGATCGAGGAGAACCGGCCCGACGACCTCGTGCAACGTCGGAGCTGACCGGCCAGCGCCGAAACTGACCGGCGCGCGGGTGGATCAGGGGCGCTACTTCTTGTCCGCCTCGATGTCGACGACCTCGGCAGGAGCGTCCGGCGTAGTGGGAGCGACCGGCTCGTCGGCGGCGTCGGCCAGCGCCTCGTCCGGCGCGGCGCCGCCCGAGTCGTCGGTCTCCGCGTCGGAGTCCGCAGCGGTCTCCGCCGCGGGTGTCGGGTCGGGAACGGGGGTCGGCGCCGGCGTCGGCACGTAGGAGGACTGCCAGTTGTCGGCGGTGTCGTCGCCGCGCAGCTTCTTGTAGATCACGGCGCCGGCCGCGAGCAGGGCGCCAAGGAACACCCACTTCTTCCAGCCGCCGCCCTTGGACTCCTCGACGGCACTGCCGGAGGCCGCCTTCTCCTGGGCCGCAGCGGCGGCTTCGGCTGCCAGCGCCTTGGCCGAGGCCGCCTTCTCCGCGGCCAGCTCCTTGCCGTCGGCGATCAGGGGCGCCACGGTGACCTTCGCCTCCTCGAGCAGCGGTCCGGCGGCCTCCTTGGCCGACTCATAGGCCGACTCGATCGCCGGCAGCACAGTCTCGGCCAACTCGGCCGCCTGGGTCATCAGGGACTTCTCGCTTTGCTGGGCCATGTTCGCGACTCTACGGGGTCTGGCCAACGGGGCGTCAGGCTGGTCGGAGCGCGGAAGCACCGCGGCGCGGGGCGCGTTGGCGCGGCATGGCAGGATCAACCCCATGTCCGACCTGACGGCCACGCTGACCACGAACCGTGGCGCCATCCTGATCAACCTGTTCCCCGATCACGCCCCGCAGACAGTCGAGAACTTCGTCGGTCTCGCGGAGGGCACGAAGGAGTACCGCGACGACGCCGGACGCTCCGGCGAGCGCTACTACGACGGCCTCGGGTTCCACCGGGTGATCAGCGGCTTCATGATCCAGGGCGGCTGCCCGCTGGGCACCGGGACCGGCGGCCCCGGGTACACGTTCAAGGACGAGCCGCACCCGGAGCTGGTGTTCGACAAGCCCTACCTGCTGGCGATGGCCAACGCCGGCCCCGGCACGAACGGCTCGCAGTTCTTCGTGACCGTCGGCGCGACCCCGTGGCTCAACTTCAAGCACACCATCTTCGGCGAGGTGGCCGACCAGGCCTCGCGCGACGTGGTCGACGCGATCGCCACGACCGCGACCGGCAGCGGCGACCGGCCGCTCGACCCGGTCGTCATCGAGACCGTGGAGATCAAGCGCGGCTGACGCCGTGACGCAACCGCCTCCGGTGCCCAGCACGGGGGTGCCGACCTGCTACCGGCATCCCGAGCGCGAGACCTACATCTCGTGCCAGCGCTGCGGACGACCGATCTGCCCCGACTGCATGCGGGACGCCGCGGTCGGGTTCCACTGCCCGACGTGCGTGGCCGAGGGCGCGAAGGAGACCAGGTCCGGCAGGACGGCGTACGGCGGTCTCCGCTCCGGCGACCCGCGCGCCACGTCGCTGGTCCTGATCACGATGAACGCGGCGGTCTGGCTGCTGATCATGGCCACCGGCGGGTCCGGCAGCCCCTGGGTGCAGCGCCTCGCGCTGCTGCCGCTGGGCCGCTGCGTGGAGGGCGAGTTCTTCTACCCCGGGGCGGGCGAGGCGGTGTGCCGGGCGGCCGGGCGCGAGTGGTACGCCGGCGTGGCCGACGGTGCCTGGTGGCAGCTGATGACGAACGCGTTCACCCACGTGGAGGTGTGGCACATCGCCTTCAACATGATCGCGCTGTACTTCCTCGGTCCCCAGCTCGAGCTGGCCGTCGGGCGGCTCCGGTTCCTCGCGCTGTACCTCGGCTCGGCCCTGACCGGCGCCACGCTGGTCTACTGGGCCGCCGACCCGCACTCCGCCACGCTCGGCGCCTCGGGTGCGATCTTCGGCCTCATGGGTGGCCTGCTGGTCGTCGCGTACAAGGTGCGCGCCAACGTCTCCCAGATCCTGATGTGGATCGGGCTCAACTTCTTCATCACCGTCGTCGGCGGGTCGTTCATCTCCTGGCAGGGGCACCTCGGCGGCTTCCTCGGCGGGGCCGCGATCGCGGCGATCCTGGTGTACTCCCCGCGCGAGCACCGCACCCGTTGGCAGGTGATCGGGCTGTCGGCCCTCGGCCTCGTCACCGCGGTGGCGGTGGCGGTGCGGACCTTGCTGCTCGTCTGAGCCGTCGGTGTGTGGGCTCTGCGGATTCCACAGGTGTGGATGCGCCTGTGGAGAACTACACGTGTGTAGTTCTTGGCGAGTGGTTCGTCGTGGACGAGACTGGCGCCATGGCGGACCCCCACGCCGACCGTCCCCTCCTGGACCCGGAGGCGCCGGACCTCGAGTACGACCTCGCCCACGAGGCCGACCCCGGCGCGGGCGCTGGGCCTGAGCCCCCGCTCGGCGGTGCGATCGAGGTGCCCACGCAGACCGTCGACTACGACGGCGACCTCAGCTACGACCTGGCCCACGACATCCCGCGCACCTGACCGCCGTACCCCCGACTCCCGCGCGTATACCGTCGCCGAACGGGGCAAATTCGGTCGCGAAAGCGACGGTAGCCCCGCGGCAGTTGGGGGCAGCCAGGCGCGGGCTACTCCCAGCGGGTGGCGAAGGCGAAGCCGACGGCCATGAACCCGATCCCGACGAACAGGTTCTTCTGGCCCAGGTCGTTCATGACCGGGATCGGCGAGAGGTCGTTGCTGGCGACGTAGAAGGTGCAGATCCACAGCAGGCCGATCAGGAAGCAGCCGAGCATGCCGACGACGACGCCGCGGCCGCGGCCCAGGGGAGTGGCCGGGTGGGCGGAGACCGTCAGCCCGATCATGATGGCGCCGAACCCGATCAGGTAGTTCCAATCCTCCAGCTTGGCCATGAACGTCGGCTTGCCCGCCGCCGGGGGCGGGGTGAGCGTGGGGTCGACGCGCACGACGATGTAGTAGTACGCGATCCAGGCGATGCCGCCCAGCACCAGCAGCAGCGCGATGATGAAGCGGGTGGTGAACAGTCGCCCCGCCGCTGGGTCGAGATCCTGACGCCTGGCCTTCGGCTTGGACAACGCTTCTCCTCCGTTGACGAATCGTGGGCGCGAGGACCCGCGGGATACCTTAGTCGGCATGGAGCCCGGAACCGATTCGAGCCCGGAGGAGTCCACCCCCGGGCCGACGCGGAGTTCCCGGGCCTGGCGGGTCGCCGCCCCCGTGGCATTCGGGTTGTGCGGCGCCCTCTTCGTGGCCAGCGCGGCGAACAGTGACGGCACCGACCTGCGTCCGGGGCGCTACACCGACCTAGCCTCGCTGGTGTCGACGGAGGCCACTCGGGTGCAGGAGCTCCAGGCCCAGGTCACCCAGCTCAACACCGAGGTCGATCAGCTCGCGGACCGGGTCAACGACCAGAGGGTACGTCGCCTCCAGAAGCGCGCCGACTCACTGAAGGGCGGGGCCGGGCTGACGCCCGTGACCGGTCCGGGCGTGACGGTGACCCTGTCCGACGCCCCGGAGGAGGTCATCAACTCCTCCAGCGAGAACCTCAACCTCCTCGTGGTGCACCAGCAGGACATCCAGGCGGTGGTGAACGCGATGTGGCGCGGTGGCGCGGAGGCGATCGTCATCCAGGGGCAGCGGATCATCACCACCACTGGGATCAAGTGTGAGGGCAACGCCGTCCAGCTTGACGGTGTTCCCTACGCACAGCCCTACGTGATCGAGGCGGTCGGGGACCAGGCCGCGATCCTCCAGGCGATCGACAACGACGACTACCTCCGGATCTACCGCGAGCAGGCCGCGCTGCCCACGATCGACGTGGGCTGGCGCGTGGAGACGCCGCCCGTGGTCATCGCACCGGCGTACGCCGGTCTCCCGAACCCCACCCACGCGACCGTCGTCCGCGGCTGACCCGGCCCTCCGCCGGCGAGGCTACGGCGACTCCGACGCGTCGTCGGTCGGCGACGGACTGTCGGTCGGGGAGGGACTGTCGCTCGGCGGGACGTAGGAGGTCACGATCAGCACGATCTGGGTGTCCGCGGGCTGCTCGCTCCCGGCCTCCGGAGTCTGCTCGATCACGGTGCCCGTCGGCTCATCCGTGGGCTCACCGTTGGTGAACACGCGGACCGAGGTGAAGCCGGCCGCCTCCAGCCGAGCGATCGCCTCGTCCTCCAGCATGCCGACCACGTTCGGCACCTCGCCCGGACCGTCGCTGTAGTAGACGGTGACCGTCGACCCCTCCGGGACGGTTGCCCCGGCCGCGGGGTCGGTCTCGATGACCTGGTTCGCGGGGGCGTCGTCGTCGCGCTCCTGCATGACCACCTGGAAGTTCTGATCCTCCAGCAGCTGGCGGGCCGGTCCGCGCTTCATGCCGATGACGGACGGCACCTCCACCCGCGGAACGCCGCTGGAGACCACGATGTCGACCTCGCTGTCGGGATCGACGAAGGTGTCCCGGTCGGGATCCTGGCTGATCACCTGGTCGCGCTTGACGTCCGAGCTGTCCTCGTAGGTCACGTCTCCGACGGTCAGCCCGGCGTCGCCGATCTCGGTGCGCGCCTCGGCCTCGGTGAGCCCGACGAGGTCGGGCACCCGCACCTGCTCGGGCGGGCTCTCGAAGAGCCGCGGCAGCAGGAACGCAGCGGCGCCGATCAGCAGCAGCACCAGCAGCCCGATGGCTACCCACCAACCGGTACGGCTGCGCGACTCGTCCTCCTCGGTGTCGGCGCTGGGCAGCGTCGAGGTCTCCGAGCCCAGCACCGCCGGCGCCACGGCGGTCGCGGCAGGAGGAGGTACGGCGGCCGCCTGCACCGGGCGACCGCCGAGGTAGCGCTCGATGTCGTTGCGCATCTCCGCGGCGCTCTGATAGCGCTCCTCCACCCGCTTCGCCAGCGCCCGGAGCACGATCGCATCCACCTCGGGCGGCAGCTCGGTGTCGTGGTCCGAGGGCGGCGGCGCGGGCTCGCGGACGTGCTGGTAGGCCACTGCGACGGGGCTGTCGCCGACGAACGGCGGCCGCCCGGTGAGCAGCTCGTAGAGCAGGCAGCCGGCGGAGTAGACGTCGGAGCGGGAGTCGACGGTCTCGCCGCGGGCCTGCTCGGGGGAGAGGTACTGCGCGGTCCCCACGACGGCGGCGGTCTGCGTCATCGCCGAGGAGGCGTCGGAGACCGCACGGGCGATCCCGAAGTCCATCACCTTGACGTCACCCGAGGGCGTCAGCATCACGTTCCCGGGCTTGATGTCGCGGTGGATGATGCCCGCCCGGTGGCTGTAGTCCAGCGCCGACAGGACGTCGGAGGTGATCTCGAGGGCCCGCTCCGGCAGGATCTTGCGGCCCTCCCGCAGGATGTCGCGCAGCGTGCGGCCGGCGACGTACTCCATCACGATGTAGGGCTGGGCCACGTCGGAGCCGTCGGTGGCCATCTCCTCGCCGGTGTCGTAGACCGCCACGATCGACGGGTGGTTCAACGAGGCCGAGGACTGGGCCTCCCGGCGGAACCGGGCCTGGAACGTGGCGTCGCTCGCCAGGTCGGTGCGCAGTCGCTTGACGGCGACCGCGCGGCCGAGTCGACGGTCGGTGCCCTTGCGGACCTCGGCCATGCCGCCGCGACCCAACAGCTCGCCGAGCTCGTAGCGGCCGCCGATCAGAACCGGTTCCCGGTCGTTCATCTGTCCGTGTCCTTCGATGGGTGGTGTGGCGTTCTCACTGGTTGATCACTGCCTCCATGACCGCCTTCGCGATCGGTCCGCCGAGCGCCCCGCCGGCGATGTCGTTGGCGTCGATGCCCGCGTTCTGGATCATCACCGCGACCGCGACCTGGGGGTCGTTCGCCGGCGCGAAGGAGACGAACCAGGCGTAGTTCTTGCAGTCGTCGCAGTTCTCGGCAGTGCCGGTCTTTCCGGCGACGTCGATGCCGGGGATCGCGGCCGGGGTCCCGGTGCCGCGCTCGACGACGTTCACCAGCGCCTTGGTCAGCTCGCTGGCGGTGTGCGGCGAGACGGCCCGGGAGAACTCGGCGGGCTGGGTCTTGTCGAGCACGTCCAGGTCGGGGGAGAGCACCTCGTCGACCAGGTAGGGCTTCATGACCACGCCGCCGTTGGCGACGCCGGCCATCACCATCGCCATCTGGAGCGGGGTCGCGGCGACCTCGTACTGCCCGATGCCGGTCAGCGCCGTCTGGGGCCGGTCGGCCTCCTCGGGGTAGACCGACCGGGCCTGCGGACGGAGGTCGTCGAGGTAGTCGCTGTTGAACCCGAACGCCTCGGACTGGTCGAGCATCCCCTCGTGACCGACCTCGTCGGCCAACTGAAGGAAGGTGGTGTTGCAGGACTGCTCCAGCGCCTGGGTGAGCGTGATCTTGTCCCCACCGCAGGAGCGGCCACCGTTGTCGATCACCGCCGTACTCTGCGGGAGCTGGAACGAGGGTCCGCCGGGCACCATCGACTCCGCGCTGTCGACCAGGCCGTTCTCCATGGCAGCGGCGGCGGTGACGACCTTGAACGTGGACCCCGGGGGGAGCCGGGTCTGGATGGCCCGGTTCAGCAGCGGCTCGGTGGGGTCGCCGTTGAGCTCTTTGTAGGCCTTGGCGACGTCGCTGCGGTTGTGCGCGGCGAGCCGGTTCGGGTCGTACGTCGGCAGCGACACCATCGCCAGCACCGCGCCGGTCGCCGGGTCGAGGGCCACGACCGAGCCCTGCACGCCGGAGCCGACGGCGGACAGCGCGTCGTACGCCGCGTTCTGTGCTTTGGGGTCGAGGGTCAGCTCGACCCGGCCACCCTTCGGTGAGGCGTTGCTGACCAGGTCGACGAGCCGGGTCACGAAGAGCCGCGGGTCCTCCCCGGACAGTACGGCGTTGTAGGTCTGCTCGATGCCGGTCTGGGAGTCGAAGGAGAAGTAGCCGGTGACGTGCGCCCAGCGCAGCGGCTGCGGGTAGACCCGCTGGAACTTGAAGTCGTCGTCGCTGTGCTCGCTCTTGGCCACCGCCGAGTTGGCGACCACGATGGGACCGCGGTCGCGGGAGAACGCCGCCTCGATCACCCGCCGGTTGCGGGGGTCCTCGCTCAGCGCCCCGGCCCGGACGTACTGGAGGTACGTCGCGTTGACCATCAGTGCCAGGAACAGCACGAGGGAGAACACGGCCAGGGTGCGGATCGGCTTGTTCACAGGCGCACCACCTGGGTCGCCTCCTCGTCCGGCGGCGGTGCCGTTGCGGGGTCGAGGACCGGGGTGGGGCGGCGGGCGTGGTCGGAGATGCGCAGCAGCAGCGCGATGATCACCCAGTTCGCCACCAGGGACGAGCCGCCGTAGGACAGGAACGGCGTGGTGAGCCCGGTCAGCGGGATCAGGCGAGTGACGCCGCCGATCACCACGAACACCTGGAGCGCGAAGACACACGCCAGGCCGGTGGCGACGAGCTTGCCGAAGGTGTCGCGGCAGATCAGCGCCGCACGGAGCGCCCGCTCCACGATCAGGGCGTAGCACAGGATGACCGCCATCACCGCGGTCAGCCCCAGCTCCTCGCCGATCGCGCCGACGATGAAGTCGGACTCGGCGTAGGAGATCCGCCACGGCTGCCCGTTGCCGAAGCCGCGGCCGAGCAGCCCGCCCCAGGCCATCCCGAACATCGTCTCGACGGTCTGTCGCCCGCGGTCGTCGGTTCCGTCCCCGTAGTGGGCGAACGGGTGGAGCCAGATGTCCACCCGGGCCGCGACATGGCTGAACATCCGGTAGCCCAGGTAGGCCCCGACGGCGAAGAGCGAGCCACCCACCAGCAGCCAGCCGGCCCGCTCGGTGGCGACGTACAGCATCACCACGAACAGGCCGAAGAACAGCAGCGACGATCCGAGGTCACGCTGGAAGACCAGGATGGCGAGCGAGATCAGCCACATCACGAGGATCGGGCCGAGGTCCCGGCCGCGGGGCAGGTCGACGAAGAGCAGCCGCCGGCCGGCGAGCGCGAGCGCGTCCCGGTGCTGCACCAGGTAGCCGGCGAAGGCGACCACCAGCAGCACCTTGGCCACCTCGCCCGGCTGGAAGCTGAACGGGCCGACGTGGATCCAGATCCGGGCGCCGTTGATGGACCGGCCGATGCCCGGGAGCATCGGCAGCAGGAGCAGGACGATCGCGGACAGGCCGAAGGTGTAGGTGAACCGCTGCAGGATGCGGTGGTCGCGGACCACGAGGAGCGTGCCGGCGAACAGCAGCACGCCGAGCGTCATCCAGGTGAGCTGCTGGCGGGCGAAGCCGTCCTGCTCGCCGGCACCGGCGGCCAGGTCGAGCCGGTGGATGACCGCCAGGCCCAGTCCGTTCAGCGCCGCCACCAGCGGCAGCAGCACCGGGTCGGCGTACGGCGCGGTGAACCGGACCACCACATGCGCGCCGAGGATGAGCAGCGTGAGCCACCCGCCGTACGCGATCACGTCGGTGGGGACCTCGCCGGTGACGCCGATGCCGACGGCGACGTAGGCACCCACCCCGACGGCCAGGGCCAGGATCAGCAGGAAGAGCTCCGCCCCGCGTCGCCGGCGATGCACGAAGCCGAGGAGGGTCGACGGCTGCTGCGTCATCCCTCCTCCTCCTCGGCGCCGGGCATGGTCTGCCTGCTGTGAAGCGACTCCACGGTGCGGCGGGCGTCCTCGAGGGAGCCCGGCTCCATCCCCTCCGCCACCCCGCTGGCGTCGACGTCGGGGAGCTGGCTGACGGTGAGGTTGGTGGTCTCGTACGGCGTGGACAGCTCGTAGCCCAGGACATCGCCGTTGATGCCGCGGAAGATCGTGACGACCCCGTCCTGCTGGCCGACGTAGAACTGCTGCTGCATCCACCACTGCGCCAGACCGGCCGCCATGCCGAGGACGCCGAGGAGGATCGTCAGCCCGAGGAACCGCCGGGTCCACACGAAGCGCGGCCGGGCCACCGGTGCGTAGCGGGCGTGCTCGGGGTCGATCGGGTCGGAGGCGATCGCGAAGCCGGCCTCCTCGGGGATCTCCGCTTGGACCGGCTCCAGCTCCCCGGTGTCGCCGCTGCGGTGGCCGCGGAAGAAGACCCCGGCGCGGTGGCTGCGGGCCTTCCGGGGCATCTCCGCGGCGGCCCCGACCAGCATCGGCTCCAGGTCCTCCAGCGCCAGCGATGTCGGCGACACGGCGTCGGCGACGACGCAGGTGATGTTGTCGGTGCTGCCGCCGTCCAGGCTGGCGCGGACCAGCTCGACGGCCGCGTAGTCGGGGGTGCCGGTGCCCAGGATGTCAGCCATCCGGTCGAGGGTGACCGCGCCGCTGGCGCCGTCGCTGCACAGCAGGATCCGGTCACCCTGCTCCAGGTCGACGTGGAACAGGTCCGGCTCGGTCTCGTGGATGCCGTCGAGGGCCTTGAGGATCAGGTTTCGGTGCGGGTGGGTGCGCGCCTCGGCCTCGGTGATCCGGCCCTCGTCGATGAGGGTCTGGACGAACGTGTGGTCCACCGTGAGCTGACGGAGTTCGCCGGCGCGGTAGAGGTACGCGCGGCTGTCGCCGAGGTGGCCCAGGGCCAGCCGCTGGCCGTCGAAGAGCGCGATGGTGGCGGTGGTGCTGGTGCCGTTGAGCGCCGGCTCCTCGTCGACCAGCTCCCCGATCCGATCGCCGGCCCGGTGCAGGGCGCCGGCGACGAGCGCCAGGGTGTCCTCTCCGTCGGGGGTCTGGTCGATGCGGCGGATCTGGCCGATGGCGGTGCTGGAGGCGATGTCCCCGCGCACCGCGCCGCCGACGCCGTCGCAGACCGCGAGCAACCACGGACCGGCGTACCCGGAGTCCTGGTTGTCCTTGCGGACCCGGCCCACGTCGGAGATCGCGGCGTACTGCAGGCGCAGCTCGGTCATCGGCGGCTATTTCCGCAGCTCCAGGATCGTCTTGCCGATCCTGACCTGGTCACCGAGGGTGAGCGTGGTGGGCTGGGTGATGCGGACGTTGCCGACGTAGGTGCCGTTGGTGGAGCCGAGGTCCTCGACGAACCAGACGTCCTCGGAGCTGGCGACCCGGGCGTGCCGGGTCGAGGCGTAGTCGTCGTCGAGGCGGATGGCGGCGTCCGGGCCCCTCCCGATCAGCAGCGGAGCCTGGTCGAGCTCGGCTCGCTCGCCGGCGTTGATCCCCTCGACCACCAGGAGGTGGGTCGGCGCACCCCGGCGGCGTCGGGAGCGCGCCTTGGGCGGCTTGGTCCTTGGCTTTCCTGCGGGCGCCGCTGCGCGCGCGGCGTCGGGCACCCGGGCCCCGAACATGTCGGACCGGATCACCGAGATCGCGGACAGCACGAAGATCCACAGGATCGCGAGGTAGGCCAGCCGGATCAGGAACAGCGTGAGCTCAGACACCGCCGCCCTCCTGGCCCTGGTGGTGGCTGTCCGGCTCCTGCTCGATGTGGACCACCAGGTCGGTGTTGCCGATGCGGACCGTGGAGCCGTCGCGCAGCGCCACCTTCCGGGCCCGGTGCCCGTCGACGAGCATGCCGTTGGTGGAGCCCAGGTCGCGGACCGCGAGCCGCAGCGGGCTGCCCTCCTCGACCATGCCGGTGGTGACGGTGAACTCCAGGTGGTGCCGGCTGACGCCGGGGTCGTTGATCCGGATGTCGGTGTCGGTCCCTCGGCCTACGACCACCGCCGGCGGGGTCAGCGGGTGTCGGGTGCCGTTGATCTCCAGCACCGCCTGCGCTCCGCTGCCGGTGACCCGGGCCCCCTCGACACTGGCCAGCGCCCGGCTGGTCACGCGGAACCGGCCGGTGGAGAGGTCCTCGGCGACCTCGAACCCGATGGTCACCGGGCCGGGGAAGACGTAGGCCTGCCGCTGCGCGTGCTCCTGAAGCTGGGTGGTCAGCTCGCGGGCCATCGCGGAGTCGTACGGCGACAGCCGCTCCAGGTCGGCGTCGCTGAGCTCCACCCGGAAGTCGTTGGGCGCCAGGCGCCGGTTGCGGCTCAGGATCTGCGCGTTGTTGTCCGCCTCGCGCTGCAGGGCCGCGGCGATCTCCACCGGCTGTACGGCGCTGCGGAAGGCCCGCGCGAACATCCCGGAGATCGCCTGCTCCAGGCGCTGCTCGAACTTCCGCAGTGCACCCATGTGCCACGACCTCCTTTCCGCTCCGAGCCAACCCGACCGATCGTATCGGGGCGGGCCCGCCCTCCCGGGGACGTCATACGGACGGAGCAGACGCCTGCACGGTTCGCATGACGTCCCGGGGGCCGGGGTTTGGGGATGCTCCGCGGGCTGGGATAGCCTTGCTCCGCTTCTCGCGCGAGTGGCGGAACAGGCAGACGCGCACGGTTCAGGTCCGTGTGTCCGAAAGGACGTGGGGGTTCAACTCCCCCCTCGCGCACCACACGCTGGTGGAAAGGCGGCCAGCGTCCCCGCTGGTTGAAAAGGCGCTAGCGCCGTCCCCGCTGGTTGAGGAGGTCGCGGGCGCGTCCCCGCTGGTTGAGGAGGTCGCGCAGCGACCGTCTCGAAACCGCCGGGTCTCCGGATCCCCGACTCCGGACTACGCCGTTGATTACAGTCACCAGACGACTGCGATCGACGGCGTAACGTCCTGGGCAGTCCGGAAGGCTCCGTCCTACTCTCCTCCTGGGGTCGGGTGGTCGGGCGTCGTGACATCCGGTACCGCGCGGCCGGCGATCTCCTCGAACGTCGCCCACGATGGCGTGGCCTCGCGAGGGTCGTCGGGCCAGCCATCGACGATGGTGGCGGCCCAGGCTGCCCAGGCCTCCACCATGTCGGCGAAGTCGGTCATGAACCGACCGACCACGGCGAGAATCGCGGCACGTTCGGGGAACGCGCCACCGCCGTCGACGTAGCTGCGCGCGACCGCCACGTTCTCGGCTGCCTGCTCGCGCGCCCGCGCGGCGATCGCGTCAATCAGGGACCTGGCCTGGTCGCGGGTCCCGTTCTCGGCGAAGAAGAGCTGGAGCAGCTGCTCGGACGAGATCCGGGTGGCCTCACCGGGTGTGTCGAGCCACTCCTGGAGGGCGCGCCGGCCCTCATCGGTGATGGAGTACTCCGTGCGCGGCCGGTTACCAACCGGCGCCTGTCTAGCCTCGGCGAGCCCGAGGGTGACGAGCTTCTTGGGCTCGACAAAGAGGTTGCTCCGGGCACTGGGCGGCCATAGCTGGCCCACGCCGCGGTCCATGTGCTGGGCCAGCTCGTAACTGGTCCAGGGTCGGATCGCGAGCATCCCGAGCATGGCGTACGACGACGTCTTCAGCTCCGCCGAACGTCTTGACATTTGGTCCTCCAAGGACTTTCACTTGAGTAGTCCTACAAGGACTGTAGCGGAGGTGTGACGATGGAACTCGGATCTGTGGCGATAGCTCCCGGCAACGCGGCGATGGCCGCGGCGTGGGACGGCGAGGACGGCGAGCACTGGCTGACCTGGGCGACCCTCTACGACCGTTCCGTGTCGAGGCACCATGACCCGCTCCTCGCAGCGGCACGGATCGACCCCGCCGACCGAGTGCTCGACATCGGCTGCGGCAACGGCCAGACGACCCGCGATGCCGCCCGTCGTGCGGCCCGCGGCCTGGCGGTGGGCATCGACCTGTCGGCGCGTCTGCTGGACAACGCGCGTCGGCTAGCGGTCGAGGAGGGCGTGGCCAACGCGACCTTCGTCCAGGGTGATGCTCAGGTCCATCCGTTCGCAGGTGCGCCCTTCGACGTGGTGGTCTCGCGCACGGGCACGATGTTCTTCGGTGATCCGGTGGCCGCGTTCGCCAACCTCGCCGGCGCGTTGCGGCCGCGCGGTCGTCTGGCGATGCTCGTGTGGCAGGCACCGACCGCGAACGAGTGGATCACCGAGATCCTCAGGATCCTCTCGGGAGGCCGCCCGCCGTCCTCACCGCCACCGGCCGGAGCACCCGGCCCGTTCTCGCTGGCCGACCCGGACGTCGTACGCGCGACCCTGACCGGTGCCGGGTTCGCCGACATCCGGGTCGAGAGCCATGCCGCTCCCATGTACTTCGGCGCCAGCGTGGCCGAGGCAGTCCGATTCCTCAGCTCGCTGGGACTGGTCCGCTCCAGCCTCGAAGCGGCGGGGCGCGACGACCGCGCAGCCGCTCTCGACGGGCTGCGCGAATCAGTCGCAGCGCACGAGACCACGGACGGCGTCCTCTACGACTCCGCCGCCTGGATCGTGACGGCCGAGAAGCCAGCAGCGACCGTCCCCGCTGGTTGAGGAGGTCGCGCACCGACCGCTCCGTGGTGTTCGCCATCACGCACCAGCGCCCCACCGGCCGCGGGAAAGGCGGTCGCGCTCTGGTGCGGCATCTGGTCGACTTGGGGATCGGAACATTCCAACTTCACGAGGAGATCGATGACGAGTCGCATCCGTACGATCACGTTCGATTGCCGACGCTGGGAGCCGCTGGTCGAGTTCTGGGCGCAAGTCGGTGACTACGCCGAGAACCCCGACAACCCGAACAGTCCCGGCGACCCCGAGGGTCTGCTGACCTCCCCCACGACGGGGATCAACCTGCTCTTCATCCCGGTTCCGGAACCGAAGACGGTGAAGAACCGGGTCCACCTCGACCTGGAGCCGACCGACGCCACGCGCGACGAGGAGGTCGCCCGGCTCATGAATCTGGGCGCCACGTTGTTCGCCGATCATCGACGCGACGACGGATCGGGCTTCGTGGTGCTGGCCGATCCCGAGGGCAACGAGTTCTGTGTCGAGCGTGGTGAAGTCGAGCGCGCCGCGGCGTCGAACCGAGGCTGAGCGGTCGGCGGAGCCCGGCGGTCGGCTCTGGCAGCGCGGGAGTTCTTCCCGGGAAACGTGGGAATCGACCTGAGGCGCGCGGCTGCGAGGATCCGCAGGATCTGGGGCATCCGATTCCCCTAGCCTGGAGGTACCGATGAACCCGATCCCCCGACAGCTGTGGCGCGTAGCGGGCGCATTCGCCATCGCCCACGTCGTGCTGATTCCGATCTCTCTCGCCCTGGAGATGCCGGCGCTGTTCACCGATGGTGTCGACGGCATCGCCGACGCCTACGGCGACGGCAACCTGGCCGTCTCGTTCACCGGCGGGGTGATCGAGAGTGTCGCCTACTTGATGTTGATCCCGGTACTGGTGTTTCTGGGTCGTGTCCTGGGGCGCGGCAGCGAGCTTGGAGGATGGGCTGCCCAGACAGGAGTCCTGTGCGGCGCCGCGTATGTAGCCGTCACGTTCGCCGTCGGCTTTCCGGCAGGCGCCGCCGCGATGTACGGCGTGCAGCACGGTCTCGATCTCGAGGCCGCTCTGGCCATCAATAATGTGCGCAACTTCGCGTACTTCCTGAGCCTCCTCCTGCTCGGCGGCAGCACACTCGGGTTCTCTGTCGCCGCCCTGGCTGAGGGCGTGCACCGCCGCTGGTGGGGGCTGTTCGGAGTCGTGACGTCGGTGGCGCTGTTGGCATCGACGCCGCTGGCCGCGCTGCACCTGCACGATTGGGGAGTGCTGGTCTGGATGGTCTGGTTCCTGGGCGCGGGCGTGCTCATGGTGAGGCATTCGGAGGACGGTCTCGACCGGGTCGTTGCGCAGCGCGAACCGGTGCAGTCGGGCACGCTTGAGCCGAGGTGATCGAATGCGCGTGCTCCGGGTGTCCGTGGTGCTTCTGGTAGCCGGCCTGGCGGTAGCCGGTGCCGTCTCCGCGGTCGCCGTCGCGGGATCACGCGCAGCGTTCGACGATTTGGTGATCGTGCTGGCTGTGGCGGCGTACGCCGTGGTCGGCACCGCTGTCGAGCTCGCCCGGCCGGGTCACCCGGTCGGGCGGCTCATGCTGTGCGGAGCGGCTGCCTGGGGGACCGGCGAGGGCCTGCTCGCCTGGGGCGTCACGCGACTGGCCGACGACCCGGGCTCGACGGCGGCCGTGCTCGTCGGCGTGCTCGGGACCGCGTGCCGGGGCTTCGGCTGGCTGGTCCTGGTGCTGGCACTGCCGCTCGTCTTCCCGGACGGCCGGTCGCCCAGCACACGCACCACCCGACTCGTGGTGGCGGCGATCGTGTCGTTCACCGTCGCAGCTCTCGTGGCACCCGTTCCTCTGGAGAATCGGATGTCGGCTGTCGACAACCCGATCGGACTGCCTGCGACCTTGCAGTCCATGGCCGATCTGGTCGCCGTTGGATCGCTGGCTCTGGGCTTCGCGGCCCTCGTCATGGTGATTCACGGGATGCTCCGGCGATGGCGGACCGGGGACGACATGATCCGCCAGCAGGTCCTCATCTTCGGCATCGCGTTCGCCCTGCCGCTGCTGGTCCTCCCGCTGGCCGCGACGCCGGCATCAAGGCCTTGGATGTTCGCCCTCTCGGCCCTCCCCGTGCCGGTGGCGGTGGCGGTGGCGATGTTCCAGAAGCGGCTGTACGACGTGCAGTCGGCAGCGAACCACACCCTGACCTACGTGACGCTGTCCGCCGTACTGGCAGGGGTGTACGCCATCGTCGTCGTCGGCGTCGGCGTGATGCTGCAGGACAGCGGCGCAGCCTGGCTTCCGCTGGCGGGAACAGCCGTGGTGGCCGTGGCGTTCGCCCCCCTGCGGGACTGGCTCCAGGGTCTGGTCAATCAGCTGACCTACGGTCGGTGGGCTGCTCCAGCCACGGTGTTGGCCGATACCGGCCGGCGATTGGCGGACGCGGCCGACTCGCCAGCGCTCCTCGACGAGCTCACGGATGAGATGGTCCAGGGTTTGGGGTTCTCGTCCGCTGAGATCCGGGACGCCGGTGGCCGGGTCCTGGCCCTCACTGGAAGCACTGCGCAGGTGATCGAGAGCCTGCCGCTGACGGCCTACGGGCGACAGGTGGGTGAGCTGCGCTGGTCCGGCCGGACGCTGCGCCCGGCCGACTGGTCGCTGCTCGAGGCGGTGGCAAACCAGATCGGCGCAGCGGTGCACGCCGCTGGCCTCGTCGACGAGCTCCGTGCGGCGCAGGGGCGGCTCGTGATCGCGCGGGAGCAGGAGCGGCGTCGACTCCGAGGCGATCTGCACGACGGTCTTGGACCGGCGATCGCCGGGCTGGGCTTTCAGCTCGACGGCATCCAGAACCTCCTGGCGGACGGCCGGTCCGTCGAGGACCGTCTGGTCCGCTTGCGGGCCGGCCTCACCGAGACTGTCGCCGAGGTACGGCGCATCGTTGACGATCTCCGCCCGCCGGCAGTCGATGACCTGGGGCTGTTCGGAGCGATCGCGGAGCTCGGGCGAGAGCTGGCGGACGGGTCCGGACTGGCCGTCACCGTCGACCTGCCTGACCCGCGCCCCGACCTGCCCGCCGCAGTCGAGGTGGCGGCGTACCGCATCACCCAGGAAGCGCTGACGAACGTTGTCCGGCACGCGCGCGCGTCGCAGTGCCGGGTGACCGGGTCGTTGTCCGACGATGACCTTGTGATCGTGGTCCTCGATGACGGTTGTGGAGGTGCTCAGGCCAGCACTGGCCTGGGGATTCCCGGTATGTGCGATCGCGCCGGCGAGATCGGAGGCTCCGTCGAGCTCGTGACCCAGGCTGCCGGTACGGCGCTGACCCTCCGCCTGCCTCTGAATGTGGTGGTCCGCGCATGATCCGGATCCTCATCGTCGACGACCATCCACTGTTCCGCGCCGGCCTGACCAGCTTGTTCGAGACCGTGCCCGACGTCGAGGTGGTCGGTGAGGCTGCGGACGGCGACGAGGCGGTCCGGGCCACGCTCGAGCTACGTCCCGACGTCGTCCTCATGGACCTCAATCTGCCTCGTACGCCCGGACTCGAGGCCACCCGCCGGATTGTCGCCGCCGCCCCGGATTGCGCCGTGCTGGTCCTGACCATGCAGGGCGACGACGCGGCGGTGGCCGCGGCCCTCAGGGTCGGCGCTCGGGGATATCTGCTGAAGGACTCGGGCCAGGAGCAGGTGCTCGCTGCGATCCGCACCGTCGCAACGGGTGGGGCCGTGGTCGGCCCCGGCGTGAACGGTCGTCGCTTGTCAGGGGGTCAACCTGCTGGCGTACCACTCACCAGCCGCGAGTCAGAGGTGCTCGCGCTGGTCGCCCGTGGGGCCAGCAATGCAGAGATCGCGCGCGAGCTGGGCCTCACGCTCAAGACGGTGCAGAACCATGTGTCGAGTGTGTTGGCCAAGCTCCAGGTCCGCGACCGTACGCAAGCGGTGCTGAGGATGCGCGGTCTCGACTGACAGACGCTCCTAGCTGGTGACTTCCTCGACCGGGTGGAGGAGGCAGAACTCGTTGCCTTCCGGATCTGCCAGGACGGCCCACTGGACGTCGCCCTGACCGATGTCCGCACGAACAGCACCAACGTCGAGGAGCCGGCTGAGCTCTTCATTGTGGGGACGGTCGGTCGGACGCAGGTCGATGTGAAGCCGGAGCTTGCCCACCTTCGACTCCGTGGAACGGAGGAACACGAGGGTCGGAGCGTCCGTAGTCCGCTCATCGTGGGGTGCGATCTCGACCTCGTAGTCGCTCCGGCTGGTCACCTGCCACCCGAGCACGCGACACCAGAACTCTGCCAAGCGGTCGGGATCGTGAGCGTCGATGACAAGTTCGGTCATTCGGCAAGCCATGGGTGGATGATCGCCGAGTCGGACGCGCGCGAGCCAGTGCATTCTGTGAACCGCGGGCAGCCACTGGTGTGACGAGCAAGACACGGTGCTCGGTGCGGAGGGCCGTACGCTCGAGGCGGCGGACCGCTCCGACGACGATCGCGCCACTCCACCGCCGGGTCGCACGAACCCCGAACCCTGAAGGAGCATCCAGTGAACCACCGCCCCGAGACCGTGACCGTCCACGCCGGTCAGGAGCTGGCCGACCCGGCGACAAACTCCCGGGCGGTGCCGATCTACCAGACCACGTCGTACGTCTTCGACGACACCGAGCACGCCGCGAACCTGTTCTCGCTGGCCGAGCCGGGCAACATCTACACCCGGATCATGAACCCCACTCAGGATGTGTTCGAGCAGCGGATGACCCAGCTCGAGGGCGGAGTGGGCTCACTGGCGGTGGCAAGCGGCTCGACGGCCACCACCTATGCGGTGCTCAACCTGACCTATGCCGGGGACAACATCGTGGCGCTGTCGACGCTGTACGGCGGCACCTACGCGCTGTTCGCCCACACGCTGCCCCAGTTCGGCATCGAGGTCAGGTTCGTCGACCCCGACCGCCCCGAGGACCTCGGCGGACTGGTGGACGAGAGGACGAGGCTGGTCTTCGGTGAGACGGTCGGCAATCCGAAGATCAACGTGGTCGACATCGACGCGTGGGCGGACGCGGCGCACGCCGAAGGGCTCCCGCTGATCATCGACAACACCGCGCCGACGCCGTACCTGGTCCGACCCTTCGACCACGGTGCCGACGTGGTGGTCCACGCCGCGACGAAGTTCATCGGCGGTCACGGCACCTCGATCGGTGGAGTCATCGTGGACTCCGGCCGGTTCGACTGGGCGGCGCACGCCGAGCGCTTCCCCGGGCTCACCAGGCCCGATCCCGCCTACCACGGGGCGGTGTGGACCGAGGCCGCCGGCCCGGCGGCGTACATCATCCGCGCCCGCACCGTGCTTCTGCGCAACACCGGCGGCGCGATCACGCCGATCAACTCGTGGCTCTTCCTGCAGGGCCTGGAGACGCTGCACCTGCGGATGCAGCGGCACAGTGAGAACGCCCTGCGGGTCGCGGAGTTCCTGTCCGGGCACGGCGCCGTGTCCTGGGTCACCTATCCCGGTCTGCCGGGCAGTTCGTACAAGTCCGTCCACGACCGGATCGGAACCGGGCGTGGGTACGGCGGACTGCTGAGCTTCGGGCTGAAGTCCGGCCGGGACGGTGGTCGCCGATTCATCGAGGCGCTCGAGCTGTTCAGCCACCTGGCCAACATCGGTGACGCGAAGTCGCTGGCGATCCACAACGCGACCACGACGCACAGTCAGCTGACCCCTGAGGAGCTGGAAGCGGCGGGCGTGCCCGAGGACATGGTCAGGCTCTCGGTTGGCATCGAGCACGTCGACGACATCATCGCCGACCTCGAGCAGGCACTCACCGCCGCCGGCAAGTGATCCACAACCAGCGGGGCCGTGGTGGCCCTCCTAGTGAGACCGGTTTGAGATCGGTGCCCGTAGTGGCTAGGCATTGGGGAACGGATTCGAGCACTGATCTTTGAAGGGGCAGGTGGCCTGTGATGGTCTCGATTGAGCAGTTGGACGAGGACAGGCTGCGCGATCTCTCGCAGCGAACCGACGCGCTGGGGGTGCTGTCGGTCTACGTCAACGCGGATCCCAGCGAGGACCCCCACCTGGAAGCCGCGAGAATCGACCTGAAGAACCGGTTCCGTGAGCTGCAACGCCGGGTCGCCGAGGGCTCCGTTGGAGATCGAGCCCGTGAGATCGCTGCCGCTCTTGAGGGACTGTGGCCGCGCGTCGAACCGTTGATGAGCCCCCTGGCTTCGGGCCGGAGCCGCATTCTCCTTGCCGCTCTGGAGAGCGACTGGACGGTGGAGCTGGACAGCGCGATGCCGGTGGCCCCGCGGCTGGTGCTCGACGAAGGCCCGTTCCTGCACCCACTGCTTGAGCTTCTCGACGAGGGCCGCCGGGCCGGCGTCGTCATCGTCTCCGCCGAGGATGCCCGGCTGCTCGAGTGGCGCCTCGGGTCACTCGACGTCCTGCGCCAGCTGGAGCAGGAGTATGTCCAAGCGCCGCACGAGCGGACCGGACAGATCGGGGGTGGCCCTGCCGGGCAGTACCACACCCCGATGCGCGAGCAGCGCCAAGCGCGTGATCGGGAACGCACGGAACGCCTCATCAATGAGGCGGTCGAGGTCGCTGCAGCGCTCGCGGAGGAGCGTGGCTGGGAGCGGATCCTGGTCAGCGGCGGTGACCGCTGGACCGAGCCGACGACTGCTAGGTTCCCGCAGTCGCTGCGGGACAAGGTGTTCGCCGACCCCCGCAACCTCAGCGGTCTCGACGACACCGCTCTCGCTGCCGGCGTCACCGAGCGGATGCACGCCCACCACAAGGAGACCGAGCGGCAGCTTCTCGAACGGATGCGGGACGCCGCCGGATCGGGAGCAGGAGCACTGGGTCTCTCGGAGGTGGTCGCCGCGTTGAATGCCGGCCGCGTCGCCCACCTCGTGTACGACCCGGAGGTCCGCTATGCCGGCAGCGTGGGGGCCGACGGCACCCTGTACGCCGATGAAGAGGTCGGGCCGGCTGAGCCGGCAGGGTCCCCCGAGCCGCGCTTGACCGAGCGGCTCATCGCGCGGGCGCTGAACACCTCCGCGCGCATCAGCCCCATCGAGGGCGGCGTCGAAGGACCGCTGGGTGACGCCGCCGGGATCGCGGCCCTGCTTCGCTGGTGACCGACCTCCCGCGGACGTCATACTTCCAGAGCAAATGGGTGCACTGTCCGGATGACGTCTGAGGCAAACCGATGCGTAACACCAGCGTGGGAGCATGCCCGCTCCGGGCACATGTAGACCCACGCCTCCTGCGATTCAGCGCCGGCGCCACTGCCGCCGTGCTCGGGATCGTGCTGCTGATCGTTGAGGTTGCTCGACCCCTGGCTCTCGGCCTGCTGGCCACTCAGGTGGCCGTGTATGCCTTCACGGCGTTCGTAAGCTTCCAGTGGTCGGTGTGGGCGCAGATCTTCGCCCGCTTCATCTGGCCCCGGATCGGAGCTCCACGTGCTCTGGAGGATGCTCGGCCCCCGAGGTTCGCCCAGTTCGTCGGCTTCGTGATCACCGCGTCGGCGATGGTCGCCTTCCTGTTCGGAGTCGACGCAGCGGGATACGCGCTGACGGCGCTGGCGTTCGGTGTGGCGGCCCTCAACGCGTCCACCGGACTGTGTCTCGGTTGCAGGGCCTACTCGCTGATGCGCTGACGGCTGGGCTCAGGTGTTACCGATGTCATCGGACTTCGACTGTGACCGAAGTCTCCGGACTTCACCGGGCAGGCGGGTGCACCATCCGTATGACGTCCCGGACGTCAGACCAGCCCGAGCTGGTGGGCGAGGACGACCGCTTGGACGCGGTCCCGCAGGTCCAGCTTGGCCAGGATGTGCCGCACATGGGTCTTCACCGTCGCCAGGGACACGACGAGCTCCTCGGCGATCTCGGGGTTGGACAGCCCGCGGCCGATCAGCACCAGGACCTCGAGCTCCCGGGCGCTGAGCTCCTCCGGCGGCCCGGCGTCGACCGGGGGACGGTCGGTGAACCGAGTGATCAACCTGCCCAAGACGGCCGGAGCCATCGCGACCTCACCGGCGGAGGTGCGCTGCACCGCGGCCACCAGCTCGGGCCCACTGGCATCCTTGAGTAGAAATCCCGCCGCACCGGCGGTGAGCGCGTCGTACACGTGCCGGTCGAGGTCGAAGGTCGTCAGCACAAGCACCCGGGACGGCGACTGAGCCGCGACGATCCGCCGGGTCGCCTCGATGCCGTCGACCCGCGGCATCCGGACGTCCATCAGTACGACGTCAGGCGCGTGCTCGAGCACGGTAGCGACCGCCTGCTCTCCGTCGGCTGCTTCGGCGACCACCTCGATCCCGGCGAGCTCCATAATCAGCCGCAAGCCGTCGCGGACCAGTGCCTGGTCATCGGCGATCACCAACCGGATGCCGCCGCCGGTCATGGCGCCTCACCGGAGCGAGGAAGGCCGGCCGTGACGACAAACGCGCCGTCGGTGACTCGGGCGTCGAAGCTCCCGCCGAGCAGCCGGCACCGTTCGGCCATCCCGCGCCGGCCACGACCCGCGTCCCCCGCGACGCCGTCGAAGGGGTTCGACACGACGAGACGGGCCCGGTCGGCGGTCCACACGATGTCGATGTCGACGGGTGCGCCGGGGGCGTGTTTGCCGGCGTTCGTCAGGCACTCCCGCACCAGCCGGTGGAGGGCAAGCCATACCGTGGCCGCCCCGGGCCAGGGGTCACCGGTCGAGGTGAGCGTGTTGGGGACGCCGAACCGGCGGGCTCTCGCGGCGATCTCCTCCAGCCCGGTCGCGTCCGCTACGCCTGAGCCCTCGTCGGGCGGGCCGAGGAGACCCAGGATGCCGCGCAGCTCCAGGCTGGCCCGATGGGCGGTCTCACGCAGCCGGTCGATCGGCTCGGCGGCCCGCTCGGGTGCCTGGGCGAGGGCGGAGGCGGCGGCCTCGGACTGGATCGACATCAGCGTGACCTCGTGGCCGACCACGTCGTGGAGCTCCTGGGCGATCCGCGCCCGTTCGTCGGCCACGGCCGCGCGGGACGCCTCGGCCTTCTCGAGGCGCAGCTGCTCGGCCAGCTCCTCCAGCCGCCGGTTCTGCGACCGGTGGTGCGCGATGACCCGGCCGACGATGAAGGAGCCGACGACGATCAAGTAGAGGGACAGCAGGGCCGCGACCGGTTCCTCCGGGCCGTTCAGGGTCCCGGCCGTGCCCGCCAGCAGCGCCCACGCGACGACGACGTACGGGACCCAGCCGCGCGCGTACATCCCCAGCGACGCGAAGACCACGACCACAACGACGTACCCGAGGACCAGGAAGCCGTCGGCGGGCGACCACAGCGCGACCAGGCCCAGGGCGGTCGCGGCCGCGACGGGGGCGGTTCTGCGCCAGGCGATGGGAGCGACGAACAGTACGGCGTACAGCGCGCCAAGTGGCCGGGAGGTGATCGGGAAGAGCCACAGCACTTGCACCAGGCTGGGCACCATCAGCACCGCAGCGAGGACGGCGTCGCCGCGCGCTGGGGCCCAGGCGGACCGGTTCACGCCCGCAGTGTAGGGCGCGTGGGCGGCGCCCGTCCTCAGCCCTGGGGCTGATCACGCAAGCAGCCCGCAGGTCGATGTGGGAGGCGGCTACTCGGCGGAACCATGCACAGATCAGCGGCCGACCGGGCCGCCCGAACAGGAGCAAACCAGTGTCCGCACTCAGTCAGTCCACCCGAACCACCACCACCCAGCCCCGGTCCGGGTCCCGCTCCCCGGCACTCGTCGTCGCCCGCGTCGTCGCCGGCATCGCCGCAACGATGGGGTTGGCGGGCGTCAGCTACTTCACTGTGTTCGCCCGGGACCAAGCGCAGTTCATCAGCCCCTGGGTCGACATCCCGCTGATCACCTGGAAGGTATCGATCTGCATCGCGCTGCTCGCCGTGGCGCTGGCGCCCCGGCTGCACGCGGCCACCCGCATCAAGATCGGGCTCGTCGCGGCCGTCGCCGATCTCGGCTTCACTGCCATCAAGGTCGTGTTCTACAACGAGCCGGAGGCCGTGACGTTCGCCGTGGTCGACCTGATCATCATCGGGCTGCTCCTCGTTGCCCGCCGCGGCAGGACGCCAGACGGACGGGGCTGACGGGTGCACCATTCGTATGACCTCCCGTGGACAACCGCGAGAGCCGGCTGGGCGTCCTAGAGGTGTGAAGCCGTCGTTGGGGGCGCACGTCCGCCACGTGAAGCAGGGACTGCTGATGCTCGGCGGTCTCCTGGTGGTCCTGGCGGGCTGTGCGTCACCCACCGAACAGGCCGCCTCACCAGGGTCACCGGCGTCGCCCGTCGTGCCGAGCGAGCCCACGACGAGTTCACCACCCACTCTTCTGATGCCCGACCTCGTCGGCATGCCATCGGCGGTAGCCGGCGCTCGGATCGGGGAACTGGGTCTGGGGTCGGACTGGGGCTGGCCGGTCACCGTCCGGTGCGAGGTACGGCCGCGGACCGTGGTCAGGCAGCGACCCGCGCCTGGGACACCGCTCACACCGGACACGGACGTGCACATCCGCACCGCCGCACTGGACCTGGAGGAGTTCCGCGGGCCCTGCCAACCGCGCGAGACGCGGATCGGCCAGGTTGCCGAAGCGGACGTCCTGGTGGCCCGGCAGTTCTACAGGTTCGCCGCCGACCCGACGCTGGGGGCACCCTTCGCCGACGGAGACGTCTGGTCGGGGATCGAGGACGGGCTCGAGGCGACCAGCCTCGACGTCAGCGAGCGGGGCGATCTCGCGGCCTGGCGGATGGACGCCAGCTATGCCGAACGGTCGGGCCCGTTCTCGCCGCTCGACACCCTGGCCGGGAGCGGCGGCTACTACGCGCTGGTCAAGGGCGTTGCTCAGACATGCCTTGGCGGCAACGACGAGACCCCACCCGGGCTGAAGGGTCTCAGGGCGATCAGCTTCATCGCACCCGATGACGTCACCAGCTCGTGCCTCGAGTGGTGGGCCGTGACCCTGTTCCTGGACTCTCAGAATCGCATCAAGGGCGTCGCGTTGCGCCTTGGCTCCCCGTAGGTTTGCCGACTGCCGCGCGGCTACCGTCGCCCCGTGCCCCAAATTCGGCGCCGCAGGCGACGGTAGGGGAGCGGCAGACGGTGCAGGTGAGGGGCTCAGTCGGAACAGTCGAGTGCGATGGCGAGGGCGGCGCAGATCTCCCGCATCCGAGCATCGGCCACCCGCCCCAGGCGTTCGACGAGCATCGCGACAGAGACGCTTTCGACCGAGTCGAGGTTGACAGCCGAGCGCAGCGGTACCGGGTCGTCACCCGGCGCCAGGAGAACTTCGCTCGGCAGGCCCCGGATGGTGGTCGTGCACGGGGCGACAAGGGCTCGTCGATGTCGCGGAATGACGGCGTCGCGCGACGGCACCACGACCGGTCGTCGGCCGATCCGAGCCGGCTCACACCACCAGACCTCGCCCCGTGTGGGCAGAGCGGTCACGAGGCACTCACCGCGCGCCGGAACGAGGCCAGGTCGCCCCATGCGTCGGGCTCGTCCAGCGGTTGCGTGTCGTAGGCGGCGTACCTAGCGTCCACTTGGACCGCCCGGCGGTGAGCCAGCAAGGCGGCGAGGGCTTCATCCACGAGCGCTGAGTCCGGCTTCCCCGACACTGCACGCGCGCTCTCCAGAAGGTCCGCGTCCACCGTGATGCTGATGCGTGTGCGAGCCATGCCACCATTCACCCTGCGATCACGACATGTTCTTCTCTAGCTCCTGGGCGAGCATCACGATGATGCCGCTGGGCCCGCGGACGTAGGTGAGTTGGTAGACGTCCTCGTAGGTCGCCACTCCGCGCAGCGGTCGACAGCCGTGCCGCGCGGCGATCTCCAGGGCCTCGCCGAGGTCGTCGACGGAGAAGGCGACCCGATGCATCCCGATCTCGTTGGGGCGGGTCGGCTCGGTCTCGATCGCCTCGGGGTGGAGATACTCGAACAGCTCGAGGCGACCGTTGCCGTCCGGCGTCTGGAGCATCGCGATCTTCGCGTGGTTGCCGTCGAGGCCGACCGCGGTGTCGGTCCACTCCCCGCTGACCGTGTCCCGGGCCAGGACGGTCAGCCCGAGATCGGTGAAGAACGCAATCGTCGCTTCGAGGTCACGGACGGCGATGCCGACGTTCTCCAGCTTGATGGGCATGCGGGGACGGTACCCAGTCTCGGACAGCATCCGCGACCACGACGTCTCCGATCCGATACACCCTCGGATCGCGGCCGCGGGGTCATCGGGGGCTGCGATCGTGCGGGCGAGAGGTCAGTAGTGAGGCGGGGTGATGACCCACAGCACCCGGGTCCGAGCCTTCGTGGAGTTGGCGCACCGGTGGGTCGTGGTGCTCGGGAACGCGAAGCTGTCCCCCTTGTGGAGTCGGTGGAGTGTGCCGTCGACCCAGAGATCGAGGATCCCTGCGAGGACGACTCCGGCCTCATCACCGTCGTGGGCGTAGTCCTCACTGTCGGCTCCCGGCTCGATGGTGCTGATCAGCACCTCGAGCGGTCCCCCCAGATTCGGTGAGAGGAGCTCCTCGCTGATGCCGACCCCAGGGAAGGTCAGCCGGGTCCGGTCCGCCGCCCGGACGATGACGTCCCGCTCGTGCGCCGGTGCGGAACGCGAGGGGCGGAGCAGCCAGCCGATGCTGACCCCGAAGACGTCGCACAACCTGCGGAGTACGGCGATCGGCACCCGCGTGAGGTCTCGCTCGATCTCGCTCAGGTAGCCCACCGAGATGCCGGCCTGCTCGGAGACCTGCTTCAACGTCCGGCCCCGATCTTTGCGGAGGGCCCGGATCTCGGCGCCCAAGGCGACGTCGGCCGGCTCGGCCGGCTGGCTCTCATCGGTGCGCTGCATCTCGAGCGCGGTGTGGAGGGGGCGAACGGCCATGTCAGTCTTTCCCTTGCTGTCTCATGATCTGACTCGCGTCCCTTGTGGGTCGTAGAGGGGCGTCGTGCTCAGCACCGCGGGGACCAGGCGTCCGCCCACGTCGATCCGGTACTCGCCGGTCCGCAGGTACTCGTCGTCAATGACGGCGTCCGGGTTGCTCACGTATCCGAAGGCGAGGGTCTTGTCGAGGGTGGGACAAGCGGCGGCCGAGGTCGTCTCGCCGACGATGACGCCGTGGCGGAGGATCGGCTCGTTGTGCAGCAGCAGGAGGTCGTCTCCCTCGACGGCCAACTGCACCAGACAGCGGGTCAGCCCACGGGTCCGCTGCTGCTCCAGGGCGGCCTTCCCGATGAAGCCCCCGGGCTTGTCCCAGGCGACGGCGAACCCGAGACCGGCCTCCAAGGGGGTGTCGTCAGGAGTGATGTCGTGCCCCCAGTGCCGGTAGGCCTTCTCCATCCGGAGGGAGTCCAAGGCGTGGTAACCCGCGAGTCGCAGATCCAGTGCGGCACCGGCCTCGCGGAGGGTGTCGAACACCTGGGCGGCGAACTCGGTGGGCACGTAGAGCTCCCAGCCGAGCTCACCCACATAGGTGATGCGGGTGGCTCGAACGGTGGCGTACCCCACGTCGATCATCCGTGAGGTGCCGAAGGGGAACCCCTCGGCGGACAGGTCCGCGGGACTGACCGACCGAAGCAGCTCGCGCGACCGCGGCCCCATGACCGAGAACACCGCGAAGGCCGACGTCACGTCCATGACGAACACCAGGTTCTCGGCGTCCAGCTCCTGGATCGCTCGGCGCAGGTGGTCCAGGTCGCGGACCTGCGACGCCGCGGAGGTGACCACTAGGAAGCTCACCGGACCGAGCCGGGTGATCGTCACGTCCGCTTCGATGCCGCCGGCGTTGTTGAGCCACTGCGTGTACAGCACCCGCCCCACCGCGACTGCCACGTCGTTGGCGCTGACCTGGTTGAGGACGCGCTCGGCTTCCGGACCCTCCACGTGGAACTTGGCGAAGGACGAGAGGTCGAACATCCCGACCCCGGTGCGGACCGCGTGGTGCTCCGCCGCCGAGTGCTCCCACCAGGTCTGCCGGCCGTAGGAGTACTCGTACGCCGGCGGCACGCCGTCGGGGGCGAACCAGTTGGCGCGCTCCCAGCCGGCCGCCTCGCCGAAGCACGCGCCGGCGGCGCCGAGTCGGTCGTGCACCGGCGAGCGCCGTACTCCTCGGGCCGTCTCCGGTTGTCGGAACGGCCAGTGCATGGCGTACAGCAGGCCGAGGGTCTCCGCGGTCCGGTCGTGCAGGTAGGCGGAGTTGCGCTGGAAGGGCATCATCCGGCGTACGTCGACGTCCCAGAGATCCATCGGTGGGTGACCGTCGACGACCCAGTCCGCCAGCACCTTCCCGGCGCCTCCGGAGGACTGGATGCCGATCGAGTTGAACCCCGCGGCCACGAACAGGCCGGGAACATCGGGAGACTCTCCGAGCAGGTACCGGTCGTCGGGGGTGAACGACTCGGGGCCGTTGAAGAACAGCTGGATCCCCACCTCGCCCAGCACCGGGATCCGCTCGGCGGCCATGGCTAGCAGTGGCTCGATGTGGTCCAAGTCCGGCGGCAGGGTGCCGAAGGCGAAACCGTCCGGGATCCCGGCCATGCCCCACGGCCTGGCGACCGGCTCGAACCAGCCAACCAGCAGCTTGCCGGCGTCCTCCTTGAAGTAGGAGCAGCCGTCGGAGTCGCGCAGCACCGGCATCGACGCGGCTAGCCCGTCGAGCGCCTCGGTCACGACGTAGAAGTGCTCGGCCGCGTGCAGCGGCACCACGGCCCCGACATCCTCAGCCAGGTCTCGGGCCCACATCCCCGCACAGTTGACGACCACGTCGCAGCGCACGTCCCCGACCGCGGTGCGCACCCCTACGGCACGCCCCTGCTCGGTGAGGATCCGGTCGACGGCGAGGCCCTCGACGATCCGCACCCCGCGCTGCCGCGCGCCCTTGGCGAAGGCCAGCGTCGTGTCGATGGGGTTGGTCTGGGCGTCGTTGGGCAGATGGATCGCGCCGACCAGGTCGTCCGTCCGCGCCAGCGGCACCCGTTCGGCGACCTCGGCAAGGGTGATCTCCCGAACCTCCAGCCCGAAGGTGCGGGCCATCGCCGCCTGTCGACGCAGCTCCTCCAGGCGGGCCGGGGTGCGGGCGACCGCGATCGAGCCCCGCTGGGTGAACCCGGTCGCCTGTCCCGTGTCCTCCTCCAGGGTCGCGAACAGGTCGGTGGTGTACTGCGCCAGTTTGGTCAGGTTCCGAGTGGCCCGCAGCTGACCCACCAGGCCCGCTGCGTGCCAGGTCGTGCCACTGGTCAGCCGCGCGCGCTCTAGCAGGAGCACGTCCGAGCAGCCCCGCAGGGCCAGGTGGTAGGCCACGCTGGCGCCGACGATCCCGCCGCCCACCACGACGACGCGGACCTGCCCGGGAAGGTCGACCACGCGCTACCACCACCTCTGCTGTGAAATCTAAGCAGAGAATTTCACAACAGGGAAGGGCCGCCGGGGGCACCTACTGAGCAAGCCGGCTGACCAGGAGGTCGACGGCGGGGCCAACCTCGTGACCCAGGCGCAGGCACTCGGCGGGGGCGAGGTCCTGGGCGCGTCCGCCGACGGCGACGAGGAGGTCCGGGTGGTGGTCCTTGATGGCCGCGACCGTCTCGGTGACGGCACCAGCGTCGTCGGCCATGGGGACCGCCACCACAGCGCAGTCGGCGGACGCGGCGGAGATCGCCGCAGTCCAGTCGGCGACGGGGACGTCGGCGCCGAGGTAAGTGGTCAGCAGGCCGGCCCGGCGAGCGGCGGTGGCGAACGAGAGCAGCCCCAGCTCGTGGCGGGAGCCGGCGGGCAGACCCAGCACGACCCGGGCGCCGGCGCGGTCGGCGCCTGCGGCGTCATAGGCGGCGGCCAGGCGCCGTGCCACGCCGTGCGCCACCAGGTGCTCACCGGCCACGGTCACCCGGCCCGACTCCCAGGCCTCACCCAGCGAGCGGAGCGAGGGGAGCAGCCAGCCGTCGACGGCTCCTTCGAAGTCACTTCCGAGCCGATCAGTGAGGACAGCGGCGAGGCCCAGGACGTCGAAGGTCTCGGCTGCCTGGACGAGCCACTCCCCCTCCGGGGTCGCCCGGTCCAGGCTCGAGGAGGACCGGGTGGACGACGAGCGCTGCAGGGTCTCCTCGGCGGCGGCTCGCACGGACCACCCCTCGGCCACCAGTGCCTGCATCAGGCTGAGCGCACGGACGGCCTGCTCGTCGTAGATGCGGTATCCGGACTCTGTCCGACGGCCCGCGCCCACGCCGTACCGGCGCTCCCAGGCCCGCAGTGTCGCGGGGGCGACCCCGACCAGCTCGGCGGCGCGCTTGATCGTGAACACGCCTGCCGCTAGGCCAGTGCCTTGCGCAAGCCCTGCTCGGCCCTGTTGCCGAGGCGCTTGAAGGCGGGGGCGAGCAGCGGTGCGACGACGCGAGCGGGCCCCTTGAAGTCGAACTCCGCGCGGTAGGTCAACTCGGTGCCTCCGGAGGTCGTTCGGGTCAGGGACATCGTGTCGCGGGCAATGACGGTCTTGTTCTCTCCACGCAGCCTGAGCCGACGCGGGGTGGAGACCTCCTCGACCGCATAGGTCAGCTCGGTCTCACGGCCCAGGAACCGTGAGACGTTGTGGTAGCGCGTGCCCGCGCCGCCGTCGCCGGAAACTCGGGTGGTCCGCAGCGTACCGGGGTCCCACTCCTCGGTGTTCGTGAAGTCGAGGAGGTACGCGAAGACCTCCTCCGGGGGCCGGCCAACCGTCAGCGTCCGTTCGATCCTCACTACCTTCTCCTAACCTTTGACAAACCTTAAACAAACACCGTATCGTCCTGCGACGTGATCGCGCAATCCCTTCCACGCACCGTCGCCGTCGTCGGGGCCGGCGTGTCCGGCCTGACGGCCGCGCACGTCCTCGCCAAGGCCCGCCGAGTCACCCTGTTCGAGGCCGAAGACCGCTTGGGCGGACATGCCCACACCCATCGCGTCACCACGCCCGATGGTCGGGAGCTCGCGGTCGACAGCGGCTTCATCGTCCACAACGAGCGTACGTACCCCCACCTGCTGCGGCTCTTCCGCGAGCTGGACGTGGAGACCCGGCCGACCGAGATGAGCATGAGCATCACCTGCGACACCTGCGGGCTCTCCTACGCCGGCGGCCGAGGGGCGACCGGAATCCTCGCGCAGCCGTGGCGGCTCGCCGACCCCCGCTTCCTGCGCCTGCTCGCCGACGTGCCGCGCTTCCACCGGGCCGCTCGGACGCTGCTGGCCACCGGACCATTGGACCTGACGTGGGGCGACTTCCTCAGCGAGGGCGGCTACTCCGACCACTTCGTGCACCACTTCGCGGTGCCGCTCGTCTCCTGCGTGTGGTCCTCGGCCGCAGAGGACGCGCTGGCGTTCCCGGCGCAGCACCTGTTCCGCTTCCTCGACCACCACGGCATGCTCACGGTCAGCGGCTCACCCACGTGGCGCACCGTGGTCGGCGGCAGCCGAACATACGTCGAGAACCTGGCCGCCCGGCTCCCCGACGTACGTCGACAGGCGCCGGTGGTCGCGATCGCCCGGCACGACGACGGCACCGACGTGACCACCGGGGACGGCCGGACCGCGACGTTCGACGAGGTGGTCGTGGCCACCCATGCCGACCAGGCTGTCGCCATGGTGGCGGACGCGACGCCGGAGGAGAAGGAGGACCTCGCGGCGATCACCTACTCGGTGAACCCCACTCTCCTGCACCGTGATGCCTCCCTGCTGCCCCGCCGGCGCGTGGCCCGGGCATCGTGGAACCACCGCACCTCCTGCGGTCCGGGCGCGCACGACGCCGGTGTGTCGGTGAGCTACTGGATGAACCGTCTGCAGGGTCTCCCGGACACCGAGGACTACATCGTCACCCTCAACGGTCGGGGCCTGGTCGACCCGTCGACCGTCATCGCCGAGATGACCTACGCCCACCCGGTCTTCACCCCCGCCGCGGTCAAGGCCGCGCAGCGGCTGCGGACCGCGGGTGGGGCCAGGTTGGCGTTCGCGGGCGCCCACCTGGGCTGGGGCTTCCACGAGGACGGCTGCCGCTCGGGGGTCGAGGCGGCCGCGTCGCTGGGGGTGACCTGGTGAGCGCCGTGATGGTCCCGCCGGAACTTCCCGCACTCGTGGTCGGCACGGTCAGCCACGTTCGTCGCGCACCGATCCGTCGCCGCTTTACGCACGCGCACTACCAGTGGCTGGTCGACCTCGACGCGCTGCCGAGCCCGCGGTGGCCGTTGAGCCTGCTCTATCGGTTTGACGACCGCGACCATCTCGACCGCGGCCGGCTGGGGGGAGGGACCAGGGGCGATCTGACCCGGTGGCTTGCCGGCCGCGGGGTGACTCTCGAGGCCGACCACCGGGTCCTGATGCTCGCCCACGCCCGCGTGCTGGGTCACGTGTTCGACCCGCTCACGGTCTTCTGGTGCCTGCGTCCCGACGGCACGACCCGTGCGGTGGTCCTCGAGGTGCACAACACCTACGGCGAGCGGCACGCCTATCTCCTGGATCTCGACCAGTGGGGACGGGCGCGGGTGGGCAAAGACTTCTACGTGTCCCCCTTCAACGACACTTCTGGTTGGTACGACGTGGCCCTGCGTCTCACCGAGGACCGGGTCGCGGTCAGCGTGGCCCTGAATCGGGACGGTCGGTGCGTCTTCGCCGCCGCGACCACCGGCCGGCCCCAACCCGCCACCGTCCGCACCGTGCTGCGCACCTTCGGCCGGCACCTGTTCATGACCCACCGGGTCTCTGTGCTGATCCGCCTGCACGGCGTCCGGCTGTGGCTCGCCCGACTCCCCGTCCTGCCCCGTCCGCGACACCCTCAGGAGGCCGTCCGATGACGACCATGACCACGCCGCTCCCGCGGCCCGCCAGCGTCCCGATCGTGATGACACCCTCCGGCCTCCGGACCGCGGTCGCCCGCAGGATCCTCCATTCGGTCCTGGGCCGTGTCCCCGTCGACGTTCGACTGCCCGACGGGACGACCCTGGGACCGGACCGCAAGGCGGCCCCAGGCGACGCACCGGTCCTGGAGCTGGTCCGCCCCGAGGCGTTCTACCGGCGTGTCGCCGACCACCCCAAGATCGGCATCGGCGAGGGCTACATGGCCGGTGACTGGCGACCGGCTCCGGGGACGGACCTGGCCGCCGTGCTGCTGCCCTTCGCGGAGCGGGTGACCACTGCGGTCCCGCCCACCCTCGCCAGGCTTCGCCGGGTCGTGGACCGGCCATTGCCCACCCAGGAGCGCAACTCGCTGGCCGGGTCCCGCCGCAACATCGAGGCGCACTACGACCTCAGCAACGACCTGTTCGCCACCTTCCTCGACGAGACGATGAGCTACTCCTCCGCGCTCTTCGACGACGCCCGGCCGCTCTCCGAGCAGGATCTGGCCACGGCCCAGCTGCGCAAGGTGCACGCGATCCTCGACCTGGCCGAGGTCCAACAGGACAGTAACCTCCTGGAGATCGGGACCGGCTGGGGGACGTTGGCGATCGAGGCCGCCCGCCGTGGCGCGCAGGTGACCTCCGTGACGCTGTCGAGGGAGCAGGCCGACCTCGCCCGCGAACGGGCCGCGGCTGCTGGCGTCCAGGACCGTGTGCAGATCCGGCTGGAGGACTACCGGGAGGTGCAGGGGAGCTTCGACGCCGTGGTGAGCGTCGAGATGATCGAGGCGGTGGGGGAGGAGTACTGGCCGACGTACTTCGGATCTCTGGACCGGCTTCTCGCACCCGACGGGATCGCGGCCGTCCAGGCGATCCTGATGAGTCACGACCGGCATCTCGCGACTCGCCGCTCCTACGGCTGGATCCAGAAGCACATCTTCCCCGGCGGCATGATCCCCTCCCTCGAGGCGATCACGACGACTGCCGCTCGACACACGCAGTTGCGTGTGGACCGGGTGCACGCCTTCGGGCCGCACTACGCCGAGACGCTGCGCCGTTGGCGCCATGCGTTCACCGAGGCCTGGCCCCGGGTCGCCGAGCTCGGCTTCGACGAGACGTTCCGCCGCAAGTGGGAGTTCTACCTCGCCTACTGCGAAGCCGGCTTCGACGCGAATTACCTTGACGTCGCCCAGGTCCGGCTGACCCGATCGACCCGGGGGGGCCGGCGATGAGCAGCCGCGAGGAAGGCGTCGCCGGCCGCAGCTACTGGTTGGTGGGTGCGAGCAGCGGGATCGGCGCCGCCTTGGCCCACGAGCTGGTCCGACGCGGCGCCCGGGTCGCGATCAGCGCCCGGGACGCCCATGCCCTGCACGAGGTTGCCGGCGGGGAGATGACCGTGGTCCCCGTCGACGCCACCGACGGGGAGGCCGTGGACACCGCGGCGGCGGAGGTGCGGTCGGCACTGGGCGACCTCGATGTCGTGGTGTGGTGCGCGGGCTACTGGAAGCAGTTCGATGCCGCCCGGTGGGACGCGGAGATCTTCGCCCGGCACGTCGAGGTCAACCTGCTGGGGCTCAACAACGTGCTGGCGGCCGTGGTGCCTCCCATGGCGAGCGCCGGGCACGGCCACCTGGTCGGCATCGCGTCCGTCGCCGGCTACCGCGGACTGGCCGGTGCGGAGGCGTACGGCGCGACGAAGGCGGCCCAGATCAACCTGCTGGAGGGACTGCGGGCCGCACTCGCCCGCCACGGCGTGCGGGTGACCACCGTCGCCCCGGGCTTCGTCCGCACCCCGATGACCGAGACCAACGACTTCCCGATGCCGTTCATCATCGACGCCGAGGAGGCGGCGGTCGCCATCGCCGACGGGTTGGAGCGTGGCCGCACCGAGATCGTGTTCCCCTTCCGGATGGCGCTCACGATGAAGGTGGCCCGGGTTCTGCCGGTGCGGGTGTGGTCGGCCATCACGACCCGGTTGGGGAACCCAGTCGAGCGATGACGACCATCCTGTGGCTCCGCCGAGACCTCCGGCTCGACGACCAGCCCGCCCTGTGCGCCGCCGCGGACGAGGGCCCGGTGCTGCCGCTGTTCGTCCGCGACCCGCGGCTGGCCCGGGCAGGACGGGCCAGACGCAGTCGGCTCGAGGCGTCGCTGGCCGCCCTCGACGACTCGATGGACGGCGCCCTCGTGGTCCGCAGCGGCCGGCCCGCCGACGTGGTGCCGGCCGTGGCCGCCCAGGCTGGCGCCCGTGCCGTGCACGTGACCGGCGAGTTCACGCCCTACGCGCGCCGCCGGGACCGGGCGGTGGCCGAAGCCCTGCGTGGAATCGGCGTCCCGTTGGCCTGCACCGGCACGCCGTACGCCGTGGGCCCCGGCACGCTGCTGACCGGCGGCCGGACGCCGTACCAGGTGTTCACGCCCTTCGCGAAGGCCTGGCGCGAGCAGCCGCTGGCGCCTCCAGCGGTCCGGCCGGTGAGCCTGAACTTCCCCCGGAAGGTCGACGGTGACGCCCTCGACTCCGAGCTCGTCGCACACGGCCGGTCGTTCGGGCCGGTGGGGGAGGAGGCGGCCCGCCGACGCTGGCGGGGGTTCCTCGAAGACGGCCTGGTGGGGTACGCCGAACGACGTGACCGGCCCGACCTGGACGGGACGAGCCGGCTGTCGACGCACCTCAAGCACGGCGAACTCCACCCGCGCACCCTGCTGGCCGACCTGGCTCGTCATCCGCACTCCGGGTCCGATGGCGCGCGCGCCTTCGTGACCGAGCTCGCCTGGCGTGAGTTCTACGCCGACGTGCTGTGGCACCGGCCCGACTCTGCCTGGGACGACCTCCGCAGCAGCCTGGCCGAGATCGCCTACGACACCGGTCGCGAGGCCGAGACGTTCGTGGAGGCGTGGCGCCTTGGGCGCACCGGCTTCCCGTTCGTGGACGCCGGGATGCGGCAGCTGCGGCAGACCGGGTGGATGCACAACCGACTCCGCATGGTGACGGCGAGCTTCCTGGTCAAGGATCTCCACGTGTGGTGGCCGGTCGGTGCCCGGCACTTCCTCGACCACCTCGTCGACGGCGATCTCGCTTCCAACAACCACGGCTGGCAGTGGGTGGCGGGCACCGGCACCGACGCGGTCCCCTACTTCCGCGTGTTCAACCCCATCACCCAGGGCAGGCGGTTCGATCCCGACGGCGCCTACGTGCGGCGCTGGGTGCCGGAGCTGGCACACCTGTGGGGTGGCCAGGCCCATGAGCCGTGGCGGCACGCCGACGGCTATGCGCACGGCTACCCCGAGCGCATCGTCGACCACGACGATGAGCGCCGGGATGCCCTCGACCGCTACGCGGCGGTGCGAGGGAGCCGATGAGCACCGAAGTCGGGCAGGTCCGGCGTCGCGCGGTGGTGCTGGCCACGCTGGTCGCCGGCTCGGTGCTGCTCGGCCTCACCCTGCGGCTGGACCCGGGTGATGACGGGTTTCTCGTGGGCGCCGCCGGGTTGGCCCTGGTGTGGGGGGTGGGTGCGCTGGCCTCCGGACCGCTTCCTCGTGGCGACAACCAACCGATGGGCTGGGCCGTCGGGGTCGGCCTAGGTGCCGGCCTGGTGACCGTGGCGGCGTTCCTGGTCGGTGGCTTCCTGGTCGCGGGGCTCCCGGCGCTGCGGGACCCGGTCGAGCAGCTGCTGGACCACGCTGCTCCCGACACCGCGATGGTCGTCGCGCTCACCCTGCTCAACGGCGTGGCCGAGGAGCTGTTCTTCCGCGGGGCGCTCTTCGACGCCCTTCCCGGCCGGGTCGCAGTGCCGGTCAGCACGGGCACCTACGCCCTCACCACCATCGGCAGCGGCGTGCTGCTGCTGGTTCTGGCCGCCGCCGTGCTGGGTGCCGTCGCCGCCCTGCTGCGACGGCTAACCGGCGGCCTCCTCGCCCCGGTCGTCCTGCACCTCACCTGGTCCGCCGGGATGCTCGTCGCTCTGCCGTCCGTCCTCGCCTCAGGAGGTTGACCGTGATGTCCACCACCCGCACCGCACTCGTGACCGGCGCATCCGGCTACGTGGGAGGGGCTCTCGTGCCGCGCCTGCTCGCGGAGGGTTGGCAGGTCAGGGTCCTCACCCGGCACGCCGCGTCGATCGCCGACCGGGAGTGGGCTCGTCGGGTGGACGTGGTCGAAGGCTCTGCGAACGAGCGTGGCGTTCTGGACCGGGCACTGGCCGGGGTGGACGTCGCCTACTACCTGATCCACTCCATGGCCTCCGGCACCGGGTTCGCCGACCGCGACGCCGAGCTGGCGCACACCTTCCGCGCCGCCGCCGAGGCAGCGGCCGTGAAGCGCATCGTCTATCTCGGCGGGCTGCACCCTGCCGACGAGGAGCTGTCGCCACACCTGGCGTCCCGGGTCGAGGTGGGGCGGATCCTGCTCGACGGCGGCGTGCCGACCGCGGCACTGCAGGCGGCGGTGGTCCTGGGGGAGGGCTCGATCTCGTTCCAGATGCTGCGCTACCTCAGCGACCGGCTCCCGGTGATGCTCGCGCCGAAGTGGCTCCACAACCCGGTCCAGCCCATCGCGGTGGCCGACCTGCTCCACTACCTCGTGAGCGCGGCCGAGCTTCCGCCGGAGGTCAACCGCACTCTCGACGTCGGTGGCCCCGAGGTCCTCACCTACGCCGAGATGATCCACCGCTTCGCTCGAGTGACCGGACTGCGCACGCGCCGCATCACTACGGTCCCCGTGCTCACCCCGGACCTCGCCAGCCGGTGGATCGGCCTGGTCACCCCGCTGGACACGCGGGTCGCCCGTCCGCTGGTCGACAGCCTCGTCCACGAGGTCGTCTGCCGGGACGACGCCGGACATCTGCTGCCCCCGCCACCGGGCGGGCTGACCGGCTTCGACGAGGCGGTGCGGGCGGCCATGGCGCACACCGAGCCCGACCACGGGTTGCGCAACCTGGCCGTCGCCTCTGCCGCGACCCTTGCCAGCGCGGCGCTCGGCGCCTGGGCGACCGATCCCGAGTCGCGCTGGTACCGAACGCTCGACCTGCCCGACTGGCAACCGGCCAAGGCGGCGTTCCCGCTCGTTTGGACCGCCCTGTACGCCGACCTCGCGGTGACCTCCGCGGCGACGGTCACCGCCGCCGAGCGTGAGGGGGACCAGCAGCGGGCGAGCGCCTACTGGCGCGCGTTCGGCGCCAACCTTGTGCTCAACACCGGCTGGAGCCTGATCTTCTGGCGAGCCCGCCGCCCCGGACTTGCGGCGATCGAGGCCGCGGTGCTCGCGGCGAGCAGTGCCGACCTCGCCCGCCGGGCCGGACGCGGCAGCCGTCGGCGGGGCCTCGCGCTCGCGCCGTACCCCCTCTGGTGCAGCTTCGCGACGGCGCTCTCCGCCGAGATCAGCCGACGCCGAGCTCCTTGGCGATTGCCTTGGCCGCCTGCGTGGCCTGCTTGGCGGCGTACCCGATCTGGGCGGCGCGTGGGACGAAGCCGATGAAGCGCAGCCCAGGTGCGGCGGGCACCTTGCCGGTGGCGGTGGGTCGGCCCCGCTCGTCGAGCACGCTGAGGTGGCCGACCAGCTTCGTCAGCCCCCGGCTGAAGCCGGTGGCGCAGACGAGGGCGTCCGGGCGGAGGGTGCTGCCGTCGGCCAGGCGCACGGTGTCCCGCGTCAACGACCCGACCGCGCCGACGACATCGATGGCCCGGTCCCGGATGGCGGTGATGACCTCGCGGTCGACGATGGCGGGAGCGACCCCGAGCCGGTCGCTCCGGGCGAAGACCCCTTCTGCGGGCACGGGGAGTCCGAACTCGCTCAGGTCGCCGATGGCGACGCGGCGTCCGAAGCGGGCGATGGCATCCGCGATCCGGATCGGCGCGTTGTGAAGCGGGATGGCGATCACGTCACCGGGCAGGCCCAGCGGGCCCTCACGCAGCATGATGTTCGGCGGGGTCCGTACTGCGAGCCAGACCTTGGCTGCGCCGCCGGTGGCCAGGTCGAAGGCGAGCTCGAGACCGGAGCTGCCGGAGCCGACGACGAGGACCGTGCGACCGGCGTAGGTAGCGGGGTTGGCGTAGTGCGAGGAGTGCACCAGGTCACCGGTCCACGATTCGCGACCGGGCCACTCCGGAACGAAGGGCTCGTGGTCGTAACCCGTGGCCATCACGACGTGGGGTGCCTCGATGGCGGCGTCGGGGGTGATCACCCGCCAGCCGTCCGTGCCCTGCTCGATCCGCTCGGTCGAGCAGCCCAGCCGGAGCTCGATGCCGCCGTCGGTGGCGTGCTGCTCGAGATGAGCGATCACCTGGTCGCGGGTGGGGTAGGTCGGTGTTCCCTGGGGGTAGGGGCGCTTCGGTAGGTGCGAGAACTGCCGGCCGGTGTTCAGGCACAGTCGGTCGTAGCGGCTGCGCCAGGACGACCCGACCTGGCCGGCCCGGTCGATCACCAGTGGTTGGATGCCGCGGTCGGCGAGCGCGACCGCGGCCGAGAGGCCTGAGGTGCCGGCGCCGATGATCACGACCTGGTGGGCGTGCATGTCCTCCAGCATCAGGGTTCTGCCTCCGGAGGTAACTCCCAGAATTCTGGGCTGTTCACCAGGTTCTGCGGGCCTATCGTGGAGCCATGGACGCCGACCGGCTCGCCGACCAGCTGGGCGGCTTGGCGCGGGACGGCCTGGGCTGGACCGACTACGCGGTCGCAGCCGATCAGCTGCTCGCCGGCGCCATCGACTACGACAGGTCGTGCTGGCACACCGTCGACCCGGGCACGGTCCTGCTGACCGGCAGCGTCAACCGCGCCGTGGCCTGCAGCGGGTCGTGGCTCGCGGAGTACGAGTACGTCGTCGAGGACGTCAACAAGTGGAGCTTCCTCGCCCGCTCGGGGCAGCTGGCCGAGGCCACGAGCCGGGCCACCCACGGCGACCTGATGCGCAGCCCACGCCACCGATCCCACCGCGAGTTCGGGATCGGCGACGAGCTGCGCGGCAGCATGGTGGGCGGGGACGGCTACTGGGCCGCCGTCGGGCTGCTCCGCGACCAGGGCCGCGCCTGGTTCGCCGACGAGGACGTCGCCCTGCTCGCCCGCCTGTCTGCCGTGATCGCCGCCGGCGCCCGACGCGCGCTGGTGAGCACCATCGCTTCCGAGGCGCTGGTCGACACGGTCGGCCCCGGGGTGGTGACCTTCGATGCAGCCGGCAACGTCGAGTCCCTGACACCTGCGGCGGAGCAGTGGATCGGCCTCATGACCGAGAACCCGCCACCGGACACGCCCGGGGAGTCAAAGGTCCTCCAGGCGGTAGCTGCCCGAGCCCGCAACGCGACGGCTGGTGATCCCCTGGAGACGGCGGCACGGGCCCGTCTGCGGGCCGTCGACGGCACCTGGCTCCTGCTCTACGGAAGTCGGCTCAGCGGTGGCGAGGGTCGAACCGTGGTGGTCATCCAGCAGGCCTCGCCCGCGGAGGTCACACCACTCGTTGCGCTCGCCTACGGGCTGACTCCGCGCGAGGTGGACGTGACCCGCATGTGCATCGCCGGCCTCGCCACCAAGGAGATCGCTGAACAGCTGCACCTCTCGGCGTACACGGTCCAAGACCACCTCAAGGCGATCTTCGAGAAGACGGGCGTGCGGTCGCGTGGAGCGCTGCTCGGGCAGGTGTTCCTCGAGCACTACATTCCCCGCTGGCAGCCGCTGGAGCAGGCACCCGAGGGCTGGCACGGCTACCAGTCCCGCACCTGACCGCTGGGCCCGGTGGTGACCCGGCTGGCTGGGTGACTAGTTGACCCAGTAGGCGTAGCTGACCGACTTGACGAAGCGGCTGTCCTTCTTGATCACGACGCGGTAGTACTTGCCTCCGCGCGGGACCAGGAAGCTCCACTTGCTGGCGTTCGTGGTCTTCTTGGTGCGGAAGGCCTTCCACTTCGCACCCTTCTTGGTCTGCAGCGTGACCGTCTTCTTCTTCCAGGCGGGCTTGACCTTGCCGTGGATCTTGACCTTGTTCCCCTTGTTCTTCAGCTTGACGCCGGCGTCGCGCATCACCTTCAGCTTGACCGTCGCGCTCGTCGCGGGATCGTACTGGTCGTCGCCGGCGAAGACAGCGCGGTAGGAGGCGTTCTCCACCGCCGTACTGTGCAGGATCCGCTGGCCATGCGCCTGTGTCTCGTCGGTGTCCACCACGATCCAGTCGCCGCCGCCGATCTGACGCTCCAGTGTCACGGTCCGCTCGCCCACCGGGGACTCGCCGGTGGTGGTGAGGTTGACGGTGAACTCCAAGGGGTCCCCGACCACGACCTTGGCGCGTTGTGCGTAGAAGGTCATCGACGTCGGCTCGGCGGCCTGGGCCGGGGCTCCGACGACCAGGGCGGCCGACAGCAGCAGCCCCAAGGCGATGGCAAGACGAAACAGACTGGACCGGATCACGACGCTCCCCATGAGGCACTCGATGGCACGAAAGCACGGATGCTAGCCCTCGGCACGCGACAGGGAACGGATCTCGTCAGAAACGTCGGCCCTCCTGACGTACCTGTGGGTCATTTCCGGCCTGGGAGCGTTGGTCGGTG
>CAZKEZ010000009.1:22224-46622 GCA_964551905.1 uncultured Nocardioides sp. | reverse complement strand
AGGCGAAGTACGCGCGGGCCCTCGCCCGCGCCGTCCGCACCCACCTCCGCCCCGCTGGCTGAGGAGCGACCTCAGCTCGTGAGGGCCCGCCGCTGGTTGAGGAGCAAGCACCGCTGTCTCGAAACCCGCGGTCATGACCGACGGCGCTGGCTTGCTCGAAGCACCAATCGCGCACATGAACGCTCAGGTACACCAAGATCGCCGATTCCGGCGACGGGGACCCCCACAACCACGCACATGAACGGAAACGTCACCTGATGCTTCCACCCCCACGCCGCGCGCTGTCGAGACCCCGCTGGTTGAGGAGCGAGCTGGCGCTCGCTCCTCAACCAGCGATCTGTCGGGGGGGGCTGGGGGTTAGTCGGGGGGGAGGTGTTGGAGGGCGTCGAGGGTGGCGCGGACGGGGGCTACCTCGTGGGTGCGGAACCAGCCGGCGCCGCCGAGGCGGGCGAGGACGGCGAACATCGGCTCGGCGGAGCGGTACTGCTCCTGGAAGAGGTCGAAGGCGTGGGGGAGGGCGTGGCAGATCGGGACGCCGAGCCGTCGCAGTCGGAAGGACTGGAGGAGCACCCGGGTCTGATAGCCGACCCGGGTCGCGGGGTCGGTGAGGTTGCCGTAGAAGAAGCCGAGCCCGGGATCGACGACCACGTGCTCGACGCCGCGCCGTCGGGCCTCGGCCAGCCGGGCGGCGAGTGCGTCGACGTACCCGGGCAGCGGATCGCCGGACAGGTCGACGTCAGCCAGGTCGTGGACGTCGTCGCCGGCCACCGAGCACAGCACCAGCGTCGCCCCAGAAGCCGCGACCAGGTCGAACATCTCCAGGTCGTGCGCGTGCCCGACGAAGTTCAGCACCCGAGCCCCAGCCGACAGGCAGGCCTTCGCGACGACCGGGTCGGCCGTCTCCGCCGACACCACTACGCCGGCGTCGACGAGCCCTTCCACCACCGGCACCAGCAGGTCCACCTGCCGCGCCGCCGACGGCCGGTCCGTCCCGGCGTTCGTCGACACCGCCCCGACGTCGACCACGTCGGCGCCCTCCGCGAACAGGATCCGGCCGCGTCGGATCGCGGAGTCAGTGGTGGTCGCGATCGATTCGCGGTACGTCGAGTCGCGGGACAGGTTGATCGTCCCCATCACCACCGGCGTGGCGTCGGTGTCGACCAGCCGGTCCCCGACCATCACCGGCGCGACCGGCCTCCCCAGGTCGTCGCGGTGCCGCTCGGCCAGGGCCGCCAGGGCGGCCAGGGTGATCATGGCGGCGCAGTCTAGCCACCCGTCTAGGGTGGGATCCGATGCGAGTCCTGATCGATCCCCGGGGCGGAGCCGCGAGTACGGCGGGCGCCGTACCGGATGCGCCCGAAGACCTCGAGGCGCTGTACGCCGTCCCCGAGCTGCCGTGGCTGCGCGTCAACATGGTCGCCACCGTCGACGGCGCCGCGACCGGGCGGGACGGGCTGAGCGGGTCGATCAACAACGACGTCGACGAGCAGGTGTTCGGGATGCTGCGGCGGCTGGCCGACGCCGTCGTGGTGGGGGCGGGGACGGCGCGGATCGAGGGGTACCGCCCCTCCGGGCGACCCGTGGTCGTCGTGTCGCGCTCAGGACGGGTCCCCGAGACGCTGCTCGAGCAGCCCGCCGGCGACCTGGTGATGGCCACCTGTGGCGCCGCGCCCGGTCTCGAGCGCGCCCGCGAGATGCTCGGCGACGACAACGTGATCCTGCTCGGGTCGCACTCGGTCGATCTCACCGTGCTGAGGGAGCGGCTGGCCGCCGACCGCGGCTGGCGACACCTGCTCTGCGAGGGCGGACCGCACCTGCTGCGCGACCTGCTCGCCGCCCGGGCGGTGGACGAGCTGTGTGTCACCGTCGTACCGCGGCTCGTCGGCGGGCTGGGTCCGCGGATCACCGACGGCCCGTTCGCGGAGGCCTCGCTGACCCTGCTGGGACTGCTCGAGCAGGACGGGACGCTGCTCGCGCGCTGGCTCGTGGACGACGCCTGATGCAGGAGTTCCTGGACTTCCTGGGCAAGCAGGCGCCGTACGACAAGCTCGACGAGGACGACCTGGAGCTGCTGGCCCGCCGGGTGGAGGTGGAGTACTTCCCCGCCGGGGCGGTGATCGTGGACCAGGACGACGACCGGCTCGAGCAGCTCGCGGTGATCCGGACCGGGCTCGTGCAGGTCCTCGACGGGGCGCACGTGGTCGACGAGCTCGGGCCCGGCGACACCTTCGGCGAGCTCTCCGTGCTGAGCGGGCTGCCGCCGGCGCGCACCGTCCGGGCGCTGACCGACACCCTCCTCTACCTGCTGCCCGACCCCCGGCCGCTGCTGCGCGACCCCGAGCGGCTGCGCTTCCGCCCCAGCGACTCCGGGGTCCGCGCGCTGATGATCGGTGCGGTGGACTACGGCTTCCGGCCGGTCACCGAGTTCATGCGCGAGCCGCTGTGGTGCGAGCCGGGTACGTCGATCCGGGCCGCCGCCCGGGCGATGAGCGAGGGCCGGCACTCGTGCGTGCTGGTGGCGCTGGACGGCTCCGGCGGGCTCGGGATCATGACCGACTCCGACTGCCGGCGCCTGGTCGCCACCGGCGAGGTGCCGGTCGACGCCCCGGTGTCGACCATCGTGACCTCCCCCGTCCACACGATCGAGCACACCGACCCCGCGTCGCTGGCGTTCCTCACCATGGTCCAGCGCGGGGTCCACCACCTCGTCGTCACCGACGACGACGGTCGGGCCGTCGGCGTCTGCCGGGTGGTCGACCTGTCCAGCGCGGACGTCCGCGACCCGCTCGCCGTACGCGCCACCATCGACGCCGCCGACACCATCGAGGACCTGGCCGTCGCCACGGCCGCGATCCGGCCGGCGATGCTCGACCTTTATGAGGGCGGCGTGCCGCCGCTGCGGATCGGGGCGCTGATGAGCGTGCTCGTCGAGGCCGTGGTGGAGAAGTGCATCGGCTGGGTGGAGCCGTTCTCGCAGGAGGACGCCGGTGAGTACGCCTGGATGTTCCTCGGCTCGCTGGCCCGGCGCGAGCCGCTGCCGGTCTCCGACGTGGACACGGCGCTGGTGTGGCGGGCGCCGGAGTACGTCGACAGGCCGGAGGCGTTGCGGGAGGCGGCCGACGAGGTACTGAAGCTCGTCGAGCGGTGCGGGCTCGAGCGCTGCCCGGACGGCGCGAACGCCGACAATCCCTTGTTCAACCGTCCGTTCGACGTCTGGGTGCTGGCGGCCCGGCACTGGGAGGAGCACTCCGAGGGCCCGGGGGCGCTGCTGCTCTCGGCGATGCTGGCCGACAGCCGGTCGATCACCGGGCTGCAACTGGGGCGCAAGCTGGCGCGGCGGGTCCGGTCCACCCCGGAGAACCCGGTGTTCCGCAAGCGGATGCTGATGGAGGCGCTGTCCGCGCGGCCGCCGCTGGGATTCGTGAAGAACGTGGTGGTCGAGTCCGACGGTGAGCACAAGGGGCAGCTCGACCTCAAGCGGCGCGGGCTCGGGCCGCTGGTCGGGATCGGCCGGTGGATCTCGATCTGTACCGGGTCCACGATCGGCTCGACCCAGGAGCGGTTGGCCCAGGGCGTCGACGCCGACCTGCTCACCGTCGACGAGTCGGCGCTGCTGCGGCACGCGCACGCCGAGATCTTCGGCCTGCTGTTCGACAGCGAGGTGGCTTCGCTGCGTTCGGGGGCTCCTGCGTCGACCTATATCGACCCGGAGGCGCTGAACACGCTCACCCGCCGCCAGCTGCGCGAGTCGTTCAAGGCCATCGCGCGGGTCCAGGAACGGCTCGAGGACAAGTGGCTCTCCCGGCTCCGGTGAGCCGCTGGCTGCGGCGGGCCCGGACCCGGCCGTGGCCCGCGCCCGTCGACGGGCCGTGGCGGTCGGCCAGCTTCGCCGTCGTCGACGTCGAGACCACCGGGCTGGACCTGCGCCGCGACGAGGTGGTCTCGATCGGGGTGGTGCCGATGGTCGGGGCGCGGATCACCGCCGACCGTTGGCGCCAGGTGGTGCGGCCCAGCGGTCCGATCTCGGTCGAGGCGATCAAGATCCACGCGCTCACCCCCGCCGAGGTGGAGGCCGCGCCGACGCTTGCCGACGTACTCCCCGAGGTCGCGGAGCGGCTGCGCGGGAAGATCCTCGTGGCGCATGCGGCGTGGGTGGAGCGGTCCTTCCTGGACCGGGCGCTCGCCGCGTCGGGGGAGCGGCTGCCCGACGGCGTCGTGGACACCGCGGCGCTGGCCCGGGCGCTGGGGCTGCATGCCTCCGTCTCGCATGAGCCGGACCTCGAGGCCCTCGCCGCCGAGCTCGACCTCCCCGTGCACACGCCGCACGACGCCCTCGGTGACGCGTTCACCACGGCCCAGCTGCTCGCCGTACTCGCCACTCGTCTCGAGGTCCGCTCCGACTCCCGCTCCCTTACCGTCGCCGACCTGCTGCGGCTGACCCGCGCGCACCCGTTAGGGAGATAATCCGCCGCGAAAATCATGCGATCTGGGCCCCGGAGCATGATTTTCGCGGCGGACTATCTCCTCCGGGGCGTGGCCTCCTCGACCAGCGAGCCGGTCAGGTGGGTCAGGCGGAGGCGCGGCGGACGAGGGTGCTGGTGAGGATCACGGGGTCGGGTGGGGGGCCGCCCTCGAGCATGCTGAGGAGCATGCCGCCGGCGATCCGGGCGAGCTCGCTGGCGGGGTTGCTCATGGTGGTCAGCGCGGGGTCCAGCTCGGTGGCCACCACCGAGTCGTCGAAGCCCACCACCTTCACCTGGTCCGGTACCCGCCGCCCGGCGCGCGCCAGGATCCGCAGCGCCCCTTGGGCCATCAGGTCCGAGGCGACGAACAGCCCGTCGATGTCGGGGTTCTGCGCGAGCAGCGCTGACGCCGCATCCGCCCCGCCGCCGGCGGTGAACCCGCCGTCCGCGACGCCGTACGCCGTCAGACCGGCCTCGACCAGCACGGACTCGAAGCCACGAAGACGCTCAGCGGCCGCGGTCATGTCCATCGGCCCGGTGATGGTGGCCAGCCGGGTGGCGCCGCGCTCGATCAGGTGGCGGGTGGCGAGGGCGGCGCCGTCGTACTGGTTGAGGTCGACGTAGGGGAACCCCTCGATCCCGGGGTTGCCGACGAACACGATGGGGCGGGTGCCGCCGCTCAGCGCCCGGGCCAGGCTCGGTCCGTGGTGGGAGACCACGAGGGCGCCGTCGACCAGCCCGCTGTCGAGGTAGCGCACCATCCGGTCCACGCTCTCGCCCGGCGAGGCCATCGCCAGCAGTACCTGGACGTCCTGGTCGGCGAACGCGGTGAGCGCGCCGTGGTAGGTCTGCGGGAAGAAGGGGTCGGAGAAGACCCGCTCGTCGGCTTCGGGTACGACGACCGCGACCGCGCCGACGCGTCGGGTGACGAGGGCGCGGGCGGCGCTGTTGGGGCGGTACCCGAGCTCCGCGATGGCGCGGGTGACGGCCTCCTGGGTCTCCGCGGTGACCAGGGCGCTGCCGTTGACGACCCGGGAGACGGTGGCCCGGGAGACGCCGGCGAGGCGCGCGACGTCCTCCAGGGTGGGCAGCCCGCCCTCGCGTCCCTCGGCTGTCATGGCGTCTTCCCTACTGCACGGTTCCGGTGCGGGCAACGGATCCGTACCACTCGGCGCTCGCCTTCGGCAGCCGGCGCAGCCCGTCGTCGACCGCGTAGATGCCAAAATGCTTGGTGTAACCGAAGGCCCACTCGAAGTTGTCGATCAGCGACCACAGCAGATAGCCGCGCACGTCGACGCCGTTGCTGATCGCGCGGTGCACGGCGTGGAGGTGGTCGCGGAGGTACTCGATCCGGTCGTGGTCCGCGATGGTGCCATCGGCGGAGGGGACGTCGTCGTAGGCCGACCCGTTCTCGGTGATCACCAAGGGAACTCCCGCCGGCCCGGTGTAGGTGTGGTGGAGCCATTCCAGCAGGCGGCGCAGCCCGTCGGGCTCGACCTCCCAGCCCATCGCCGTCTGCGGCAGCCCGCGCAGGACCGCGGCTGCCTCGGGGGCGCTGATGTGCGGGGTCTCGCGGCGCCGGCCGCGGACCAGCTGCGGGCCGGGTCGCTGGCCGTCCGCGCGGTACATGGTGGTGGAGTAGTAGTTGACGCCGAGTACGTCGACGGGGCTGGCGATGGTGGCCATGTCCCCGTCGCGGACCAGGTCGTCGTCCCACCACGGCGCCAGGTCGGCGCGCACGTCCTCGGGGTAGTCCCCCGTGAACACCGGGTGCACGAACACCCGGTTGGCCGTGCCGTTGATGCGACGTACGACGTCGAGGTCGGCCGGGTCGTCGCTGGCGGCGAGGGCCGGGGTGAAGTTGAGGGTCAGCCCGAGCGTCGCCTCCGGGTCGGCCGTACGGAGCGCCTCGGTCGCGAGCCCGTGCCCGAGCAGCAGGTGGTGGACGGCGCGCACCGCCTGCCGCGGATCGGTGTGGCCCGGCGCGTGCTCGCCGGAGCCGTAGCCCATGAACGCCGAGCACCACGGCTCGTTGAGGGTGGTCCAGGTGCGCACCCGGTCGCCGAGCCGCTCGTGCAGGGCGACGGCGTACTCCGCGAATCGGTGGGCGGTGTCGCGGCTGGTCCAGCCGCCGGGCAGCGACGCCGGCAGATCCCAGTGGTAGAGCGTCAACCACGGCGCGATGTCGGCCTCGAGCAGCTCGTCGACGAGCCGTGAGTAGAAGTCCATCCCCGCCTTGTTGACGTCGCTGCCGTCCATCACCCGCGGCCAGCACACCGAGAAGCGGTAGCTGCGCAGCCCGAGCTCGCGCATCAGCGCGACGTCCTCGCGGTAGCGGTGGTAGTGGTCGATGGCGACGCTGCCGTCGCGGCCGTCCTCGATGGCGCCGGGCAGCCGGCAGAACTCGTCCCAGATGGACGGGCGGCGCCCGTCGACGTCGGCGGCGCCCTCGATCTGGTACGCCGAGGTCGCGGCCCCCCACTGGAAGGACTCGGGGAACTGGACGCCGCTCATCCCTTGATCGCTCCTTGCATGATGCCGGAGACCAGGTGGCGTCCGGCGACGACGAACAGCGCCAGCAGCGGGATCGTCGCGAGGACGACACCGGCCATGATCAGCGCCATGTCCTTGAAGTACGTCGCCTGCAGCAGCTGCAGCGCGACCGGAAGCGTCGGGTTCGTCGAGCCGAGGACCACGAACGGCCAGAAGAAGTTGGTCCACGCGAACACGAACGTGAACAGCGCGAGGACGGCGGCGGCCGGTCTTGCGGCCGGCATCGCCACGTGCCAGAAGACCCGGATCATCGAGCAGCCGTCGACGCGGGCGGCCTCGATGAGCTCGTAGGGGAGCGCCTGGGAGAGGTACTGCGTCATCCAGAACACGCCGAACGCCGTCACCATCCCGGGCACGATCACCGAGATCAGCTGCCCGGTCCAGCCGAGCTTGGCCATCACGATGAACAGCGGGATGATGCCCAGCTGGGTGGGCACGGCCATCGTGCCGATCACGAACGCGAGCAGGAAGCCGCGGCCGCGGAACTGGAGCTTGGCGAACGCGAAGCCGGCCAGCGTGGAGAAGAACACCACCGACACTGACGTGATCGTCGCGACGATCACGGAGTTCAGCATCGCCTTCCAGAAGCCGATGTCGGCGCTGAGCACCCGGTCGAAGTTCTCGAAGAGGTGGCCCTTCGGGATCAGCGAGGGCATGGGGTTCTTCGCGATGTCCGCGGCGGTCGAGCTGGCGAGCAGGAACGCGTAGTAGAGCGGGAAGATCGAGATGATCAGGAACACCGCAAGGAGGGTGTAGGTGACCCAGGTCGGGCGGCGCACGCCCTGCTGGTAGCGGGCCCTCCGGCGGGCGGCTGCGCGCGCGGCGCCCTTGCCGGCGGTCTGCTCGATCATGCCGACCGGCATCGGGCCGCTCATGACTGCACCGCCTTCTGCTTCTGCGTTGTTGCCTTGGCCTTCGCCTTGGCGCGCGGTCGGTCACCGGAGTCGGCGATGCGGCGGGTGACGCCATAGTTGACCAGGGCGATGAGCACGATCACCAGGAACAGGATCCAGGCGACCGCCGCCGCACGGCCGAAGTCACGCTGGCTGCCCCAGCCGAGCTCGTAGAGGTACATGGTCACCGTCATGTACTGGCGGTCCGAGCCGCCCAGCCCGATCTGGTCGAACATCCGCGGCTCGTCGAAGATCTGGAGCCCGCCGATCGTGGAGGTGATGACCACGAAGATGATGGTGGGCCGCAGCAGCGGCACGGTGATCCTGAAGAACATCTGTAGCCGGCTCGCGCCGTCGACGACGGCGGCCTCGATCAGGTCCCGGGGGATCGCCTGCATGGCGGCCAGCAGGATCAGGGTGTTGTAGCCGGTCCACCGGAAGTTGACCATCGTGGCGATGGCGTTGTGGGCGGCGAAGGTGTTGCCGTGCCAGCTGATGGGGTCGATGCCGACCTTGACGAGTACGGCGTTGATGAACCCTGACTGGTCGGCGAAGAGCTGGTTGAAGATCAGGCCGACCGCGACCGGCGCCACGACGTACGGGACCAGCACGCCCATCCGCCAGAACGTCTTGGCGCGCAGGTTCGCATCCAGCACCGCGGCGATGAAGATGGCCATGATCAGCTGGGGGATCGTCGAGAGCAGGAAGATGCTGAACGTGTTGCGCATCGCCTGCCGGAACCGGGGCTGGCCCAGGACGTCGCTGAAGTTCTCGAACCCGACGTACCCCTGGTTGCCGGTGATCAAGCCCCACTCGTGCACCGACACGTAGGCGGTGTAGATCAGGGGGAACAGGCCGACGATGCCGAAGATGATGAAGAACGGCGCTACGTAGAGGTAGGGCGCGGACTTGACGTCCCAGCGGTGCAGCCTGTCGCGGAAGGTGGCGTTGGCGGCTCGTGCCACATCGAGTCCTTTCCAGCGGTGTGGCGGTGATGTCGGCCCCGGGCCGGGACTAGCGGTCTGCCGGCCCGGAGCCGAGCCTCATCACATCAGTGATTCGACGTCACTGATGGCCGTGTTCCACGACTCCTCGGGCGAGGCGGACTTGTCGACGTCGACCCGGTTGATCGCGTCGGTCACAGCCTGCCGGTAGGCGAAGTAGTTCGGGCCCTTGAACGGCACGACGGTGACGGCCTCGGCGCGCTCGGCCAGGATCTGGCCGGTCGGAGCCTCGTTGAAGAACGGGTTCGTCACGCCGAGCAGGTCGTCGCTGCTGAGGGCCTCGATCTGGCTCGGGAACGTGCCCTTGAGCTTGAACGCGGCGATCTGCTGCTCGGGAGCAGTCAGCCAGGCGGCGAGCTTGGTCGCCTCCTCGACGTTCTCACCCTGCGCCGGGACGGTCAGGAACGAGCCGCCCCAGTTGCCGCCGCCGCCGGGGAAGGTGTTGGCGATGTCCCAACCCTGGACGCCCTCGGCGTTGCCCTCGATGACACCGAGCATCCAGCCCGGGCACAGCATGGTCGCGAAGCCGTCCTTCTGGAACGCGTTGGTCCAGTCGGTGCTCCACTGCTGCAGGTTCGCCGACAGGTCGTCGGTCTCAGCGGCCTGGATGATCTGGTTGTAGATGTCCTCGATCTGGGTGTTCTCGGCCAGCGGGATCAGCGTCTCGTCGGGCTCGGTGGAGGAGAACGGGTTCTCCAGCTGGTTCACCATGCCCTGGAACATCGCGTCGGCGGAGTCGAACCAGGCCACGTCGGACTTCTGGCTGAACTGCTTGCCGAGGGCGAAGTAGTCGTCCCAGGTGGAGCCGAGTGCCGCGGCGACCTCGTCGCGGTCAGTGGGGAGGCCGGCCTGCTTGAACAGGTCGGAGCGGTAGCAGACGGCCTCGGGGCCGATGTCGGTGCCGTAGCCGACCAGCTTGCCGTCGGGCGTGGTGGCCTGCTGGACCTTCCAGTCCAGCCAGCGGCCCTCGACCTCGTCGGAGCTCAGGTCGGTCAGCGCGTCGGCGCTCTCCATGATCTCCGGGAGCCAGTCGACCTCGACCGCCTCGACGTCGGAGAGGCCGGAGCCCGCTGCGAGCTTGGTCATGTAGTTCTCGCGCGCCTCGTCGGAGGTGGCGGCCTTCTTCTCCTTGACGATGACGTTCGGGTTCTCGTCCATGTACTGGTCCAGCAGGTCGTCGTACCCGAACTCGTTGAAGGTGGCGACGGTGAGGGTGATCTTCCCGTCCTCGCCTTCACTTCCTGATGAATCGTCGCCGCAACCGGCGACGAGCGTCAGGCTCGCCGCGATAGCTGCGGCCGCGAGCATGGCGTGAGCGCGCATGAGTTGACTCCTTCGTCTGAAGGTCCCGCGGGGACGGGGCCCTCGATGGATCTCCTTTGAGAGCGCTTTCATCTGAGCATGGGAGCGCTCTCATCGTCAAGGGTGTGGGTCACATGGTGGGTTGCAGTTGGGTCACGGTGGTTCGTGTCGCACCAACCAAAATGGTCGTGGATCGGGCGATTTCTGGACAATTTTGGTTGGTACGTCGGGGGTGCGGGCTCGTTGGGAGCGGCTCAACGAGGGCTGCGGTCACGGGGCGCGCTTGAGGGGCCGCGTCGCCGGCCCCTCGAGCACGCAGCCGTCGGCGTCGAACCGGGATCCGTGCAGTGGGCAGTCCCAGGACTGCGCCTCGTCGTTCCAGCGCAGCCGGCCGCGCAGGTGGGTGCACAAGGGCCCGGAGCGGAGCAGCCCCTGGCCCATCTCCACGGTGACGCCGAGGTTGATCCGGGTGAGCTCGGCCAGGGACGCCGGGCCGTGGCTGCGGTGGTGCTGCTTGGTCGTCCGTGTTCCCGTGATGTCGCCGGCCAGGGCGAGAGCGGCCGCAACACCACCGGTCATGCCCCACTTGTCGAAGCCGGTGGCGGCGTAGACGGCATCCGAGCCGGCGATCTTCCCCACGAAGGGCACCCCGTCATGGGGCGAGTAGTCCTGGGCCGACCAGGCGTGGGTCTCGGTGGTCTCGGGGTAGTGGTTCGCGGCCCAGGCGCGCAGCTCGTCCAGGTGCCGCGCGGGGTGCTCGTCTCGTCCGACGGTGTGTCCGCTGCCGCCGACCATCACGGTGAGCCCGTCATCGGCCGGGACATCGCGCACCGACCTTGCCGAGGAGCCCGTGGACAGCATCATCGGGATCTCCGCTCGCGCTCCGCTCAGGGCGAGCACGTAGGAGCGCTGGGGCTCGACCCGCGCGAAGTGGAGTGAGCGGTCCAGCATGGGCGAGCCGGTGGCGGTGACGACGATGTCGGCGGTGAGTTGCTCGCCGGTATCGAGCTCGACCCGGACCGGGTTGCCGCCGGCGACCCGAGTCACGCGGTGTCCCTGGTGGAGGGTCCCGCCGACGCGCCGGAGCTGGTTAACGAGGGCGTCGACCATCCGCATCGGGTGGATCTGCAGCTGGTCGGGGAGGGTGACCGCGCCGTAGGTCGGGAAGGGTGCGTCCAACTCGTCGCGCCACTGCACGGCGAGCCCCACGTCGGCGGCGGCGCGGTGCTCGTCACGCACCGTGCTCGTCTCGCTCGGGTCCGCGGCGAACGTGATGGCCTCCCGGTTCTGGCACGGCACGTCGTGCTCGGCGCAGAAGTCGGCGATCCACTCCTTAGCTTTCCGATGGGCGTCGACGTAGGCGCGCGCGGCCCCGCGGGAGTTGACCTTGCGGATCGTCGACAGCTTCGAGCCTTGAAGCAGCGAGACCTTCCCCGTCGTCCTTCCGGTGGTGACCGCCCCCACGTGTCGGGCCTCGACCACCGCCACTCGATGGCCCGCCTCGCCCACCAGGACCGCCGTACTCAACCCGGTGAGGCCCCCGCCGATCACGATCACCTCAGGGGAGTCCCCCGGCAGCGGATCGTCGGCGGGCTGAGTCCACCCGTCGAGCCAGAGCGACGTCATGGCCTCTCCTGTGTTCGGAGTCTGGTCGTACCCCAGGAGGGGAGGTGCATGCCTGCTCGGCTGACGTCGTACCAACCAAAATGGTCGCGGATCGGCGATTTCTCGACAGTTTTGGTTGGGACGTCGGGGGTGGGTCAGTCGGCGGGGCCCTCCCAGGGGTAGCCGTGCGCGAGGAAGGCGTCGCGGATAGCCGTCTTGTCGCCCTCCACGTCGCCCTCGAACAGCTTGCGGCCCTCTGCGGTCTCGATCACGACCTTGCCGCCACGGCGGTGCACCGAGTCGACCTTGGATCGCTGCAGCACTCGCTCGACCTGGCCGCGCCGGCGGACCCGGATCTCCGTCGACTCGATCTCCAGGACCGGGGAGTCCGCGATGACCCAGGCCGCCAGCACCAGCCCCAGGAGAAGCCCGAGGGCCGGCCGGCCCCAGGTCAGCCAGGCCTGGTCGAAGGAGCCCAGGAGCTCCAATGGTCCCTGGAACGGCACCCACGGCAGCTCGCTGGCCCACCGCGAGACGAGCGGGAGAAGTACGCCGGCCAGGACGCCGCCGCCCCCGAACAGCCCGAGCACCCAGAGGCGACCGGACCGGTCGAACCCGCCGATGGTCCTCGCCGGCGTCTCGCTCGTCACGTCGGCCACGCTACTTGCGGCCCTGGATGGGCACCACCGGCTGACGTCGTACCAACCGAAATGGTCGAGGATCGGGCCGTTTCGCAGCACTTCTGGTTGGTGCGTCGGGGGCCTGTGGAGAGAGCAAGCAGGGTACGGCGAACGGCGCGATCCTGGGGCGATGGAGCTGAACATCACGCGAGCGGGGATCACCGTGCCGGTGCCGGTCGATCCGGGGGGAGCAGCGGGCCCGACGCGGGGGCAGGTGCGGGGGGCTCGGTGGCGTCGGAGCTCGCCGGGCCTCTACGTGCCAGTGGACGTGGACGCCGAGGACACCTGCCAGCGCATCGTCGAGGCCGTGGCCGGTGTGGTGCACAGTCTCGACCCACCGCAGGTGGCCGCGGCGACGGGATGGGCGGCGCTCCACTGGCAGGGCGCCCGCTGGTTCACCGGGCGCACCTCCAAGGGAGAACCGCTACCGGTCCCGGTGGCCATCGGCGACAGCCGACACCTCGCCCGGCGACCGGGAGTGCAGCCGTGCCGGGACTGGCTCTTCGTCGACGACATCGTGCAGGTGCACGGACTGCCGATCACCCGCGCCGAGCGCTCGGTCTGCATCGCGGGGCTCCGTGCCCGGGGCCTCGTCGAGACGGTCCAGACCATCGAGATGGCCGCCGCGGACGACCTGATCGACGTGGCCGGGCAGGAGAGCTACGCACTCCGGCTGAAGGGCCGCCCGCGCACGCGGCGACTGTTCGAGGCTCTCGCCCTCGCCCAGGAGAACGCCTGGTCCCCGCCCGAGGTGACGCTACGGCTGCGCTGGCAGGCGCGGTACCCGAGACGTTCCTTGCTGTGCAACCCGCCCCTGTTCGACCACGGCGGCGGGCACCTGATCACTCCAGACGTGTTCGACCCCCAGGCCGGGATCGTGGGCCAGTACGACGGAGTGGTGCACGACGAGTCGCGGGTCCGCCGGCGCGACCTGGCCAGCGAGGAGCTGTGCCGCGAGCTCGGGCTGGAGGTCGTGTCGATGGTCTCCACCGATCTCCGAGACATGATCGGGTTCGAGCGGCGTCTCGACAGCGCCTACCGCCGCGCCGCCCAACGCGAACCCAGCCGCGCCTGGACCCTCGAGCAGCCGGAGTGGTGGGTCGACACCTCCACCGTCGCCGCTCGTCGCGGCCTCACCGACGAGGAGCGGCGGATCTGGCTACGCCACCGGGATCTCTCGTGAGGGTTGCTCGACGTACCAACCGAAATTGTCGAAGAACCGGCCGAACATTGACCAAAACGGTTGGTGCGTCACGAACGGCGCAACCGGCTGGCCGCCTTGGCTCTCTCGTTCGCATTCAGGACGACCTTGCGGATCCGCACGGTCTCGGGGGTGACCTCCACGCACTCGTCGGCTCGGCAGAACTCCAAGCACTGCTCCAACGACAGTCGGCGGGGCGGGATCAGCTTCTCGAAGGAGTCGGCGGTGGAGGAGCGGATGTTGGTCTGCTGCTTCTCCTTGGTGATGTTCACGTCCATGTCGTCGGCGCGTGAGTTCTCCCCGACGATCATCCCCTCGTAGACCTCCGTGGTCGGCTCGACGAAGAGGACGCCGCGCTCCTGCAGGTTGGTCATGGCGTACGCCGTCGCGGCGCCGGCGCGGTCGGCCACGAGGGAGCCGGACGCGCGGGAGCGGATCTCGCCGGCCCAGGGCTCGTACCGCTCGAACACGTGGTGCGCGATGCCGGTCCCGCGGGTCTCGGTGAGGAACTCGGTGCGGAAGCCGATCAGGCCCCGCGCTGGGACCAGGAACTCCATCCGTACCCACCCGGTGCCGTGGTTGGTCATCTGCTCCATCCGGCCCTTGCGGGCGGCGAGCAGCTCGGTGATGGTGCCGAGGTACTCCTCCGGGGCGTCGATCGTGAGCCGCTCCACCGGCTCGTGCACCTTGCCGTCGATCTCCCGGGTGACGACCTGCGGTTTGCCGACGGTCAGCTCGTAGCCTTCCCGCCGCATCTGCTCCACCAGGATCGCCAGCGCCAGCTCACCCCGGCCCTGGACCTCCCACGTGTCGGGCCGCTCGGTCGGCAGCACCCGCAGTGACACGTTGCCGACCAACTCCCGGTCGAGCCGGTCCTTCACCAGCCGGGCAGTCACCTTGGCGCCCTTGACGCGGCCGACCAGAGGAGAGGTGTTGGTGCCGATCGTCATCGAGATCGCCGGCTCGTCGACGGTGATCAGCGGCAGCGGCCGGGGGTCGTCCAGGTCGGCCAGGGTCTCGCCGATCATGATGTCGGGGATCCCGGCGATCGCCGCGATGTCGCCCGGCCCGACCTCCTGCGCAGGGACCCGCTCCAGGGCCTCGGTGCGCAGCAGCTCGGTGATCTTGACGGTCTTCTGGGAGCCGTCGCGCTGGAGCCAGGCGACGCTCTGCCCCTTGCGCAGGATGCCCTGGTGCACCCGGACCAGCGCCAGCCGCCCCAGGAACGGCGAGGCGTCGAGGTTCGTGACATGGGCCTGCAGTGGCGCGGCCTCGTCGTACTCCGGCGCCGGCACCGCCTCCAGGATGGTGCTGAACAACGGGCCGAGGTCCGGTGAGTCGGGCAGCGCGCCGTTCTCGGGCATCTCCAGGGAGGCGCGGCCGGCCTTGGCGCTGGCGTAGATGACGGGGAAGTCCAGCGCGTCGTGGCTGTGGTGCTCGTCGAGGAGGTCGAGGAAGAGCTCGTAGGTCTCGTCCACGACCTCGGCGATGCGAGCGTCGGGGCGGTCGACCTTGTTGACGACGAGTACGACGGGCAGGTCGGCGTTGAGCGCCTTGCGCAGCACGAACCGGGTCTGCGGGAGCGGACCCTCGGAGGCGTCGACCAGGAGCACGATGCCGTCGACCATCGAGAGCCCGCGCTCCACCTCGCCACCGAAGTCGGCGTGACCCGGGGTGTCGATGATGTTCAGGGTCACGAACTCCGGTGCCCCCGTGCCCGGCGGCGGTCGGAACCGGATCGCCGTGTTCTTCGCCAGGATCGTGATGCCCTTCTCCCGCTCCAGGTCGCCGGAGTCCATCACCCGCTCGGCAATGCCCTCAGCCTGGTGCCCGGTGAACGCGCCGGCCTGGTGCAGCATCGCGTCGACCAGCGTGGTCTTGCCGTGGTCGACGTGGGCGACGATCGCGACGTTGCGCAGGTCGCTGCGGGAGGTCTGGGGCACGGCGGGGGAGTCTATCGGCGGCAGGGCCCGTGCCCCGCATCGCCAAAAGGGGTAGGACTGAGGGCATGAGTCTCGGACCAGCCGCCCACCCCTCGACGCCCTGCGGGTTCGTGCCGCCGTACCTGCTCGAACACATCGCCGCGACCACCGCGCCGGACAGCCCCGCCGCGCCGGGGCAGATGGCGCCGGATCCGGAGGCCGCCCGGTGCGCCGAGCAGACGCTGCGCCTCGACGAGTTGCTGCGCGAGCAGCGGCTGGAGACCGGCCCCGGACCCGGCGCGTCCGAGGCGGCGCCGGAGTCGGCGGCCCCGGATGCACAAGGGGCCGCGTGGCAGGTCTACACCGCGGGCAACACGACCAGGCTGCCGGGGGAGGTACGGCGCGCGGAGGGCGAGCCGGCCACCGGCGACCCGGCGGTGGACGAGGCGGCGGTCGGCGGGTCCGGCGCGCTGGCTCTCTTCGCGGAGATCTACGGGCGCAACTCCTACGACGACGCTGGCGCGACCGTGGTGATGACGGTGCACTACGGCCGGCAGTACAACAACGCCTTCTGGAACGGCCGGCAGCTGGTCTTCGGCGACGGCGACGGACGGATCTTCGACCGGTTCACCAAGCCGGTCGACGTGCTCGGGCACGAGCTGACGCACGCGGTGACCGAGCACACGGCCGGCCTGGTCTACCGCGACCAGCCCGGCGCCCTGAACGAGTCGATGTCCGACGTCTTCGCGTCCTGCGCCAAGCAGCGGATGCTCGGCCAGAGCGTCACCGACGCCGACTGGCTGATCGGGGCCGGGCTGTTCCTGCCCGACGTACAGGCTCGGGCGCTGCGCGACATGGCCGCGCCCGGCACGGCGTACGACGACCCGCGGCTGGGCCGCGACCCGCAGGTGGGGCACATGGACGACTACATCCACACCACCGACGACAACGGCGGCGTGCACCTGAACTCCGGCATCCCGAACCGGGCCTTCCACCTCGCGGCGCTGGGGATCGGCGGGACGGCGTGGGACGGGGCCGGGGCGATCTGGTACGCCGCGCTGACCGGCCCCGACGTGTCAGCGACGACCTCGTTCGTCGGGTTCGCGGAGGCGACGCTGACCGCCGCGGGGTCGCACGTCGATGTCGTGCGCGAGGCGTGGGTGGCGGTGGGGGTGCTGGGTGCTACAGGGGCTGCGGCGAGCGCTGCGGCCCCGTCGAGGGAGGTGGAGCCAGAAATGTTGGTGCGGGTACGGCGCAGCGGCGGCTTCGCCGGCCTCACGACCGAGGGCTCGGTCGACCTCAGGGGCGACGATCCGCGGGTGGTCGAGGTACGGCAGCTGACCGCCCAGGTCACCCGGATCGACGTACCGGCGGGAGGCGCGGGTGAGTCCCACCCGGACGAGTACGTCTACGCCTTCCGGCTGCCCGGCGCACCCGCGCTCGCCGTACCAGAGCACCTCCTGACCGACGACCTGCGCCGGCTGGCAGACCTGCTGCTGCCCTGATCCGGACCGCGCGGGCCTGCTCGGGGCCTGCTCGGGGCTCAGGCCAGCGCCTGGTCGAGCGCCGCCTGCACGTGCAGCGTCGTACAGGGGAACGCCGGCAGCTCCAGGTCGGCCTGGCTGATCAGCAGCTCGATCTCGGTACAGCCCAGGAGGATGCCCTTGGCGCCGGAGTCCCACAGCTCGGTGACCACGCCGACCATCCGGCGGCGGGTCGCGTCGACGACGTGGCCGTGGACGAGCTCCTCATAGATCGCGTCGTTGATCCACTCGTGGTGGTCGGCGCGCGGCACGATCGTGGACACCCCGTGTCGGGCCAGCCGGTCGATGAAGAAGTCCTCCTCCATCGCCACCTTCGTGCCGATGAACCCCACCGTGGTCACGCCCGCCTCGAGGCACTTCTCGGCCACCACGTCGGCCAGGTGGATCAGCGGGATGTCGACTGCCTCCGCGACCTTGTCCGCCACCTTGTGGAAGGTCGTCGTGCACAGCAGCAGGAAGTCGGCGCCCGCGCGCTCCACCCCGCGGGCGGCGTCGGCGAGCAGCTCGCCGATCTGGTCCCACCGCTGGTCCTCCTCGAGGTCGGTCAGCTCAGCGAAGTCGACGGTGCTCAGCACCAGCCGCGGCGAGGACAGACCACCCAGCCGCTCCTGCATGCCACGGTTGAGATCGCGGTAGTACACCGCGCTGCTCTCCCAGCTCATGCCTCCGACGAGTCCAATGGTCTGCACAAGGGCAGTCTGGCAGACTCGGCGTGCCGTCAGTCGTCCGACCAGCGCCCAACGGGAGGCCCCTTCGTGATCTCGCGCACCGCCGCGTGCCTGGCCGGAATCGTCGGGGGCCTGTGCTGGATCGCTCGGTACGCCCTCGACGCGCTGGACCTGGTCTCCGCCGACGGCACCACTGGGGAGGTGCTCCTGTGGGCGGGCGGCACCTGGCTGCTGCTGGCGCTGGCCGGAGCGGGGGTGGGGCTGGTACGGCGGGCGCCGATCTGGCTGCGGATCGTCGTCGGAGTGGCGACGCCACTGCTGGGGCTGGTGCTGCTCTCCCTGACCTACGAGTGGCTCGACACCGTGCTGGCCAACGCCATCTTCGGTGCCATCCTGCTCGCCGGCTCGCTGGTGCTGCTGCTGCGGGGGCGGTCCCCTGCGGAGCCTGCGCCGGCCTGAACCGCCGTACTCGGGAATCAGCGGGGGCCCTTCGCGGTTCTACTACGTCGGACCCGTGGCAGGACCGAACCGAGTGAGAGGCGGGGACGTTGGATCACCCGATGAAGCGGATCGCCATGATCAGCCTTCACACCTCCCCGCTGGACCAGCCTGGGACGGGTGATGCGGGTGGGATGAACGTCTATGTCATCGAGCTGGCGCGGCGGCTGGCGCAGCGCGGGGTCGAGGTCGACATCTTCACCCGTGCCACCTCCTCCACGCTCGCGCCGCTGGTCGAGGCCGCGCCCGGGGTGCTCGTGCGGCACATCACCGCCGGGCCGTTCGAGGGGCTGGCGAAGGGTGACCTGCCGGGCCAGATGTGCGTCTTCGCGCGGGAGGTACTGCGGACCGAGGCGGGGCTGCCGGTCGGCCACTACGACGCCGTGCACTCCCACTACTGGCTCTCCGGGCAGGTCGGCGCGCTCGCGCGGGACCGGTGGGGGGTCCCGCTGATCCACTCCATGCACACCATGGCGAAGGTCAAGAACGCCGCCCTCGCCGAGGGCGACACCGCCGAGCCCGCCGCCCGGGTGATCGGCGAGCAACAGGTCGTCGAGGCCGCGGACATGCTCATCGCCAACACCGACCTGGAGGCCAAGCAGCTGATCGAGCTGTACGACGCCGCGCCGGGTCGTGTCGAGGTGCTCCACCCGGGCGTCGACCTGTCGGTCTTCGCGGGCGTGGACCGGGTGCTCGCGCGGCGGGAGCTGGGGCTGGCGGCCGACGCTGTGGTCCTGATGTTCGCCGGCCGGATCCAGCCGCTGAAGGCCCCGGACGTGCTGCTCCACGCGGCCGCGGTGCTCCTCGAGCAGTCGCCCGAGCTGCGCTCGCGTCTCGTCGTGCCGGTCGTGGGCGGTCCCTCCGGGACCGGGCTCGAGCATCCCGAGTCGCTGGCGAACCTGGCCGTCTCGCTCGGGCTGGACGACGTGGTGCGGTTCGTCCCGCCGGTGGCGCAGCTCGAGCTGGCCCGGTGGTACGCCGCGGCAACGCTGGTCGCCGTACCGTCGTACAACGAGTCGTTCGGCCTCGTCGCGGCGGAGGCCCAGGCGGCCGGGACGCCGGTGGTCGCCGCCGCCGTGGGGGGCCTGACGACCGTGGTCCGCGACGGTGTGAGTGGCCTGCTGGTCGAGGGGCACGAGCCCGCCTCGTGGGCGCGGGCGCTGCGCCGGATCGTCGCGGACTCGGCGTTCGCGGCCCGGCTGGGTGCTGGAGCCCGGGCCCAGGCCGGGCAGTTCTCGTGGGATCGGACCGCCGCAGCGACGCTGGCCGTCTATCAGCGGGCGCGGGAGCTGGTCGCGGAGCCGGTCCGTTGACCGCGGAGGTCGTCCGCGCCTATCTCGACGAGCAGGGCATCGAGTACGCCGAGACCGCCCCCGGGATGTTCTCCTTCGCGCTGCCCGGGGAGAAGCGGCTGCAGACCCCCGTTCGGATCGACGTCGGGTCGCACACGGTGGCCGTGCACGCGTTCGTGTGCCGCAACCCCGACGAGCAGCACGAGCGGGTCTACCGCTGGCTGCTGGAGCGCAACCTCAAGACCTATGGCGCCGCGTTCGCCGTCGACCGGCTCGGGGACATCTATCTCAGTGGCCGGCTCCCCCTCTCCGCCCTCACCCCCGACGAGCTGGACCGCCTCCTCGGCGCCCTGCTCGCCACCTCCGACGAGTCGTTCAACACCCTCCTGGAGCTGGGGTTCGAGACGTCGATCCGACGCGAGTGGGAGTGGCGTCAGCTCCGCGGCGAGTCCACCGCCAACCTCGAGGCCTTCCGGGGGTGGCTGGAGAGCTCCTGAGGGGGCGGTTTGCCGACGCACCAACCGAAATTGTCGTCGTCTGCGTGGTTTTGCGACCATTTTGGTTGGTACGACGGGGAACCGGGGCGGGGCGGGGTCACTCCGGGTCGATGCGGAGGGCCATGAGGATGTCGTCGACGTCGACGCCCTCGATGTGGAACTCGCCGGCCAGGACGCCCTCGACGACGAACCCGCAGGACTCATAGAGGCGCCGCGCCGTGGTGTTCGGGGCCAACACTCTTAGCGTGAGCTTGCGCGCGCTGCGCTTCCGCGCCTCCCGGATCATCGCCTCCATCAGCGCGCGGCCGACGCCTCGACCCTGGGCATCCGGGTCCACCGCCAGCCCGTTCATCTCGAGCACGTGATCGTGGGACGGAAGACGGATCGCCTGGTGCAGCGTCGCGTACCCGACGACGCGCCCCTCCAGCTCGGCCACCACGACGCCGTCCGGGCCCCGGTTCTCGCTGAAGAACGGCTGGTCGGGCCGGGATCGGGGTCCGGGCGTCACGTCCGGGCTCCACGTGAGCACGTCGATGGCGCGCAGCCGCTCACCATCCGTGACGCGAGCGGGGCGGGTGGTGACCATCCGGGCACGCTACCGCCGTACGTCGTACCAACCAGAATGGCTGTCGCGCGACGGTCCCGACGACCATTTTGGTTGGTGCGACGGGAACCTAGGACCGGCGGCGAGCGATCGCCACGCCGAGGAGGGCGAGGGCACCGCCGGCGTAGGCCATGGTGGGCGGTGCCTCGCCCAGGAACACCATGCCCATGACGATGGTGATCGGAGGGACGAGGTACGTCGTGACGCCGAGCTGACCGGCCGGCATGTGCCGCAGTGCGTAGGCGTAGGTGGTGAACGCGATCGCGGTCGGGAACATGCCGAGGTAGACGACCCAGGCCACCGAGGACGCCGGCGCCTCACCCACTTCGCGGACCAGGTCGCCGGCGAAGGGGAGGCACGTCACCGCGCCGACCGTGCAGGCCAGCCACGTCACCTGAGTGGCGGGGAGTCGGTGCACCAGCGGCTTCTGGAGGACCAAGCTGATCGAGTACACCAGCGCGGCCACGAGACAGAGGCCCACCCCGATGAGGTCCCGGTGCTGTTCCTCAGAGCCCGCCAGGCTGATCACGGCGACACCGACGAACGCCACCACCAGCCCGACGCCGAGGTAGCGCGTGAACCTCTCGTCGAGGAACACCGCCGCCAGCAGCGCGATCAGCAGCGGTGACACCTGGAGGATCATCGACGCCGTTCCCGCGTCCACCCGGTGCTCGCCGGCGTTGAGAGCGATGTTGTAGATGGCGAACCACAAGACGCCGATCACGACGATCGAGACCCACTCCCGCCCGGTCGGGCGAGCCAGCCCCCGGCCGACCGCCACCACGCCCAAGCACACCGCGCCGACCAGTACGCGTCCCAGCGACAACGCGCCGGGCGAGAAGTCCTCGCCGAGGTAGCGGATCGCCACGAACGCCGAGGCCCACAGCACCAGCGTGATGCCGACCGCGGTCAATGGCAGCCAGGAGGGTACGTCGGTCGTCGGTCGGCCCGGGCTCGTGGAGGTGGAGGTGCTGGCCATGACGGGAACGCTAGAGGAGGCCACCCCCACCAGTCGCGCGGGTTTCGGACACCTCGACCGGGCCGCCCGCCATTTGCGCCGGGTCGCCCGCCATTTGCGCCGGGTCGGTTAGGCGTCGAGCTTGTAGCCGAGTCCGCGGACGGTGGTGAGGAGCTGGGGGTCGGAGGGGTCCTCCTCGAGCTTGGCCCGCAGCCGCTTGACGTGCACGTCGAGCGTCTTGGTGTCGCCGACGTAGTCGGAGCCCCAGATCCGGTCGATGAGCTGGCCGCGGGTCAGGACCCGGCCGGGGTTGCGCAAGAAGAACTCCAGCAGCTCGAACTCCTTGAGTGGCAGCCGTTGGTCGGAGCCGCGGACGGTGACCTGGTGCCGTTCGACGTCCATCCGCACCGGACCGGCCTCAAGAACGGTCGGCGGCAAGTCTGGCTCCACGCCACGGCGGAGCACGGCGCGGATCCGGGCCACCAGCTCGCGCGGGGAGTACGGCTTGGTGACGTAGTCGTCGGCACCCAGCTCCAGCCCCACGACCTTGTCGATCTCGTCGTCCTTGGCGCTGACCATGATCACCGGCACGTTCGAGGTCTGCCGGATCTGCCGGCACACCTCCGTGCCGGGCAGCCCGGGCAGCATCAGGTCGAGCAGCACGATGTCGGCCCCGGTCCGGTCGAAGTGCGCGAGCGCGTCGGGGCCGGTGGCCGCCACGTCGACGTCGTACCCCTCCCGCCGCAGCAGGTAGGTCAACGCGTCGCTGTAGCTCTCCTCGTCCTCGACGACCAGTACCCGCGTCACGACGTACCCTCCCGCACACAGCGGGGCAGGGTCAGCGTGAACGTCGACCCCTGCCCCTCCAGCGACCAGACGCGGACGTCCCCGCCGTGGGTAGCGGCCACGTGCTTGACGATCGAGAGGCCCAGCCCGGTGCCGCCGGTCGAGCGGTGCCGGGCGGGGTCGATCCGGTAGAACCGCTCGAAGATCCGCTCCATCTCGCCGGCCGGGATGCCGACGCCCTGGTCGATGACCGAGATGTCGACGGTCTCGGGGTGGCCCTTCGCGCAGATCACCACACTGCCGCCGGAGTCGGAGTAGGTCACCGCGTTCGCGACCAGGTTGCTCACCGCCAGCGCGATCTCCTCGAGGTTTCCGAAGACCTCGAGCGTGGGGTCACCCTGGACGACGATCTCGATGCCGGCGGCCTCCGCGTCGGTCCGGCTGGTGTCGGCGGCCAGGCTCAGGACCTTGTCGACCGGGACCGTGCTCGGCAACTCCAGCGGGTAGTCGTCCTGCAGCCGCGAGAGCTCGATGATCTGCTGCACCAGCGTGGTGAGCCGCTCGCTCTCGGTGATCATCCGGCCGCTGAACCGGCGCACCGCGACCGGGTCGTCGGCGGCGTCGCCGGTCGCCTCGGCGAGCAGCCGGATCGCGCCCACCGGCGTCTTCAGCTCGTGGCTGACGTTGGCCACGAAGTCGCGCCGCACCGCCTCCAGCCGGCGCTCGCGGGTACGGTCCTCCACGAGCGCCAGGATCAGCCGGGCGCCCAGCGGCGCCATCCGGGCGCTGACGTGTCGCTGCGGATGTCCCGGGCGGTGCAGAAGCAGGTCGGTCTCGCGGACCTGCCCGTCGCGCCGTACCTCATGCACCAACCGGGTCAGGTCCGCGACCGCGAGGTCGTTGCCGGTGACGATGCCCATCGCGTACGCCGGCGCCGACGCCTTCAGCACCACGTCGTTCTCGTCGACGACGACCGCGCTGCTGCGCAGCACCGAGAGCACCGCCGCCACGCCGGCGGGCAGGACCGACTCCTCCGGCGGAGGGTCGGGATGGAACTGGCGGTCGGAGATGTGCCAGGCCAGCACCGCGCCGCCGGCCACCAGCGCGCCGACGATGGCGGCGAGCGCGGCCTGCGTCGTGGGGTCCACGTTGCGATGGTACGGCGGTCGCCGGGCCCGCCCGAACTCCTGCGGCGGACGCTCGACGACTGTTCACCTGCCGTTTACCGGGCTTCGTCGTCGGTTCACCGGCGCTGCCTACGGTGGGGCACATGCGGCAGGCATTCCATGAGCAGCTCGACACCGTCTTCACCGACCTCGCGGCGATCTCCCGGGACGTGGAGAACGCGGTACGTCACGCCACCGAGGCGCTGATGACCGGCGACGCGCAGATCGCCGAGTCGGTGATCAGCGCGGACGTCTCGATCGACCTGGCGGCGGAGCGGGTGGAGGACCTGGCGTTCTCGATCCTCTCGCTGCAGCAGCCGGTCGCCGGCGACCTGCGGACCGTCGTCGCCGCGCTGCGGATGGTCAGCGAGCTCGAGCGGATGGGCGACCTGTCGGTGCACGTGGCCAAGATCGCGCGGCTGCGGGTGCCCTATCTCGCCGTACCCGAGAGCGCCCGGCCCACGATGTTCCGGATGGCGTCGGTGGCGCGGGAGATGGTGGGCCGGGTGACCCGGATCATCGGTGAGCGCGACGCCGACGCCGCCGAGGAGCTGCACCGCATGGACGACGAGATGGACCAGCTGCGGCGCACCAGCTTCACCGAGCTGCTCGGCGCCGACTGGGACCACGGCGTCGAGCCGGCCGTCGACATCGCGCTGCTGGGTCGCTACTACGAGCGGATCGCCGACCACGCGGTGTCGGTGGCGCAGCGGGTGGCGTTCGTGGTGACCGGCGAGCTCCCGGAGCCCGTCGACTCCCTCT
>CAZKEZ010000009.1:6531-22124 GCA_964551905.1 uncultured Nocardioides sp. | reverse complement strand
AGCGGCCCGGCGTCAGCGGCCCTGGGAGGCCACGGCGGCAGCAGCGGCCGCGGCGGCGTCGGGGTCGAGGTACTCGCCGCCCGGCACCGTGGGGGAGAAGTCCTCGGCGAGCCGGTACACCAACGGCATCCCGGTGGGGATGTTCAGCCCGGCGATGTCTTGGTCGCTGATCCCGTCGAGGTGCTTCACCACGCCGCGCAGGCTGTTGCCGTGGGCGGCCACCAGCACCGTCTTCCCGGACTGCAGGTCGGGGACGATGCCGGAGTGCCAGTAGGGCAGCATCCGCGCGATCACGTCCTTGAGGCACTCGGTGCGCGGCATCTCGTCGCCGAGGTCGGCGTAGCGCGGGTCGCCCACCTGGGACCACCGGTCGTCGTCGTCCAGCGGAGGAGGGGGTACGTCGAAGCTGCGGCGCCACAGCATGAACTGCTCCTCGCCGTACTCCTCGAGGGTCTCCTTCTTGTTCTTCCCCTGCAGGGCGCCGTAGTGCCGCTCGTTGAGCCGCCACGACCGCTGCACCGGGATCCAGTGCCGGTCGGCGGCGTCGAGGGCGAGGCAGGCGGTGTTGATCGCGCGTCGCTGGACCGAGGTGTGTACGACGTCAGGCAGCAGCCCGGCCTCCCGCAGCTGCTCGCCGCCGCGGACCGCCTCGACCCGGCCCTTCTCGGTGAGCGCCACGTCCACCCAGCCCGTGAAGAGGTTCTTCGCGTTCCACTCGCTCTCGCCGTGGCGGAGCAGGATCAGCGTGTGCGTCATCGGGCGTCTCCTAGGAGGTGGAAGTGTCGAGGCCGGCGAAGTAGCCGCCGTCCGGGACCACCGGCACCTTCACGATCACTGTCTCGTTGGTGCTCAAGCCCACCTCCAGCTCCACGAACTGCCCGGCCTCGAACTCGCCGTTCACGGTGAGGCCCTGGGAGTCGGCGAGGTTGACCAGCCCGCGCGCTGGCACCTCGACGTCGTCGAAGTCGGGCACCTCGAGCGCGGCGTCCGCACCGGCGCCGGCCAGCGACTGCAGCCGCGCCGTCGCGTCATTGGAGTTGTTGACCAGAGTGGTGATGAAGGTGCCGGAGCCGGCCTCCGCAGAGACGATCACTGCGCCCAGGATGTCCACGGACGCGTCCCGGTTGTTAGCCCCGGCGGCGGGGGTGTACACCTTCGTCGTCGGCTCCTCGCGCCCGTCCAGGGCGTTGCAGCCGGAGAGCAGCGGGGTGCCGAGAAGCAGCGCGCCGGTCGCGAGCGCGGTGGTGCGTCGGAGGTGCATGGAATCCTCTGCCTTCGCGGGTCGTGGACGGCGCGACCGTCCGAACGGGTTCGGGGTCAGCCTATCGGTCCGCGGCGTGGATGCGGCCGGGGCTGTCCCGGGCGGGTCCACGGCCTCGCACCGACCCGGTCGAGGCACACGGTGGGCTGTTCTGTCAAGCCCTCAATGTGCCTCTGACCTGCACAAACGCGGTCAGGGGGTCAGGTGGGGCGTGTTAGACTGGTCACCGAGGAAGGGGTACTTGACATATGACTTTCACCGTTGGCGAAACGGTTGTTTACCCAAATCACGGCGCCGCCGTCATCGAAGACATCGAGATGCGGCAGATCAAGGGGGAGGATCGGCAGTACCTCGTCCTGCGGATCGTCGCCCAGCAGGACCTCGTGGTCCGGGTCCCCGCGTGCAACCTCGACCTGGTCGGGGTGCGTGACGTGGTGGACAAGGAAGGCCTGGACCGCGTCTTCGACGTACTGCGGGCCGCCCACGTCGAGGAGCCGACCAACTGGTCGCGGCGCTACAAGGCCAACCTCGAGAAGCTCCACAGCGGTGACGTCATGAAGGTGGCCGAGGTCGTGCGCGACCTGTGGCGCCGGGAGCGCGACCGCGGCCTGTCGGCCGGGGAGAAGCGGATGCTGGCCAAGGCGCGCCAGATCCTGGTCTCCGAGCTCGCGCTCGCCGAGCACACCAACGAGGACAAGGCCGAGACCATTCTCGACGAGGTCCTGGCCTCCTGACCGGTCCCGCCGGACACCCCGTGGACGGGGTGGTGGTGCTCGCCGGTCGTGGGGCGTTGCCGTTCGCGACGCTGCACGGCCGGCCGCTGTACCTCCACGCCGCCGAGGCCCTCGCTGGCCTTGGCCTGGCGCCGACGCTGCTGGTCGACGACGGGCCCGGCCAGCGGCCGGCGGTGGACGACGTGCTGCTGCCTCCGGGCACCCGGGTCCGTTCGCTTGTCGAGTGGTGGGCCGACCGGCCCGCTGGGCCGGTGCTGCTGCACGACCCGCTCTGCCCGCTCACCCCGGCTTCGCTGCTGCGTACGGCGCTGGACCACGCTCGCGACGAGCCCTCGGGTGACGCCGGGGCCTTGGTGAGCTTGGCGGCGTACCGGCCGGTCACCGACACCGTCAAGACCGTCGTCGGCGACCGGATCGAGGGCACGCTCGATCGCGACGGTCTCGGGATCGTTACCGCCCCCGTCGTGCTCGACCGGGCGGTCCTGGACGGCGCCGGCTCGCCGCCGCCGGTGGCCGACTTCGGCGCCCTGGTGGCCTGGGCGCGCGCTCGCACCGCCGTACGCCTGGTCCGAGCGCCGCTGATCGGCCGGCGCGTCGAGGACGAGGCGTCGGTGCACCTCCTCGAGTGCGTCGACGAGATGAGCCACCAGCTGCGCCACCCCTCCGCCTGACCCTCGCCCGGCACCCCCCTCCGGCTGTGCGTCTGGCCCGTCTGCCGCGGGGTTACCGTCGCTCGGAGCCCCGGAAACCGGGCATTTGGCGACGGTAACCCCGCGGGAGTTGGGGTTTTAGCGGCGCACGAGGGACCAGAACTCCCGGACGAACTTCACCGGCTGGCGGAGCAGCGCCCCCGGGAGGGTGCGGACGAAGGTCTTCGGGTCGCGGGAGGCGCGGTGCCAGAGCCGGCGCGGCTTGCTGACGATGCGCTGCTCCAGGTCGTGTGCGTACGCCGGCAGCAGCACGCGCTGCGACAGCTCCATGTGCGTCCCGCAGCGGGTGCAGCGCACCGACTCCAGGAGACGCCCGGCGTAGTGGAGCTCGTGCTCGGTGACGTCGTTGCACGTCTCGCACGCCAGGTCCGCGTGCACCTCGCTCATGATTGCTCCCCTCGGCGCCACCGGTCTCTCCAGTGTGCCTGCCGGTGCGGAACCGGCGCCGCCCGCCCCGGCCGGTCCGAGAGATCCCACTCCGCCCGGGCCAGCAGCCGCTCGGCCAGGAACAGGTCCTCGGGAAAGGTGATCTTGACGTTGCGGGCGTCCCCAGGCACCCAGTGCACCGGCAGCTCGGTGTAGCGCTCCATGCAGCTGGCCGTGTCCGTGCCGATGAAGCCGTCCTCGGCGGCGCGGGTGTACGCGGACAGCAGGGGCTGGGCGACGAACGCCTGCGGTGTCTGCACGGCGATCACGCGCTGGGCCGGTGCGTCCAGCCCGTCGACCATGGCCGCCAGCGACCCCTGGGTGAGGGCCGGCAGCGCCCCGCCGAAGCGGTGGCCCGCCTCGATCACCGACGCGAACAGCGCCGTGCCGGCCAGCGGCCGGGCGGCGTCATGGATGACCACGACGTCGACCTCCGCCGCCTCGATCGCCGGGGCCAGCGCCTGCAGCCCGGCCCACTCCGACCCGTGCCGGGTAGTGCCGCCGGGCACCACGATGACGGCCGGGTCCTCGACCTCCCGGTCCAGGGTCGCCATGACCGTGGCGCGGTCCTGCTCCCGGATCACCAGCACCGTGTGGGTGACGTGGGCGAGCTGGCGCGCCCACCGGATCGACCAGGTGAAGACCCGGCGCCCGGCCAGGGGGAGGAGCACCTTGTTGGTGTCGTGACCGACCCGCTGCCCGTCGCCTCCGGCGAGCATGATCAGCGCGGTCCGGGGTGGCCCGGGACGAGGCGCGGACGGCGGGGCGGGAGACACCTGGGGAGCGTAACCCTCGCTGGCGGCATCGCTGGTTTCGAGACGCTCGCTGCGCGGTTCCTGAGGAGGCCGAGGGACGCGGCCGTCTCGAAATGCGCTCCTCAACCAGCGGCGCTGGTGCCGAAGGCGGCCCGCAGCTCCGCCAGCCCGGGGACCGCCTCGCCACGGGCCATCGCCTCCTGGTGCCGGCGCATCTGCACGATGATCGCGCCGTCATCGAGCTCGACGTCGTCGTAGGTGAGCATGTGGTCCACCGGCACGTCGCGTCGCAGCCGGGCGCCAGCGAGGATCCCCAGCGGCACGCAGCCGTCGGCGAGGAAGTCGTCGGCCTTGTCGGCGACGCCGCGGATCGTGTCGGTCCCGATCCCGGTGATCACCTCGCCGGCCTTCAACGGCCGCTTCGCCTCGGCGCCAACCTCGGAGGTCCAGTACTCCGAGGTGTGGCTGGGCGTCCGGTCCAGCGCCATCTCGTACACGGTGAGCGGCGCCTCGATGGAGGCCAGGTGGTAGGGGCGGTAGAGCGAGAAGTACGGCCCCGGTCCCATGGCCAGGTAGTCCATCTCGTGCACGACGTACGGGTCGTCGGACCGGACCACCACGAACACCCCCGGCGCCACCGGGCCGATGCAGTAGTCGACCACGCCGGGACGGTCGAGCACCCCGCCGTCCTCCTGGAGCCGGAAGGTGTCGTGGAGCGTGGGCACCGTCGACTCGGGGCCGTACATGCCGCGCTTGCTCATCTCCAGGCCTGTCGTGTTCGCCAGGGCGGCCATCTCGATCATCGCCTTGGAGCCGTCGACGAACTCGCACAGCATCTTGGGGTTCATCTTCTTCGCGGCGGCCTCGGCGGCCAGGTCGGCGGGGGTGGCGTAGGGGTTGAGCGGGTTGTTCTTCCCCTTCCCCGCACAGATCACCTCGAAGTTCAGGTCGCGGGCGAAGTCGACCAGGATCTTGGTCTCCACCGGCTCGTCACCGCGGCACACCGAGTAGATCTGCCCCGACTCCTCCGCGAGGCGCAGCATGTAGCGCCCCACGGTCACGTCCTGCTCGACGTTCAGCGTGGCGTAGTCCATGCCCGAGGCGAGTGCCTCGATGGCGCAGCGGGCGCCGACGTCGGGTACGCCGGTCGCCTCGACCACGATGTCCAGTGGGAGTGCGCCGATCTCGTCGACGCCGCCCATCGCCACCGACTCGTTGTTCTCGATGGCCCGGGCCGCGGCGTCGGTGTCGCGGGCCGCGGACGGCGTGACCCCGGCCTGCCGGAAGGCCTCCTCGGCCCGCTCGCGCTCCACGTCGAACACCGCGGAGAGCGCGACGCCGGGCATCTTGAGCAGCTGGGCCGCGAAGCCGCGGCCCATCTGGCCGGCACCGATCAGGCCGACTCGCAGGGGTCGGCCGGTCTCGTCCAGCCGGTGCTGGAGCCTGGTGCGGTAGCTCATGCTGTCTCCCCGTTCTCCTCAGCGGTTCGGATGATGCGGAACGAGTCCCCCGTCCGCAGCAGGGGCAGCTCGCCGACCCGCACGCACACGTCGCCGGGGAGCTTCGCCTCCGTGCGACCGTCGGCCTTCAGGTCGAGGTGCCCCAGGTTGAGCAGGTTGTCGCGGACGACCTCGCCGACGGCGAGGATCTCGAGTCGGGTGTCGCCGAGCTCCATGAGGTCACCGACCCGGGGCCCGTCCTCGGCGACCCCGGCGGAGTGCAGGACGGAGATGTCGTGCAGCTCCGCCGGGGACTGGTCACCGAAGAAGATGAGCAGGCCATGGTCGAGGAACGCCTCGACCTGGCCGCCCACCGCTGTCACCACCGACTCGTACACCACCGTCCCACCGGCCGGCGCCGAGTCGGCGGCGCTCATGCCTCTGCCACGTCCTCGGGCTTGACCCCGGAGACGAACAGGTCCTCGGTGATGAACTGCGCCAGCGGCCCGGCCGGGCTGGTGGCGTGGATGTCCACGGTGAGGACCTTCTTCATGGGGTAGACGCCGACCCGCGCCGTACCGCCGCAGTCGATGACGGCGACGGCCAGCTTCTCGAACGGGGCCGAGCTCGCGAACCCGTCGAAGACCTCGCCTCCGGTCAGGTCCGCGATCTTCTGCGCGACGGGGTGGATCCCACCCCCGGTGATGGACGCCACCAGCGGCTTGTCCGCAGACGGGGTGATCGTCAGCGGACCACCCCATCCGCCGCGACCTGCCGAGACGACGACTGATTTGTAGTCGGTCATGTTCTGTTTCCTCCTTGGATGGTCAGTTCGCGGACGTGTAGAGCCCGAAACTGGCGAAGTAGGCGATCACCACTGACAGCGGGCCGGTGAAGAGCCGGGAGATCAGCACTGCCGGCACACCCACCTCCACTGTCTCTGGCTCCGCCTCACCGAGAGCCAGACCGACCGGGATGAAGTCACAGCCGACCTGGGGGTCGATCGCGAACAGCGCCGGCAGGGTGTACTGCAGCGGGATGTCGCCCTCGGCGAACCGGGTTCCGAGCAGGACGCCGACGACCTGGGCGATGACCGCACCAGGGCCGAGCACCGGCGAGAGCACCGGGATCGCACAGAAGATACTGATCGCGAGCAACCCGATCAGGCTGCCGGCCAGCGGCTCGATCAGGTGGGCGAGCCAGTCGCCGATGCCGGTCTCGTTGATGATGCCGATCAGGACGGCGATGAACGCCATGAACGGCAGGATGTTGCGGATGATCGTGTCGATCGTGTCGCGGCCCGCCTGGTAGAGCGTGCCGACGACGCCGCCGACGGACTTGCCGACCGAGACGAGGACCTTGCTGAAGCCGCCCATCGCCCCTCCGGACTTCTTCGGTGCAGTGTTGGTGCTCATGCCGCGGCCTCCTCGGTGGCGCTGGACTGCCGCGCGATCATGCGGGCGGTGATGAGCTCGGTGACGATGCCTCGGATGAGGATCACCACCATGCCGACGACGAGGTAGCGCACGGCCAGCTCGCTGGTCGAGTAGTTGGTGCCGAAGTTGGCGTTGTAGCCCGTGACGCCCGCGGCGATGCCCAGGTAGACGAAGAGCTCACCGGGGTTGGCGTGCGGGAAGATGCCGGTGATCGGGTGCACGAACGACACCGCGGAGTCGTAGAACGCCGGCTTGTACCGCTCCGGCAGGAACCGGCCCATGGTGTAGGCCATCGGGTTGGTCAGGAAGAACACCGCCAGCACGGGTAGCACCAGGTAGCGCACCGGGTACCACTGGATGCCCGGACGGCCGGCCATCTCCCCGAGCTTGTCGATGCGGTGGATGCCGATGATCCGGATCAGGGCGTTGACGGCGGTCAGCAGCACGATCAGCGTGGGCACGATCCCCACCACGAGGCCCATGAAGACCTCGCCGCCGGCGTTGAACAGGCCGATGAACCATTCGGCCGCCGAGGCCAGCGCGCCGAAGAACCCGGAGGGGTCCTCGACCGTGGTCTCGTCGGCCGCGGAGATCACCGCGGCCCAAGGTGTGAGTGGCATGATTTCTCCTCGTCGAGTCGGCCCGTCGTGGGCCTGCCGTGTGATGCTTGCCTGGCATCGGTTCGGGTGGCGCGTTGCGGGGGGTCCCGCCCGACCACTCTCACTTCAGTCGGATGGTGGTCGGCTCCCCCTCTCTGGTGAGGAAGGTGGCCGCCTGACGAGCGGCCTCGCGTTGCGGGCTGTTGAGCTCCGGGATCTCCCGAGTGCCCTTGAGCTGGTTGGCCTTCATCCCCACCAGGACCGGCAGCGGCTTGGCTCGGGCGAAGGTCGTCCACCCGGTGAGGGTGATGGCGTCACGGACGATGTTGAAGTCGTCGACGGCGATGGCGACGTACGCGCGTCCCCCGCGGTAGCGCTTGCCGCCCGACCCCACCGAGACCTTCCCGGACGCCCGGAGGGTCGCGACGTCCCTGTTGAACGCCACCCCCTGGCGGTAGGTCAGGTACAGCTGCACGATCCAGCCGGCCACCATGGCCAGCAGGATCCAGAAGGCGGGATGCATCAGAGGTCTCCTCCAGGGTCACCGGCCCGGCTGAGCACGCTCTGGGCCAGGCTCTCGTCGCAGACGATCGAGTCGATCAGGTTGCCCCGCAGCGCGCCGAGCACGCCGGGGGTCTTGGCGCGGCCCGACGCCACACCGACGACCTGGGGGATGGCCACCAGGTCGTCCAGGCACACGCCGAGCACGTGGTCCTCGACGGCGCCGCGCACCGCCGCACCGGTGGCGGTGTAGTAGCGCGCCGCCACGTCGCCCACCGGCTCGGTCGCCCAGAAGTCCTTCTCCTCGTCCATCGTCAGGGCGAGGCTGGAGAGGATCGCCGCCGACGAGCCGTGGCTGGGGGTGCCGATCCCGACGAACGCCAGCTCCGCATCGCGGGCCGCGTCCAGGGCGTGGGCCACCGACGGCTCGCTCAGCATCGCGTCCCGGGCCGCGGTCGAGGAGAAGGTCGCCGGGGCGTGGAGGAAGCGGTACGACGAGCCGAGCCGCGCCGCCAGCTCCCGGACCAGCTCGTGGCCGCTGATCTCGTTGCTGATCGAGGACATGCCGCCGACCAGCTGCACGACCTGGGCGTTGTAGTCGTGGTCGGAGGCGGTCGCCCAGACCATCGACTGGAGCGCCTTGCCCCACGACATGCCGATCGTCATCCCGTCGCCGAGCAACTGGAGGAGCAGCTGGGCGGCCAGCGTCCCCACCTGCTCGACGACGCGCTCGGCGCTGCCGGTGCCGCGGGCGGCGACCCGCACCTCCTCGAGCCCGAAGCGCTTGCAGAGGGCGGTCTCGAGGTCCCGGGCCCGGCCAGCCGGGTCGTGCACCCGGATCTCGACGATGCCCTGGCGCTGCGCCTCGGTGAGCATCCGCGAGACGTTGGACCGGCTGGTGCCCAGGGTCCCGGCGATCTCCTGCTGCGAGTGCCCTTCGAGGTAGTAGAGCCGCGCGGCCGCCAGCAGCGTGCTGGGATCGCGTGGCGCGGGCATTGTCACCTCCGTGAAGAAGACACTCACATATGTTCCAACGAACCTAGAGTGTGACGGGGCTCACGGTCAAGACCCACGTCCGAGTCTTGGGGCCCGCTGTCAGGTCCCCATCGCGACAGCGAAGCGGGTCGCCAGGTCGTCGGGGGTCTCGAGCCCGGCGAACAGCACCTCTTCCAGGTCCGGCCGCTGGAGGGCTTTGACCACCCGGCCCAGGAGGGCCACCTGCTGGCTCGGGTCGTCGACCAGCAGGAGTACGACGAGACGCGCGTCGACGTGGCGGTCGGGGGTGCCCATCTCGCCGAACCGGAGCGGGTCGGCCGCCGCGAGCAGCCCGATGCCGGGGCGACGTACATGCTTCGCGTCGGCGTGCGGGATCGCGCACGGCAGCGGGGTGGGCAGCCCGGTGGGGAACTTCTGCTCACGGTCGGCGAGGGCGTCGGGAAGGGTGTCGTGGGCGTAGCCCTGCTCCACCGCTGCCCCGGCCAGCAGCCGCAGCGCCTCGTCGACGTCGCCGACCGGTGGCCTCACGAAGCTCAGTGAGGCCACCGGCTCGGCGTCCGGGGTTCCGGTCATCCGGTCACCCGGCCGTCTCGGCTTCCGCCTCGGCGAGCGCGGCGGCGTCGCGCTTGCGCACCACGCCCCGGACGAACCAGGCGAAGGCCAGGGCCAGGACCAGGCCGATCACGTTGGCGACCGGTCCGATCTCACCCAGCAGCACCAGCAGGCCGGTGAGCGGGTTCGCGCCGTCCACGAGGGAGGAGATCTCGGCCGCCCCGGTGGTGTTCTCGAAGCCGGAGTCGGTCGCCACCTCGGTGAACGTCGACGCCAGCGCGGTCGCGATGAAGAGGCCGCCGCCGATGGCGATGGCGCCACCGATCACCGAGCGGATGATGTTGCCCCGGAAGATCGGCACCATCACCGCCACGATGAAGGGGATGGTGGCCAGGTCGACCAGTGGCAGCACCCGGTTGCCGAGCGGCTCGAGGAGGATCGCCACCAACAGGGTGACCGGCACCAGGATCAGCGAGGTGGCGATCACGGCCGGGTGGCCGATCGCGATGGCCGAGTCCAGGCCGATGTAGTAGGTGCGTCCGGGGAACCGCTTCTGCACGAACGTGCGGGCCGCCTCGGAGATCGGGATCAGACCCTCCATCAGGATCGAGACCATGCGCGGCAGGATCACCATGATCGCGGCGACGTTGATGCCGAGGCTGAGGATCGCGATGGAGTCCCCGCGCGGGTCGTCGAACCCGTAGCCGGCCAGGCCGAGCAGCAGACCGATCGCCGCACCGAGGAAGACGGTCTCACCGAAGATGCCGAAGCGGCGCTGGATCGCGGCCGGGTCCGCCTCCACCTTGTTGAGGCCGGGGATCCGGTCCATCACCCAGTTCAGCGGCATGGCGATGACGGCGTACGGCGCGCTGGTGCCGTGCGGGAAGGAGATGTCGGGGAAGTTGAAGTACTTCTGGATCATGGGGGCCGCGTAGTCGGCCAGCGCCAGGACGATGATCATCATGACTCCGGCGGAGAACATGCCCCACCAGAAGTTGTCCGTGCTGACCGCGACGAGGGCGCCGACCAGGGCGAAGTGCCAGTAGTTCCACAGGTCGATGTCGAAGGTGCGGGTCAGGCCGACCAGCAGCAGCACCACGTTGAGAGCCAGGCAGAACGGGATGATCACCGCGCCGACCTGGGAGCCGAACGCGATCGCGGCGCTGGAGGGCCAGCCGACGTCGATGACGTCGAGGTTGACGTCGAAGCGTTCGGCCATCGCGGTGGCGACCGGGCTCACCTGGGCGAACATCAGCCCGATGACGAGGTTGATGCCGACGAAGCCGACGCCGATCAGGATGCCGGAGCGCAGCGACCGTCCGAAGGACTGGCCGAGCAGCAGCGCGAAGATCGTGATCAGGATCGGGAGGGCCACGGCGGCCCCGAGGTCGTTCAGATAGGCGGAGATGGCTTCCATGGGTGGGTCTCCTTTCGGGTGGCCGGAGGCTCCGGTCCCGACGCGCGGAAACGGAGGCGGAGGTGGACGGCCCGGGGATTCCCCGGGCGTGGGCTAGCCGGGGTTCTGGCTGAGGACTCGGGTGACCTCGTCGAGAGCTGAGTCCTTGCCCATCCCGGTCAGGAAGGGCAGCCCCGCGACGACGGGCACCGTGATGTGGTCGGGCACCGCGGTCGTGGAGACGATGAGGTCGGCATCGGGCTGACCGGAGAGCAGGTCCATGACCTTGCCCTGACTCACGGTGACGTCGATGCCCTGGGCGGAGCAGTGGTCGCGGATCTCGTTGGCCACCACCGTTGACGTGGCGACTCCGGTGCCGCAGATGACGAGCACCCTCTTCATGAGCGACCTCCTGGTCGGGGTTGGTCCGGTCAGGCGCCGGGTCCGCCGCCGAGGCGACGGGCCAGGGCCTCGAGCAGCTGGGCGGCGTGGACACCGTCGGCGACGCGGTGGTCGACGGTCAGGCCGGCATGCAGGGTCAGCGCGAGCCCGACGCCGCCGGGTACGGCGACCGGGCGCTGCGCGATCGACCCGAGCGAGAGCACGCTGGCCTGGGGCGGGGTCAGCAGTGCCTGGAACTGGTCCACGCCGAGGCCACCCAGGTTGGAGAGCGAGCCGTTGGCGACGCCGAGGTAGGCCGGGCCGATCCGGCCCTGCTGCGCCTCCGCCACCACCTCCCGGATCTCCTGGTCCAGCCGGTCCGGGTCCTGGGCGTCCGGCTCGGCGAACACCGGCACCAGGAGTCCCCGGTCGGTGGCGACGGCCAGCGCGATGGACGGTGGTCCGCTGTCCACCGGGCCGCCGTCCTCCCAGCGGCTCAGCAGCTCGGGTACGTCGCGCAGCGCGCCGGCGTACGCCTGGAGCAGCACGGTGGTCCACGAGCGGCCCTGTCGGTCGACGCCGTCGAGCAGCAGCTCGCGCCAGACCGTGAACTGGGGGATCAGGGCCGAGGGCTCCATGATCCGGGCCACGATCTTGCGCACCGCGGCGCGTCGGTCCCGCCCGCCCGCGGCCTTCGCCGGCGCGGCGGCTGCAGCCGCCGGGGGAGCCGGTGCGGCGGGGGCCGCGGGGGCAGCCGGAGCCGCGGGGGCCGCGGGGGCAGCCGGAGCCGCGGGGGCAGCCGGAGCCGCCGGTGGAGCGGGTGTGGCCGGTGCCGAGGCAGCGCCGGGGGTCCCACCGGCGAGCGCAGCCTCGACATCGGCCACCGTGACCAGCCCGTCAGCACCGGAGCCGGTCACGCTCTCCAGGTCGACCCCGTGCTCCCGCGCCAACCCCCGCGCCGCCGGCACTGCCGCCACGGGCCCGTTTGCCGACGTACCAACCAAATTTGTCGTGGTTTCCGGGTCCGGGGCAGCCATTTCGGTTGGTGCGTCGGGGACGGGGTCCTCGAGGAGCAGGTCGCCGAAGCCGCCACCGTCGTCCTCGCCCTCGACCCAGCCGATCGGCTCGCCGACGTCGACCATGCCGGAGTCGTGCACGATCTCGACCAGCGTTCCGGCGACGGTGCTCTCGACCTCCATGTCGACCTTGTCGGTCATCACCTCGCACACCACGTCGCCCACGGCGATCTCGTCGCCGACCGAGACCAGCCAGTTGGCGACCTCGCCCTCGGTCATGGTCATCGACATCTTCGGCATCCGGATCGCCAGCCGTGCCATCAGGACTCCTTGACCAGCGTCCGGGCGGCGTCGGTGATGTCGGGGATCTGGGGTACGCACGCCTTCTCGAGCTGCGGTGCGTAGGGGATCGGTACGTCGAGCCCCGAGAGCCGCTTCACCGGCGCCAGCAGCCGGTAGATCGTCGGCGACTCCGTGATCCGGGCTGCGATCTCCGCGGTGAACCCGGCATGACCCGGTGCCTCCTGCACCAGCAGCACCCGGCCGGTCCGGGAGACGTCCTCGTGGATGGGCGCGTCGTCGAGTGGGCTGAGGGTGCGGGGGTCGATGACCGAGGCCTCGATGCCTTCCCCGGCCAGCTGCTCGGCGGCGTTCACGGCGCGGGAGACCATCACGCCGGTGGCCACGATGGTCAGGTCGGAGCCGGTCCGGAGTACGGCGGTCTCGCCCAACGGCGTCCGGTACGGCTCCTCGGGGACCGGCCCGGACTCCCGGTAGAGCAGCTTGTGCTCGAGCACGATCACCGGGTTGGGGTCGTCGATGGCGGCCAGCAGCAGGCCCTTCGCGTCGGCGGCCGTGGCGGGCATGACCACCTTGAGGCCGGGCACGTGGGCGAACCAGGCCTCGAGGCTCTGCGAATGCTGGGCCGCGGCGCCGGTGCCCGAGCCGAGCGGGGCCCGCAGCACCATCGGCACGCTCATCGCCCCGCCGAGCATGAAGTGGATCTTGGCGGCCTGGTTGACGATCTGGTCCATCGCCTGGTTCATGAAGTCGGAGAACTGGATCTCCACGATCGGCCGCATCCCGGCCAGGGCGGCACCCACCGCGGCGCCGACGATGCCCAGCTCCGAGATCGGGGTATCGCGGATCCGCTCGGCGCCGAACCGGTGGTAGAGGTCGCCGCTGACGCCGAAGGCGCCGCCGTACACCCCGATGTCCTCGCCGAGCATGAAGACCCGCTCGTCGGCCTCCATGGCCTGTCCGATCGCCTCACGGACGGCCTCTGAGTAGGTGATGACCCGCTCGCCGGCGGGCGCTGCGGAGGTGCTGTCAACGGTCATGGTTCTGTCCTCAGGCGCTCGCGTAGACGGCGGTGAGCAGGTCGGCCGGGTCGGCATCGGGGGCGGAGTTGGCGACCCGGACCGCGTTCCGCAGCTGCTCCGTCACCTCGCTGCGGATGCCGGCCAGGTCCTCCTCGGCGAGCAGGCCGGCCTCGACGGCCCGGCGCTCGAAGTCCGGGATCGGGTCGTCGGCCCGCCACTCGGAGATCTCGTCCCTGGTGCGGTAGAGGTTCTTGTCGGACTTGCTGTGACCCTTCCAGCGGTAGGTGATCGACTCGATCAGGGTGGGACCCTCACCGGCCCGGGCCCGGGCCACGGCCTCCTGGGCGGCGTCGTACACCGCGACCACGTCGTTGCCGTCGACGGTGACGCCGGGGAATCCGTAGGCTGCCGCGCGCTCGCTGATGTGCTCGACCAGCATGGACTTCTCGGTGGAGAAGGACATGCCGTACTTGTTGTTCTCGCACACAAAGACCACCGGCAGATGCCAGATCGCCGCCAGGTTCACCGCCTCGTGGAAGGCGCCCTCGTTGGTGGCGCCGTCGCCGAAGAAGCAGGCCACCACCCGGTCCTCGCCGCGCATCTTGAACGCGAGCCCGGCCCCGGCGGCGATCGGGATGCCGCCGGCGACGATCCCGTTGGCGCCGAGGTTCCCGGTGGCGACGTCGGCGATGTGCATCGACCCGCCGCGACCCCGGCAGTAGCCGGTCTCCTTCGCGAGCAGCTCGGCCATCATCCGGACCAGGTCGGCACCCTTCGCGATGCAGTGCCCGTGGCCGCGGTGGGTCGAGGTGATCGCGTCGTCCTGCCGTAGGGCCCGGCACACGCCGGTGGCCGATGCCTCCTGCCCGATCGACAGGTGCATGGTCCCGTGCATCAGGCCGCGTGCGAAGAGGTCGTCGACCGCCTCCTCGAACCGGCGGATCGACCACATCGTCGTGAGCGTCTCGCGGGCGTTCTCGGGGCTGGCGAGCGGAGCAGAGGTCATGAGGCGCACACCACTCTCTATTTGCACAAATGTGCGTAGAGTCATCACGTCCGTCCTCACCATAGGTGAGGTACCTCACCGGTGCAAGGGGGGCGTCCGGCCGCCGGTCAGCGAGCTGGGTGCACCAGGGCGGTGGCGATCGCCGCCACCCCCTCGCCGCGGCCGGTGAGCCCCAGCCCGTCGGTCGTCGTCGCCGAGACCGACACCGGCGCCCCGACCGCGTTGGTGAGCACCGACTCGGCCTCGGCGCGGCGCGGACCCAGCCGGGGCCGGTTGCCGATCACCTGGATCGCCACGTTGCCGATCGCGTACCCGGCCGCCCGCACCCGGGCCGCGGTCTCGGTCAGCATCGCCACGCCCGAGGCGCCCGCCCACTGCGGGTCCGCAGTGCCGAAGTGCTCACCCAGGTCCCCGAGGCCGGCCGCCGAGAGCAGCGCGTCGCAGGCCGCATGCGCGGCGACGTCGGCGTCGGAGTGGCCCTCGAGGCCGTCGGGCTCGTCGGGCCAGGAGAGTCCGGCCAGCGCCATCGGCCGGCCGGCCACCAGCCGGTGCACGTCCGTCCCGACCCCGACCCGCGGGATGCCCGACTCGTCGCTCACCCCCCGATCATGCCCGAGCCCGCCGTACTCCTGTGCTCCTGTGCGTCGCGAGACACAATCGGGGGATGAGCACCTCCCGCACCCCCTGGGCGCTCGGCGGGGTAGCCGCCGGGATGGCGGGGCTGGCGGTCGGCTACCTGACGGCCACGCTGCTGGCCGTGCGCGAGTCCCCGGTGGTGGCGGTCGCGGAGGCGATCATCGAGCTGCTCCCCGGCAACCTCGCGGAGCTGGGCATCCAGACCCTGGGTACGGCGGACAAGCCCGTGCTCGTGGCGGTGATCCTGCTCGCCGTACTCGCCCTCTCGGCGGTGGCCGGGCTGCTGGCCCGGCGCCGGTGGGCGTGGGGCGCCGCGGTGTTCGTCGCACTCGGCGTCATCGGCGCGGCCGCGGTGCTGACCCGCCCCGGCGCGTCCAGCCTGCAGCTCCTGCCGCCGCTGGCCGGCGTGGTCACCTGGCTGGTGACG
>CAZKEZ010000009.1:0-6431 GCA_964551905.1 uncultured Nocardioides sp. | reverse complement strand
GCCGACGGCGCCGAGGAGCCGCCGCCCGCGACCCGCGGGGCGACGCGGCGCGGGTACCTGCTGCGGGTCGGTGGCGTCGCGCTGGCCGCCGCCGCGGTGACGGTCGTGGGCCGGGTCGCCGGCGCTGGCCGCCGCCGCGTCGAGCGGGCCCGGGAGCTGCTTCGCCTCACCGGCGTGACCGAGCCGCAGGTCCCCCGGGCCGCGCACGTCGGGGTCGACGGGATCACGCCGTGGCGGACGCCGAACGACGACTTCTACCTGGTCCACACCGCGATCGCGCTGCCCGCGCTGGACCCCGCGGAGTGGACGCTGCGCATCCACGGCCGCGTCGATCGCGAGCTGGAGCTGTCATTCCGCGAGCTGCTCGAGGAGCGGTTCACCGAGGCCTGGATCACCCTCAACTGCGTCTCCAACCCGGTCGGCGGCGACCTGATCGGTAACGCCTGGTGGAGCGGGGTGCGGGTCGCCGACCTGCTCGCCCGCGCCGGGGTGCAGGAGGGGGCCGACGCCGTACTCCAGACCTCCGCGGACGGCTGGACCTGCGGCACCCCGCTGGCGGCCCTGACCGACGACCGCGACGCCCTGCTCGCGGTCGCCATGAACGGGGAGCCGCTGCCGATCGAGCACGGGTTCCCGGCGCGGATGGTCGTGCCGGGGCTCTACGGGTACGTCTCCGCGTGCAAGTGGGTGGTCGACCTCGAGGTCACCCGGTTCGACGAGATCACGGCGTACTGGACCGACAAGGGCTGGGCCGAGCAGGCGCCGGTGAAGCTGGCCTCGCGGATCGACGTGCCCCGCTCCGGCGCCGGAGTGACCGCGGGTGAGCTGCGCGTCGGCGGGGTCGCCTGGGAGCAGCACACCGGGATCGAGGCGGTGGAGGTCGCCCTCGACGGCGGGGCGTGGCAGCCGGCCGAGGTGGCGCGGGTGCCCACCGACGACACCTGGGTGCAGTGGACGGCCACCGTGGCGGTGTCGCCCGGCGAGCACCGGCTCCGGGTCCGCGCGACCGACCGGCGCGGCCAGGTGCAGACGGGCACGGAGCGCGACGTACTCCCTGACGGCGCCACCGGCTGGCACACCGTCACCTTCACCGCCGACTGACCCACCCCACCCGCCCCGCCCCCGCCAAACCCCCAACTACCGCGGGGCTACCGTCGCTTCCGGGCCCCGAAATGCCGCTTCCGGCGACGGTAAACGCGCGGTAGTCGGGACCACGAACGCGCGGTAGTCGGGGTGGGTGGGCCCCTAGACTTGCCGGGTGACGCTCCGGATCTACGACACCGCCACTCGCGAGACCCGCGAGTTCGTGCCCCTGCGCGCGGGCGCGGCCGGGATCTACGTGTGCGGGCTGACGGTGCAGTCGGAGCCGCACGTGGGGCACGTCCGGTCCGCGGTGAACTTCGACGTGCTGCGCCGCTGGCTGACCACCAGCGGGTACGACGTCACCTTCATCCGCAACGTCACCGACATCGACGACAAGATCCTGGTGAAGGCGGCCGAGCAGGGCCGGCCCTGGTTCAACCTCGCCTACGACATGCACCGCGAGCTCGGTCGGGCGCTGGCCGCGATCAACGTCCTGCCGCCCACCTACGAGCCGGCCGCGACCGGGCACGTCCCCGAGATCCTGGAGCTGATCGGCGCCCTGGTCGAGCGCGGCCACGCCTATCCGGCGCAGGACGGCTCGGGCGATGTGTACTTCGACGTGCGGTCCTGGCCGGAGTACGGCGAGCTCACCCGGCAGGGCGTCGACGACATGGAGCCGGCCGAGGACGCCGACCCGCGCGGGAAGCGCGACCCGCGGGACTTCGCCCTGTGGAAGGGGTGGAAGAAGGAGTCCGAGCCCGAGACCGCCGCGTGGCCCTCGCCCTACGGCCCGGGCCGACCCGGCTGGCACATCGAGTGCTCGGCGATGGCGGGGAAGTACCTCGGCTCCGCCTTCGACATCCACGGCGGCGGGGTCGACCTGCGCTTCCCCCACCACGAGAACGAGCAGGCGCAGTCCCGGGCCGCCGGGCACCGCTTCGCGACGTACTGGATGCACAACGCCTGGATCACCACCGCCGGCGAGAAGATGAGCAAGTCGCTGGGCAACTCCCTGCTGATCCCCGAGGTGCTCAAGCGGGTGCGCGGGGTGGAGCTGCGCTTCTACATCGTCGAGAAGCACTACCGCTCGCACGTCGAGTTCTCCTTCGAGGCGCTCGACGAGGCGGCGGCCGGGTTCCGACGGATCGAGGGGTTCCTAGACCGGGTGCCCGCCGCGCTCCAGGAAGAGAAGCCCGCGGGACTGCCGGAGGCGTTCGTCGCGGCCATGGACGACGACCTGGGTACGCCGGCCGCGGTGGCGGTGGTTTACGACCACGTCCGTGAGGGCAACCGGCTGCTCGCCGACGGGGACGACGCGGCGGCCGGCCGGTGCGCGGCCACGGTGCGCGCCATGCTCGGCGTCCTGGGCCTCGACCCGGCCGACCCGAGCTGGAGCCACGACACCGGGGGCGAGGACGCGAAGCTGACCGCCGCGGTCGACGCCCTGGTGGGCGTCCTGCTGGAGCAGCGGGCCGAGGCTCGGGCGGCGCGGGACTTCGCGACGGCCGACGCCATCCGGGACCGGATCCAGGCCGCCGGCATCGAGATCGAGGACACCCCCACCGGCCCGAAGTGGTCGATCTGAGTGGCCGGGAACTCCCAGCGCCGCGGGGCGGTGCGCAAGACCAGCAAGAAGCCCGCCGCCGGGTCCGGCGGGCGGGTGCGGCGCGGCCTCGAGGGCAAGGGGCCTACGCCGCAGGCCAAGGACCGGCCCTACCACAAGGCCTACAAGTCGCGGATGAAGTCCGAGCGCGCGGAGGCGGCCCGCCCCAAGCGGCGCACCGGCGGCGACGCCGAGTGGGTCGCCGGTCGCAACTCGGTCGTCGAGGCGCTGCGGGCCGGCGTACCCGTCACTGGCTTGTACGTCGCCGAGGGGACCGACCGGGACGGCCGGCTGCGCGAGGCGTTCCAGCTCGCCGCGGAGGGAGGGATCTCGCTGCTCGAGGTGGGGCGCTCCGAGTTGGACCGGATGACCGGCGGAGCCGTGCACCAGGGGCTGGCCGCCCGGATCCCGCCCTATGAGTACGCCCATCCCGACGACCTGCTCGAGGAGGCCGCCGCCAGTGGGGCGCCGCCGCTGATCGTGGCATTGGACTCGGTCACCGACCCGCGCAACCTCGGCGCGGTGATCCGCTCCGCGGCCGGGTTCGGGGCGCACGGCGTCGTGATCCCGGAGCGTCGCAGCGCCGGGATGACGGCCGCCGCGTGGAAGACCTCGGCCGGGGCCGCGGCCCGGATCCCGGTGGCCCGCGCGACCAACCTGGTCCGGCAGCTGAAGACCTACCAGGAGGCGGGCTGCATGGTGGCCGGCCTGGCAGCCGACGGCGAGGTCTCGCTGCCCGACCTCGACCTCGCCGACGGCCCGCTGGTGCTGGTCGTCGGTTCCGAGGGCAAGGGGCTCGGCCGGCTGGTCAGCGAGACCTGCGACGTCCGGGTGTCGATCCCGATGACCGATGAGCTCGAGTCCCTCAACGCCGGCGTCGCGGCCTCCGTGGCGCTGTACGCCGTCGCCCAGGGTCGCCGCTGAGGCCATGGTCCGGCCGAGCGTCTCCATGGTCCGCGTCCTGCGCTGGGTCGCCGGACTGCTCAGCTGGCTGCTGCTGACCCTGCTCATCGCGAGCGCGATCTTCCTGAGCTCCGAGAAGAGCGTGGTGGTCGCCAGCCACGACACCGTGGTCCGGCCCACTCTGGACGGGACGATCGTGCTGCATAGCGGGCCGCTGCTTCCCGACCTGCGGCTGCCGTCGGGCCGCGCGATCGGTGTGGATCTGATCCTCGGCAAGACCGAGGCGCCCACCACCGAGGCGCTGTTCCAGCGCTACGCCTTCATCGCCAGCCACCCGGAGGGTCAGGTCGCCACGGTCGATGCGGCGGTCCGGGAGCTGGCGATCTCCGCGCTGGTGCGCGGGGCCGTGCTGGCCGCCGTACCCTTCGGCCTCTGGCTGCTCCTTGGGGCCAACCGACGCACCCAGCTGGTGCACGCCCTGACCACCAGGGGCGGGGTGCTGGTCGTCGGGGCGGTGCTGGTGGCGGCGGTGCTGGTGGTGCAGCCCTGGCGGGGTCAGCAGCAACAGGTCGAGGACGACCGGGAGTGGACGCCGCTGGCCGACGTCGTCGACGTCACGCTGCCGCCCGAGCTGGCCGACGTCGAGATCACCACCGACGTGACGAGCACCGAGACCCGTCGGCTGGTGGAGAGCGCGATCGCGACGTACCAGAACAGCCGGGACTGGTACGCCGCCGCGGCTGAGGCCGCCGCCGACCTCGAGCTCCGCCAGCCGGAGGAGGACGACACCGTCGTGATCGTGGTCGCGGACCGGCACGACAACGTCGGGATGGACCAGGTGGCCCGGGCGATCGGCGACGCCGGTGGCGCGACCGCGGTCTTCGACGCCGGCGACGACACCTCCACCGGGGCCACCTGGGAGGCGTTCAGCCTGGACTCGCTCGACGAGGCGTTCGCCGACTACAACCGCTACGCGGTGTCCGGGAATCACGACCACGGCGACTTCGTGAACGACTACCTCGAGGACCTGGGCTGGACCCACCTGAAGGGCGGCGACCCGGTCGACGGACCCGGCGGCGTCCGGCTCTGGGGCGTCGACGACCCGCGGTCCTCGGGGCTGGGGGCGTGGCGCGACGAGCCCGGTGCCTCGTTCACTGAGACCGAGCAGCGGGTGGCCGACGAGGTGTGCGCTTCCGAGGAGCGGGTCGGCACCGTGCTCGTCCACGACGCCAACCTGGGACGCGAGGCGCTGCGGCGCGGCTGCGCGGACCTGGTGGTCGGCGGGCACGTGCACGTCCGCTCCGGACCGACCGCGGTGGTGGGTGAGAACGGCGAGGTGGGCTACACCTTCACGGCGGGCACGACCGGCGGGGCGGCGTACGCGATCGCCGTCGGCTCCAAGCCGAAGCGGGCCGCCGAAGTCACCCTCCTGACCTTCACCGACGGCCGTCCGGCCGGGATCCAGTGGGTGGTGCTGCAGACGAACGGCGTGTTCGAGGTGGGGGAGTACGTCCCGCTCACGTTCGAGCCGCCGGAATCCTAGGATCGACCCATGTCCACCACGGTCGAGCGACTGCTCCCCAGCGACGAGGCGGAGGCGCTGCTCGAGCTGACCCGCGAGCTGGCCGCCAAGGAGCTCGCGCCTCGGGTGGCGGATGCGGAGGAGGCCGGGGAGTTCCCCGGCGAGGTTTACCGGCTGCTCGGGGCCTCCGGCCTGCTGAGCCTGCCGTTCCCCGAGGACCTCGGTGGCGGGGACCAGCCCTACGAGGTGTACCTCCAGGTGGTCGAGGAGCTCGCCGCCGCGTGGCCGAGCGTGGCGGTCGGCGTCAGCGTGCACACCCTCACCTGCCACGTGGTGGCCGCGAACGCCGACGACGCCCAGCGCTCCGAGTGGCTGCCCCGGATGCTCTCGGGCGACTGGCTCGGGGCGTACTGCCTGTCCGAGCCGCAGGCCGGGTCCGACGTGAGCGCGATCCGGACCCGCGCCGTCCGGTCAGGCGACGACTACGTGGTCACCGGCACCAAGCAGTGGATCAGCAACGGGTCGTGCGCGGACTACTACATCCTCTTCGCCCGCACCTCCGAGGACACCCGGCGCGGACTGTCGGCGTTCGTGGTGCCGGCCGAGACCGCCGGGATGAGCTTCGGTGCACCGGAGAAGAAGATGGGGCTGCACAGCGACGTCACCACCCAGGTGCTCTTCGAGGAGGCCCGGGTTCCGGCTGCGCAGCGACTCGGCGCCGAGGGTGACGGGATGCGGATCGCGCTCGGTGCCCTCGACTCCGGCCGGCTAGGCATCGCCGCGGTCGCGACCGGCATCGCCCAGGCGTGCCTGGCGCTGGCGGTGGAGTACGCCGGTCAGCGCGAGCAGTTCGGCCGCCGGATCGCCGACTTCCAGGGACTGCAGTTCCTGCTCGCCGACATGGCCGCCGAGGTCGAGCAGGCCCGGGCGACGTACCTCCTCGCCGCCCGGCTCCGCGACGCCGGCCGACCGTTCGGTCGCCAGGCGAGCATCGCGAAGCTCACCGCCACCGACGCTGCGATGCGGGTCAGCACTGACGCCGTACAGGTGCTCGGCGGCAACGGCTACACCCGCGACTACCCCGTGGAGCGGTACTTCCGCGACGCCAAGGTCACCCAGATCTTCGAGGGCACCAACCAGATCCAGCGGATGGTGATCGGGCGGAGCCTGCTCGACTGACCGCGCCTCCTTCCCGTCTCGCCGACTGCCGCCCCGCCCGCCCTCCCATCTGCCGCGCCCCTACCGTCGCCAAATGCCCCGATCGGGGGCCCTCCTGACGTACCTGTGGGTCATTTCCGGCCTGGGAGCGTTGGTCGGTGG
>CAZKEZ010000008.1:0-46742 GCA_964551905.1 uncultured Nocardioides sp. | reverse complement strand
TCGAGACCGCCGGTCGAGAACCGTTATCTGACCGTGACCCGGGATCCGGTGGAAAGGCCCGATTTCGGGGGGTGGGTGTCGGTGGTGCCTGCTTGGGTGGGTTCATGCCTACTTCCGCATGTGTCTTCGGGCCGGTGCCGGGGTCCCCGGACGCGGTACTGGCCTCGGCACGTGCGGCAAAGAGGACCGAGGAAGCAGCCGCGGTCCAACAGCTGGTCGACGCGGTGGCGTGGGCGGCGATGCACGAGCCGGTCGAAGACACCGAGGTGGCGGTGTGGTGGGAGTCGGGGGCCATGCTCCCGCTGGCCGGGTCGGGGGCGCCGGCGGTGGCGGAGTTCGCGGTCGCCGAGTTCGCCGCCGCGCTGGGGCTGACTACCGATGCCGGGAAGAGCCTGATCGGGCAGGGGTTGGAGCTGGCGTGGCGGTTGCCGAAGACCTGGAAACACCTCCAGGCCGGGCAGCTGCCGGCCTGGCGAGCCCGGCGGATCGCCTCACTCACGATGGATCTCAGCCTTGAGGCTGCGGGGTGGGTGGACAAGCAGCTCGCCGCGGTGGCCGGGAGGGTGTCCTGGGCGCAGTTGGACCGGTTGCTCACCGAGGCCCGACACCGCTCCGGGGACTGGACCACCACTGAGGCCGAGGACTACTCACCCGAAACCAGGCGGGTCCGGATCTATGCCGATCAGGTCTCCTTCAACGGCACCGTGCATCTCGACGCCGAGCTCGACCTGACTGATGCCTTGGATCTGGACCAGGCGCTGGTGGTGACCGCGGAGCAGCTCAAGACCCTCGGCTCGACCGACCCCTTGGACGCCCGCCGCGCCACCGCCCTGGGCGAGCTCGCCCGCAACCAGCTCGCCCTCGACCTCACCGGAGAAGTTGAGAAGGGAACACAGGATGCTTCGGTGGTTGAGGAGGTCGCGCAGCGACCGTCTCGAAACCACCCCCGGGTGAAGCGGTCGGTGACGTTGTTCGTGCATCTGTCCGAGGACGCGCTGAGTGGTGCGGGTGGGGTGGGGCGGTGTGAGAACACCGGTACCCCGATCCATCCGCAGGTGATCCGTCAGTGGTGCGGCCATCCCGACGCCGAAGTCACGGTGAGGCCGGTGTTGGATCTGAACGACCACATCCGGGTCGACCAGTATGAGGTGCCGGATCGGCTCAAGACCCAGGTGGATCAGCGCGACGGGACCTGTGTGTTCCCCTGGTGTACCCGCCCGGCTTGGGGTTGCGACCACGACCACAACCTGCCCTTCGATGCCGGCGGGGCGACGTGTTCGTGCAATGTGGCCGTGTTGTGTCGTCGGCATCACCGGTTGAAGACGTTGACGCCGTGGCGGTACAAGATCCCCGAACCCGGCGTGTACCTGTGGACCTCCCCGCACGGGTATGTGTTCCTCCGCGACCATTCGGGCACCACCGACGTCACCCCCACCGGCTTGACCCCCATCCCCGGCTGCCCAAGTGATCTCACCGACGGGGCGGCTGACAGCCCGACCGGCGATCCGCCCGAGCAGTAGCTACCCCGCCCCGACGCCCCGCCGACAAGCAGCACCCGGCGGGGGCATCGGCACGCCCAGACCTCGCTGCATAGAGAGATGTGGCGACGGCGTAACGTCCTGCGCCGTCTGATTCCTCGGATTGGGCGCATCCGACTCTGCCGATGACAGGGCTCGCGGGTACCGCCTGTCAATCCCGGGCGATGAACTCAGTCGACTCGACCAGGTCGGCGAGATGATCGAGGGAGGACGTCGGAACGTCCGGGTCGGCGGTGACGGTGAGCACGACCACCTCGCCGTCGACGTCGAGGATCCACAGCCGGTCGAACTCGCCCGGCGCTCCCATGTATCTCGCGCCGGCAGGATCGCTTTCCCAGACGTTGTAGTCAGGGCAGGCGGCGAAGTCGATGCCCTTCGGGACGCGAAGCTCGAGGGAGAGCCCCTGGTAGCCGTCGACGGTGACCGGGACGGGCTCGCTCATGCGAGTTCGCCGTTGCCGCTGGAACGCCGCGACGAGTTCCTCGACGGTGTTGCCGGCGTCGATGGCGTTGGCGTTGCTGAGAGGGTCGCAAGGCTGGCGGACGACCTCGGAGACCGTCCAGTAGCCCACGCCGCCGCCGCCCTGCGGATCCTCATCGAAGATGACCCATCCGCCGATGGAGCTGAAGCCCTCCGGGATCTCGAAGACGGCCCAGGGCGCGTCCGGACGACCGTTGGCGGTCATCCCCGAACGGCCGGCCGGGATCAGACCCTCGGACTCCTCCGGGACCGGCGTCCAACCCCCCGGACTTGGCTCCGGTTGGGTCGGGGAACCCTTGGTTTGCGTGGAGGCCGCGATTTGGTTGTCGGCGGACGCCTCGGTGTCGGCGTCTCCGGTGCAAGCGCTAAGCAGGATGGCTAGGGCCGCGAGCGCGGCGATCAGGCGGGATGTTGGGCTGGGTCGAACCATGACGGGCTCCATGTTGTGGTTAGTCCAGGCGGGGAGTTGGTACACCGTCCCGGGCGATGAACTCAGTCGACTCGACCAGGTCGGCGAGATGATCGAGGGAGGACGTCGGAACGTCCGGGTCGGCGGTGACGGTGAGCACGACCACCTCGCCGTCGACGTCGAGGATCCACAGCCGGTCGAACTCGCCCGGCGCTCCCATGTATCTCGCGCCGGCAGGATCGCTTTCCCAGACGTTGTAGTCAGGGCAGGCGGCGAAGTCGATGCCCTTCGGGACGCGAAGCTCGAGGGAGAGCCCCTGGTAGCCGTCGACGGTGACCGGGACGGGCTCGCTCATGCGAGTTCGCCGTTGCCGCTGGAACGCCGCGACGAGTTCCTCGACGGTGTTGCCGGCGTCGATGGCGTTGGCGTTGCTGAGAGGGTCGCAAGGCTGGCGGACGACCTCGGAGACCGTCCAGTAGCCCACGCCGCCGCCGCCCTGCGGATCCTCATCGAAGATGACCCATCCGCCGATGGAGCTGAAGCCCTCCGGGATCTCGAAGACGGCCCAGGGCGCGTCCGGACGACCGTTGGCGGTCATCCCCGAACGGCCGGCCGGGATCAGACCCCCCTCGGACTCCTCCGGGACCGGCGTCCAACCCCCCGGACTTGGCTCCGGTGCGACCGGAGACGGTTCGGCCCCGCGCTGGTCGGCAACGCCCGCCGCGACGGCGACCACAACGACGATGGCTGCGGCCGCCGCTGCGGCGGCGCCCAATGCAGAGCGTCGGCGTCGCTTACGGGCCACGCCGATGCGCTCGTGCACCTCCGCCAGGCGCTCGGGACGCTGCCCGTCGAGCAGAGAAACATGCTGGGCGAGCGGACTGAGGTCGGGGTTCACAGCGCGCTCCTCTCATCGGCGGACTCGCCGATTGCTACGTCCGCTCGCAACTTGGCCAGCGCCTTGGAGCACTGGCTCTTGACCGTGCCGACCGAGCAGCCCATCAGCGCGGCGGTATCGGCCTCGGTGCGGTCCTCGACATACCGCAGCACCACCACAGCACGCTGACCGCGGGGCAGCCGCCCGAGCGCCTGCATCAGGTCGTGAACGTCGACCGGCGGGTCAACACCGGGTGCCGGCTCGGGCACGAATCCGGTGGGCGTCTCATGGGTCCAGCGCTTACGCCACCACGAGACCGAGGAGTTAACCAGGATGCGGCGCACGTACAGCTCCGGGTCGCCGTCGATCCGCTTCCACGCGAACCAGGCCTTGGTCAACGCGGTCTGCAGCAGGTCCTCGGCGAGCTGGAGATCACGCGTCAGCAGATAGGCGGTGCGCAGCAGCGCGGGCGAGCGGGCCACGACGAACTCGTCGAAATCCACTCCACTGGGCATGCCATCACCCTCTTCACGGACCGGCCCGAGCTGACCCGAACAGGAACTGCCTTCGCTCTACTACGCGGTCTACACCCGAAAGGGTTGCCCGAAGACGGACACGCCCTCATCTGCCGCAGGGAGGCCGGCTACGCTCGCCCGATTCTGCCCGCGCGGGCGGAGCCCGCCCATGGCCCTGTCGGAGCAGGGTGCGTGGTTGATGGGCCCGCCCGCAGACAGTGCCTTCCCGATCCTGGTACGCGATGCTGTCATGATCACCACGGGAGGGCGACCATGAGCACCGAGACCCAGGAGGACCGTCGACGCCTGTTCGACTGTCTGCAGAGCGCTTCCACCCAGAACCAGTTCTTCGCACGCGTGGCCGATGACGTCGACTGGACGGTGCAGGGGGCGCATCCGCGCGCCGGCCGCTACCGCAGCATGCGGGAGTTCACCGAGCACACCTTCGCTCGGCTGGCCGGTGTGTTCCGGGAAGGCGCTGAGCTGGTCGTCGAGCATCTCTACGTGGATGGGGACATGACGATCGCCGAGCTGCGCGCCACCTCGACCAGCGAGGGTTTCGACAAGCTCGACCATCGGGAGTTGGGTCTCGACAAGCTCGACCAGCGGAGCTCGACCGGCGGCGGGGCTAGGCCCAGGCGGGGTTCCAGCCGGGGACTTCGGCGGCCGGTCGGGAGGCGGGGCCGACGTACACGGCCGAGGGCCGGATCAGGCGACCGGTGCGCTTCTGCTCGAGGATGTGCGCCGACCAGCCGGCGGTGCGGGCGCAGGTGAACATCGAGGTGAACATGTGCGCGGGCACCTCGGCGAAGTCGAGCACGATGGCGGCCCAGAACTCGACGTTCGTCTCGAGCACGCGGTCCGGGCGGCGCGCCCGCAACTCCTCCAGTGCGGCCTTCTCCAGCGCCTCCGCGACCTCGTAGCGCGGCGCCGCGAGTTCTCGGGCGGTGCGCCGCAGCACCCGGGCGCGCGGGTCCTCGGCGCGATAGACCCGGTGACCGAAGCCCATCAACCGCTCGCCGTTGTCGAGCAGCTCCTTGACGTACGGCGTGGCGTCCCCGCGCCGCTCGACCTCCTCGATCATCCCGAGCACCCGGGACGGGGCGCCCCCGTGGAGGGGGCCGCTCATCGCGCCGATCGCACCCGAGAGCGCGGCGGCCACGTCGGCGCCGGTCGAGGTGATCACCCGCGCGGTGAACGTCGAGGCGTTCATCCCGTGCTCGGCCGCGGAGCTCCAGTAGGCGTCGATCGCGCGGACCTGCCGCTCGTCGGCCTCGCCCTTCCAGCGGATCAGGAAACGCTCGGCCAGCGTGGTGCCTCGGTCGACTTCGCGCTGCGGCACGATCGGCAGGCCCAACCCGCGAGCGGCCTGCGCGGCGTACGACAGCACCATGACCGCGACCCGGCTCAGGTCCAGGCGGGCCTGCTCGTCGGAGATGTCGTAGGTCTGCCGCATCCCGAGTGTGGGGGCCAGCATCGCGACCGCGGCCTGTACGTCGGCACGCACGTCGCCGGTGTGGATCGGGATGTTGTACGGCTCCGCCGGGGGGAGGCCGGGCTCGTAGGCGCCGTCGATGAGGAGTCCCCACACCTTCTCGAACGGGACCCGGCCGACGAGCTCCTCGATGTCTACGCCGCGGTACCGCAGCGCCGACCCCTCCTTGTCGGGCTCGGCGATCTCGGTCTGGAACGCGATCACGCCCTCCAGCCCGTGCTGGACCTCGGTCATTTGGCACTCCTTCGTCGACAGTTGCGGCGTCAGTGGGCCCACCGGGCATTCTCCACCCGGTCGGACCGATACGCACAGGGGGTACCCGCTGAGGGCTAAGGTGCGTCCCATGGAGTCCGGCCCCGTGGCCCCGGAAGGGGGGCGCCGCCCCTGGGCGGGGCAGCGGGCGGAGTACACCCGCGGCGGCCTCGTGGAGGCCGACCTCGCGCCGGACCCCATCGCGATGTTCGGGCGCTGGTACGACGACGCCGTCAGCGCCCAGCTCTACGAGCCCAACGCGATGGTGCTCTCGACGGCGACGCCGGACGCCCGGCCCTCCTCGCGGATGGTGCTGCTCAAGGGGGTGAGTGAGTGGGGTTTCGTGTTCTACACCAACCTGCTCTCGCGCAAGGGGGGTGAGCTGACGGCCAACCCGTCCTGCTCGCTGCTCTTCCCGTGGTACCCGCTCGAGCGTCAGGTCCGGGTCGACGGGGTGGCCTCGCAGTTGCTGCGAGAGGACGTGGCTGCCTACTTCGCCACCCGCCCGCGTGGCGCCCAGATCGGGGCGTGGGCCTCGCACCAGTCGAGCATCGTGTCGAGCCGCGACGAGCTGGACGGGGCGTACGCCGACGCCGAGACCCGTTTCGCCGAGGTCGAGGAGGTGCCGGTCCCCACCGAGTGGGGCGGATTCGTCGTTCGTCCCGAGACCGTCGAGTTCTGGCAGGGGCGGACCGGACGGATGCACGACCGATTGGTGTACCGCCGTACCGACGCGGGCTGGAGCACGCACCGGTTGGCCCCGTGACGCCGACGACGGGGGACGTCGCATGTTGATCCGCGTCGTGCGGACCTTCCTGCGTCCCTACCGCGGAGCGCTCGCCGCGGTGGTCGTCCTGCAGTTCGTCAGCACGGTGGCCGCGTTGTACCTGCCGAGTCTGAACGCCGACATCATCGACCGCGGGGTGACGCTGGGCGACACCGGCTACATCATCCGCACCGGGGCGGTGATGCTGGCGGTGGCGTTCGTGCAGATCGGCTGCACGATCGTGGCGGTCTGGTTCTCCGCCCGGACCGCGATGAGCATGGGCCGAGATCTGCGCGCCGAGATCTTCCATCGGGTCGGGACGTTCTCGCAGCGCGAGGTCCAGCAGTTCGGGGCGCCCTCGCTCATCACCCGCGACACCAACGATGTGCAGCAGGTGCAGATGCTGGTGATGATGGGCCAGACGCTGATGGTGGCCGCACCGATCATGATGGTGGGCGGCGTCGTCATGGCGATGCGGGAGGACCTCGGGCTGTCCTGGCTGCTGGCCGTCACCATCCCGGCGCTGCTGCTGGCGGTGAGCCTCATCGTGTCCCGGATGGTGCCGAGCTTCCGGCTCATGCAGACCCGCATCGACGAGGTCAACCGGTTGCTCCGGGAGCAGATCACCGGGGTGCGCGTCGTGCGTGCCTTCGTGCGCGAGCGGCACGAGACGGAGCGGTTCGCCGTGGCGAACGACCAGCTGACCGACGTGGCGATCCGTGCGGGTCGCTGGCTGGCTCTGATGTTCCCGACCGTGATCCTGATCCTCAACGTCTCCTCGGTGGGGGTGCTCTGGTTCGGGGGGCACCGCGTCGCCGACGGGGACATGCAGGTCGGGCAGCTCACTGCGTTTCTGGCCTACCTGGTCCAGATCCTGATGGCCGTCATGATGTCGACCTTCATGCTGATGATGGTTCCGCGGGCGACGGTGTGCGCCGACCGGATCGCCGAGGTCCTCGACACCCACAGCTCGGTGGTCCCGCCGACGGATCCGGTGTCCGAGATGCCGACCCCGGGCACCCTGGAGCTGGAAGCGCTGTCGTTCAGCTACCCGGGAGCCGACCAGCCGGTGCTGCGCGACGTCTCGTTCCGCGCGGTGCCCGGGCAGACCCTGGCGGTGATCGGGTCGACCGGCGCCGGCAAGAGCACGCTGGTGAACCTGGTGCCCCGGCTCTTCGACGCCACCGCGGGCCGGGTCCTCGTCGGCGGAGTGGACGTGCGTCACCTCGACCCCGCGGTGCTGTCCCGGACCCTGGGCCTGGTGCCCCAGCGGGCCTACCTGTTCTCCGGGACCGTCGCCAGCAACCTTCGACACGGCGACCCCGACGCGAGCGACGACCAGGTGTGGGCGGCGCTCGAGGTCGCCCAGGCCGCCGACTTCGTCCGCGATCTGCCCGACGGGCTGGAGGCGCCGGTGGCCCAGGGCGGCACCAACCTGAGCGGCGGCCAGCGGCAGCGGCTCGCCATCGCCCGGGCGCTGGTACGGCGGCCCGACATCTACCTGTTCGACGACTCGTTCTCCGCGCTCGACCTGGCGACCGATGCCCGGCTGCGGGCCGCCCTGCGTCCGGTGACCCGCACCGCCACCGTCCTGATCGTCGCCCAGCGGGTCTCCACGATCCGGGACGCCGACACGATCGTCGTGCTCGACGACGGGCTCGTCGTCGGTGCGGGCACCCATGACGAGCTGCTGGCCGACTGCACCACCTACCAGGAGATCGTCGCCTCCCAGCTCAGCGCGGAGGAGGTGGCATGAGTAGCCCAGCCACCGAGCGCGACTCCGGACGGATGCGCGAGACCGAGCGGATCCAGGCCGGCCCCGGGCCAGGTCGCGGGCCGTTCGGCGGCGGCATGGTCGGGCAGAAGGCCCACTCCTTCGGCGCCTCGGCGCGCCGGATGGTGCGGCGGCTGGCGCCCGAACGCCTGCGGGTGACCGCCATCTTCCTGCTCGCGATCGTCAGCGTGAGCCTGATGTCGGTCGGCCCGTGGATCCTGGGTCGGGCCACCGACCTGATCTTCTCCGGCGTCATCGGCGCCCAGCTCCCGGCCGGCATCACCCAGGAAGAGGCGGTCGCCGCGATCCGGGCGCGCGGGGACGACCGGGTCGCCGACATGGTGGCGGCGATGGACCTGGTCCCGGGCCAGGGGGTGGACTTCGAGGCGGTCGGCCGGGTGCTGCTGCTGGTGCTGGCGGTGTACGTCGTGGCGTCCCTGCTCGCCTGGCTCCAGGGATACCTGCTCAACGACGTCGTCCAGGCCACGGTCCGGCGGATGCGTTCAGACGTGGAGGACAAGGTCAACCGGCTTCCGCTGGGGTACTTCGACCGCCAGCCCCGCGGGGAGCTGCTGAGCCGGGTCACGAACGACATCGACAACATCAGCCAGACCCTGCAGCAGACGATGAGCCAGCTGCTGACGTCGCTGCTCACCGTCGTGGCGGTGCTCGGGATGATGTTCTGGATCTCCCCGCTGCTGGCCCTGGTCGCCCTGGTGTCGGTGCCGGTGTCCATGATCGTGTCCGCGCTGGTCATGCGCCGCTCCCAACGGCTCTTCATCGAGCAGTGGCGGCGGACCGGCCGGCTCAACGCCCACATCGAGGAGACCTTCTCCGGTCACGCGCTGGTCAAGGCCTTCGGTCGTCAGGAGGAGGTGGAGCACACCTTCGCCGAGGAGAACGACGCTCTCTTCGGGGCCTCGTTCGGCGCCCAGTTCGTGAGCGGCCTGATCATGCCGATCATGATGTTCATCGGCAACCTCAACTACGTCGTGATCGCCGTGCTCGGCGGGCTGCGGGTAGCCAGCGGCGCGATCTCGCTGGGCGACGTGCAGGCGTTCATCCAGTACTCACGGCAGTTCACCCAACCCCTGACGCAGGTGGCATCCATGGCGAACCTGCTCCAGTCGGGGGTCGCGTCCGCCGAGCGGGTCTTCGAGCTTCTGGACGCCGAGGAGGAGCTCCCCGACGTACTCCCCGACCCCGGGCGGACGGAGGTCGAACGGCACGGCGAGGTGCGCTTCGAGCATGTCGACTTCTCCTACGACCCGGCCCGGCCACTGATCCGCGACCTGTCCCTGGTGGCCGACCCCGGCCACACGGTGGCCATCGTGGGCCCGACCGGCGCCGGCAAGACCACGCTGGTCAACCTGATGATGCGCTTCTACGAGGTGGACGCCGGGCGGATCACCCTCGACGGCGTCGACGTCGCGACCCTGCCCCGCGCAGAGCTGCGCGGGCAGATCGGGATGGTGTTGCAGGACACCTGGCTGTTCGCCGGCACGATCCGCGACAACATCGCCTACGGGAAGCCGGGTGCGACCGAGGAGGAGATCCTGGGGGCAGCGGAGGCGACGTTCGTGCACCGGTTCGTCCACTCGCTGCCCGACGGCTACGACACCCTTATCGACGAGGAGGGGTCGAACCTCTCAGCGGGGGAGCGACAGCTGGTCACGATCGCTCGGGCCTTCCTCTCCGACCCGGCGCTGCTGATCCTCGACGAGGCCACGTCCTCGGTCGACACCCGCACCGAGCTGCTCCTGCAGCATGCGATGGCGGCGCTGCGCACCGACCGGACGTCGTTCGTGATCGCCCACCGGCTCTCCACCATCCGCGACGCGGACCTGATCCTGGTGATGGAGGACGGGCGGATCGTGGAGCAGGGCAATCACACCGAGCTGCTGGCGGCCGAGGGGGCCTATGCGCGGCTGTACCGCTCGCAGTTCGCCGCCGCCGTCTCGGGGTGAGGGGCCCGTCCGGCCTGCGAAAAGGCCTTGAGCAACTCTGGGCGCCGACCTACCGTGGTGCCACACGGGAAAGGAGGTGGTCCGAAGGATGAGTTCTTATAGGACGCGTGAGGTGGCTGTCCGCTAGACAGCGGCCGACCGGTGCGTTGGCCCGCGCTGGTGAATCCCAAGCAGCTGCCCGACCCGCAGGCGACCCGGGAACGTCCCCCGGTGCCGGCTCTCCGAGCCACGCCTGCGGGTCGCTGCGTGTCAGCGCAGCCACACCGCCGTGTCGGGCGGCAGCAGCGGTCCCCGCACCGGGCCGCTGCTGATGACCACCGCACCCGGCGGCAAGGAAGCGTTGACCTCTCCGCAGTTGACCACGACGGTCAACGGGCCGCGCCGGAAGGACAGTACGTCGGCCGCCACCTTGAGGTCGCGCACCTCCGCGCCGGTGCCCGTCGCCCAGCGGCGCCGCTCCGCCAGCGCGCGACGGTAGAACGCGAGCGTCGAGTGCGGGTCCCGCTCCTGCGCCTCGACGGTGAGGGCCGACCAGTCGTCGGGTTGGGGGAGCCACGGCTGCCCGGTGCCCGGCCCGAAGCCGTACGGCGGTTCGCTGCCGGTCCAGGGCAGGGGGATCCGGCACCCGTCCCGCCCCACGTCGCCCGAGCGTCGAGCCGCCGGGTCCTGGCGGTCCTCGGGCGCCACGTCCACCTGGGCCAGCCCGAGCTCCTCACCCTGGTAGAGATAGGCCGACCCCGGCAGCGCCAGCATCGTCAGTGTGGCGGCCCGTCCGCGGGCGAGGCCGCGCTCGCCGTCGCCGTACCGGGTGACGTGGCGGACCACGTCGTGGTTGGACAGGACCCAGGTGGCGGAAGCGCCGACCGGCCGCAGTGCGGACAGGGTGTCCTCGATGACCGCCGCGAACGCTGCGGCCGACCAGGGCGCGACCAGCCAGGCGAAGTTGAACGACTGGCTGAGCTCGTCGGGGCGGACGTACCGCGCCATCGACTCGGGGGTCTTCGTCCAGGCCTCGGCGACGGTCATCGGGTCGCCGGGGTACTCCGCTAGCACCCCGTGCCAGCGTCGGTAGACCTCGTGCACCTCCGGCTGGTCCCACATGGGCTCGTCGTCCTCGTGCGGGTCGGTGAGCGCGCCGTCCTCGGCGACGCGGGGGCGCTCGAGGTTGGTGTGGGGGCGCAACTGGTCGCGGAGGCCGGGCTCCTTGAACAGGGCGTGGGCGACGTCGATCCGGAAGCCGTCCACCCCACGGGCCAGCCAGAACCGCAGGATCCCCTCGAACATGTCGCCCACGTCCGGGTGGCGCCAGTTCAGGTCGGGCTGGCTGGAGTCGAAGAGGTGGAGGTACCACTGCTCGGGACGCCCGTCCGGTGCGACCACCCGGGTCCAGGCCGGACCGCCGAAGACCGACCGCCAGTTGTTGGGCGGCTCGTCCCCGCCGGGTCCGCGACCGTCCCGGAAGAGGAACCGCTCCCGCTCCGGGCTGCCCGGCGCGGCGGACCGGGCCGCCACGAACCACGGATGCCGGTCGGAGACGTGGTTGGGAACGATGTCGACGATCACCCGCAGGTCCAGCCCGTGCGCGGTGCGGATCAGCTCGTCGAGGTCCTGGAGGGTGCCGAAGAGTGGGTCGACGTCGCAGTGGTCGGCCACGTCGTACCCGTGGTCCTCCTGCGGTGAGGGGTAGAACGGCGTCAGCCACAGCGCGTCCACCCCAAGGCGTCGCAGGTGCGACAGCCGCGAGGTGATGCCCCGCAGGTCGCCGGTGCCGTCGCCGTTCGCATCGGCGAAGCTGCGCACGTAGACCTCGTAGAAGACGGCCTCGCGCCACCAGGGCCCAGGGGTCGCTGAGGACGGGTGTACGGGCGGATCGCCGAGGTTTGTCACGGGGGGCAGTGTCACGAGAGCCCAGTTCCCAGGTCAACCCGGCCGATGCGGGCGCCCTGTTCGGGCTGCTCCGGACCCGGGTCCGCGCCGGCCGCTGGCGCGATGGGTAACAATGTGCCGGTGAGCGATCTCATCGACACCACCGAGATGTACCTGCGGACCATCTATGAGCTGGTCGAGGAAGGGATCGTCCCGCTCCGGGCGCGGATCGCGGAGCGGCTGCACCAGTCCGGCCCCACCGTGTCGCAGACGGTGGCCCGGATGGAGCGCGACGGCCTGGTCACGGTGGAGGGGGACCGCCACCTCGAGCTGACGCCGGAGGGACTGCGCCTGGCCACCCGGGTGATGCGCAAGCACCGCCTGGCCGAGCGCCTGCTGACCGATGTCATCGGGCTCGAGTGGGAGCTCGTGCATGCCGAGGCCTGCCGGTGGGAGCACGTGATGTCGGAGACCGTCGAGCGTCGGCTGCTGGACCTGCTCGACCACCCGACCGAGTCGCCGTACGGCAACCCGATCCCGGGCCTGGACGAGCTGGGCGCGAGTCACGAGACCGAGGAGTTCATGGACGGCGTCGAGCCGTTGGCCGAGGCCGCCGGCCCCGACCGGGCCCGCGTGCTGGTCCGCCGGATCTCCGAGGAGGTGCAGAAGGACGAGCCGCTGATGGCCACCCTGCGCCGGATCGGTGCGCTGCCGGACAAGAACGTCTACGTGACGCGCACCGAGGACGGGGTGCTGGCCGGGTCCGGCGGCGAGACCGCGGAGATCGACGCCGACTCGGCGGGCCACATCTTCGTGCGCCGCCTCTAGCCCGAGATCGCCTGCAGCTCGGTGAGGAACTCCGAGCAGCCCCCGTCGAGGGTGTACGTCGCCAAGGGGTGACCTCGGGTCGGACCACGGTTCACGATCACCACCGGGATGCCGAGCTGGGCGGCCCGACGCACGAAGCGCAGCCCGCTCATCACGGTGAGGGACGAGCCGGCCACCAGCAGCGTCCCTCCGGTCTCGACGAGCGCGTCGACGGCGGCGTAGCACCTGGCGACCCGCTCGGCCGGCACGTTCTCCCCGAAGAACACGACATGGGGCTTGAGCACACCTCCGCACGACTCGCAGGGCGGGACCGCGAAGCCGGAGGTGTCGGCCAGCTCGACGTCTCCGTCGGGCAGCACCCGCGCGCCCGCCCGGTCGGCCAGGTGGTCGGGATTGAGTGTGGTCAGTCGGTCCTGCAGGGCCGTCCGGGTCGTCACGGCTCGGCAGTTGAGGCACACGACCTCGGAGATGCGGCCGTGGAGGGCCACCAGGCGCCGCGATCCCGCCCGCTCGTGCAGTCCGTCGACGTTCTGAGTGATCAGCAGGTCCGGGTCGATTGCCGCCAGGGCGCGGTGGCCGGCGTTCGGCTCGGCGGCGTGCATCCGGGCCCAGCCCACGTGGCTGCGGGCCCAGTAGCGCTGCCGGGCGGCCGGCCCCGAGTCGAACTCCTGGCGGGTCATCGGCGTGCGCACGACCGAGCCGGGGCCGCGGTAGTCGGGGATCCCGGAGTCGGTGGACAGGCCGGCACCCGTGAGCGCCACCAGGGGTCGGTCGGTCAGCAGGTCGAGCGCAGCAGCAACGTCGGCCGACGTACTCGTCGGTCGCGCCGGGGCAGTCGTCACCCGGCGTACCTCGCCTGCGCCCGAGCCCTGGCCTTGGCCGCCTCGACCTCCCGGTCCTTCGGCGGGGCGGTGGTGACCAAGGCGTCGAGCAGGTGCTGGGTGACGTGCGCGACCTCGGCGACGGCCGTCGCGAAGGCCGCCTCGTTGGCCTGGGACGGACGGGTGGTCCCGCTGACCTTGCGCACGTACTGCAACGCCGCCGCCTGGACCTCTTCCGAGGTCGCCGGCGGCTCGAAGTTGTGGAGGGTCCGGATGTTGCGGCACATGCCGTCGAGCGTACGCGGTCTGCTCAGCGCAGGGTCCGGGCCAGCGTGACGCTGGCGGCCCCGAGCAGGGCGACCCCCGCAGCGGTGAGCACGAGGATCGACGGCCAGACCTGGGCCAGACCCTCACCCTCGACCAGGATCCGCCACAGCGCGTCGTTCATCCACGCGTGGGGGGTGAGGAAGGCGATGGTGCGCAGGGCGTCGGGGAAGAACTCCAACGGCTGCATGGAACCGCCGAGCGCGGCCAGCACCAGGCTCAGCAGCAGGCCCAGCGCTCCCACCTGCTGCTCGCTGCGCCCGATCGTCCCGAGGAGCATGGCCGCGCCGGTGCCGACCAGCGACATGGCGACGCAGAGCAGCGCCACCGCCACCGGGGCCTTCCAGTCGACCTGGAACAGCAGGATGCTGCCACCCAGGATGATCGCGGCCTGGATCAGGGCGGTCACGAACCGGCCGAGCGCCTCCCCGGTGACGATCGCAGAGATCGGCACCGGGCCGGCCCGCATCCGCCGGGTCACCCCCAGCTCCCGGGTCGTGAACAGGTAGCTCGCACCGGTCATCGCGCTGAGGAAGATGAACAGCGTCAGCTGCCCCGCCGCCACCACGGCGCGGATCGACGCCGGCAGGTCCTCCTCCTCCCCGGTGGTGGTGACCCGGACCTGGGTGGGGGTGCCGGCGTCAGCGGCTCGAGTCACGGCCGTCTCCGCTTCCGCGCGGGGTACGTCGGCGCTGGCGGCGACCGCCTGCACCACCCGGTCGTGCACACTCGACTCCTCCACGGCGGCGGCCAGGACGCTGCGCAGCTCCATCCCGTCACCGGCGCCGGGGGAGAACCAGCGGTACGTCGTGACGTCGTCACCGTGCACCACGACCCAGCCGGCATCCAGGGAGCGCCGGGCCACGTCGTCGCGCAGCTCACTGGTGCTGGACAGCTGGACCACGTCGACGTCGTCGACGGCCAGCATCCGGTCGAGCACCGCCCGGCTGGCGGGGGTGGGGTCGGTGTCGACGACCCCGACCCGCGACTCGGTGCTGCCCCCGACCGCCACGCCCACCGAGTAGAGGATCAGCAGGGGCAGCGCCACCAGGAAGAAGTAGTTGCTGCGGTCCTTCGCCAGGCGTAGGACGTTCGCCCGGACGATGGCCACGACCGGGTCGAGCACGGTGCGCTGCGGCGTGCTGGGCGGAGCCGGGGCACTCATGGGCGCACCGTCCGTCGAGCCAAGAGCACGCCGGGAACGCCGACGACCAGCGTGAACAGCAGCAGGATGCCGGCCGGGCCGAGGGCCGAGGTCCAGTCCTGGCCGCCGGTCAGCCGGACCAGCCCCTCGTTGAACCAGTAGTGCGGCGTAGCCCGGCTGGCGACCGCCGCCAGCCCGCCGGCCCGGGCCATCGAGAAGAAGGCGCCGCCGAGGATCCCGAGCACCAGCGCGATGACCGCCTGCATCGCGCCGGCCTGCTCGGGGGTCTTGGTGAGTCCGACGACCAGGCTGACGGTGGCCACGGCCGCCATCACCCCGGCCCCGATCAGCATCGCCACGCCGAGCGGGTTGCCCCAGTGGGCCCCGAGCAGCCACGAGGAGAACAGGGCGAGGGTCACCATGGACACCAGGCCGATGATGTAGCTGACCAGGAGCTTGCTGACCAGAACCTGCCAGGGCGCGACGGGAGCGGCCAGCAGCCGGGGCAACGTCCCCTGACGCTTCTCCTGGAGCAGGCCCAGGACGCCGAACTGGACGCTGAAGAACAGGAAGAACGTCGCCATGCCGGCCGCCACCTGTGTCTTCGGATTGATCCCGTCGGCGCCGTCGGTCGCGTCCGCCAGTGTGGCCGCGCTCGGCTGCGCCACCACGGCGGCGGCCAGGGACTCGGGCGGGGTGGAGCCCCCCAGCGAGCGGTCGGCCGCCACCCCCTGGGACACGCCGTCGACGGTGAGCGCCGTGGATCTGCTCACGGCCTCGAGGATCGCGCCGGCGACCACGGCGTTCGCACCGCGGACCACCTCGGCGTGGCTGCCGTCGGCCGCGACCACGACCCCGGCGTCGACGTCCTCGTCCTCGACGGCCGCCCGGAGCGCGGCTGCGTCGTCGTACTCCGTCACCTTGATCGTGCCGTCGTCCTCCAGGGAGGCCAGGGGGCCCTGGACCAGCGCGGTGGCGAGCGGGGAGTCGCCGCTGGCGACTACTCCCACTGGCACCTCCTGCGTGGACGGCCCGGCGGCGAGCTGCCCGAGGATGACGATCAGGGCGGCGGGCGCCAGCAATGCCATCACCAGCGCCGACCGGTCCCGCATCCGGGCCCTCAGGTCTCGCAGGACCATCGTGACGACGACCATCGTGACCTCAGTCCCGCAGCGCGGTGCCGGTGATGTGCAGGAACACCGAGTCCAGCGAGGGCTCGGACACCGCCACGTCGCGCACCACCGCGTCGGCGTCGGCCAGCCTGGTCAGCACGCCGGGGAGGGCGGCCGACGCCCTGGCCACGGTGCAGGTGAGCCGCTGGTCGTCGGCGGCGATCGCGCTGATGACGTGGGGGTCGGCTTCGAGCGCGCGGACGGCGCCGGCGGAGTCGCCGGCCACGGTGATCGCGATCTGGTCGTGCTGGTCGACCAGGGCGACCAGCTCCCGCCGGGTGCCGAGCGCCAGGAGCCGGCCGTGGTCGATGATCCCGACCCGTCGGCACAGCCGCTCGGCCTCCTCCATGTAGTGCGTCGTGTAGAGCACGCTCATGCCCTGCTCGCCCAGCGTCGCGACCGCCTCGAGGATGGCGTTGCGGCTCTGCGGGTCGATGCCGACCGTCGGCTCGTCGAGGATCAGCAGGCGCGGCCGGTGCAGCATCCCGGCGGCGATGTTGAGCCGTCGCTGCATGCCGCCGGAGTACTCCTGCACCTTGTCCCCCGCCCGGTCCCGGAGGCCGACCACGTCGAGTACGTCGTCGATGCGGCGCTTGGCCTCCTCTCCTCGCAGGCCGTAGAGCCGGCCGAAGAAGGTGAGGTTGTCCCGGCCGCTGATGTCGGGGTAGAGCGCGAGCTGCTGCGGCACGTAGCCGATCAGCTCACGTCCGGCGGTTGAGCCCGGTGTGATCGCTACTCCCTCGACGCTGACCGATCCGGCATCGGGACGCAGCAGCCCGCAGATCATCGAGATGGTGGTGGTCTTGCCCGCGCCGTTGGGGCCCAGGAGGCCGAAGGTCTCGCCCGGCGCCACCTCGAACGACAGGTCGACCACCGCCTCGAGGTCTCCGAAGGACTTGGCGAGTCCCGTCACCACGAGCGTGGACGAATCGGTCTGCGCAGCCATGCGTCACTCCTCGGGTCGTGATCGGCCGCCTCGACCTCACCTTTATACCGATTGCCCCGCCCTGACACGATGGGCGGCATGGGTGCCGACGGGGATCTCGACCTGGTGCTGTTCGGCGCGACCGGTTTCACCGGCGGGCTGACCGCCGACTACCTGGCCGAGCACGGCCCGGAGGGTCTGAGGTGGGCGCTGGCCGGCCGGAGCGAGGCGCGGCTGGCGCGCGTGCGGTCCGACCTCGCTGAGCGGTACCCCGATGTCGGGGACCTGGAGCTGCTGATCGCCGACGCCACCGACCCCGCGTCCCTGGCCGAGGTGGCGGCTCGCGCCCGGGTGGTGATCAGCACGGTCGGGCCCTACCTGCGCTATGGCGAGCCGCTGGTGTCCGCATGCGCCGCCGCGGGCACCGACTACGTCGACCTGACGGGGGAGGCGGAGTTCGTCGACCGGATGTGGCTGGCCCACCACGCCACCGCCGAGCGCACCGGCGCGCGGCTGGTCCACGCCTGCGGCCTCGACTCGGTGCCGCACGACCTCGGTGCGCTGTTCACCGTGCAGCGGCTCCCCGAGAACGAGCCGATCACCCTGCGCGGTGTCGTGCGGTCGAACGGCACCTTCTCCGGCGGGACCTACCACACCGCCATCACCGGCATGTCCCGCGTGCGCCAGGCTCGCGAGGCGGCGGCCGCGCGCCGCCGGGCCGAGCCGCGGCCGGAGGGCCGCTCCGCGCGTGCCGTCGCGGGGAAGCCGCACCGCGACTCCACGCTTGGCTACTGGCTGCTGCCGCTGCCGACGATCGACCCGATCGTGGTCGCCCGCAGCGGCGCGGCGCTGGCGGCGTACGGCCCGCAGTTCCGCTACTCGCACTACGCCGGGACCCAGACCCTGCGGTACGCCGTCGGCGGCGCCGCCGTGGTGTCGGCCGTGGGCGTCGCCGCCCAGGTCGGGCCGTTGCGATCGCTGTTGCTCAAGCGGATCAGCCCCGGGGAGGGACCCGACGAGGACCGCCGGGCCCGGTCCTGGTTCACCGTGGACTTCGTCGGTGAGGCCGGAGGGCAGACGGTGCACACCCGGGTCTCCGGCGGCGATGGCGGCTACTCCGAGACCTCGATGATGATCTCCGAGGCGGCGCTGTCGCTCGCCTTCGACGACAACCCGGACACCGCGGGCCAGGTGACGACGGCCGCGGCGATGGGCGAGCGGCTGACCGAGCGGGTGCGGCGCTCCGGGCTGAGCTTCGAGGTGGTCTCGGACTGACTGTGGTGAGGCCCACTGTCGCAACAAGTTGACTTAGTCAACCAATATCCCGGATCATGGTGCCCATGTCTACGCCAGCCTCCGCGCCCGCCCCCGCCCTTGCCAAACCGGTGCCCATGACGCACCGGCAGATCCTCGAGGCGCTGTCCGGGCTGTTGCTGGCGATGTTCGTCGCGATGCTGTCCAGCACCGTGGTCTCGAACGCCCTGCCGCGCATCGTCACCGACCTGGAGGGCAGCCAGACCGGCTACACCTGGGTCGTGGTGGCCACCCTGCTCACGATGACCGCCACCACCCCGATCTGGGGCAAGCTGGCCGATCTCGTCAGCAAGAAGGTCCTGGTGCAGACGGCGCTCGTCATCTTCACCGCCGGGTCGCTGCTGGCCGGGTTCGCGCCGAGCATGGAGGTGCTGATCGGGGCCCGGGCGATCCAGGGTCTCGGCGTCGGCGGCCTCACCGCCCTGGTCCAGGTGATCATCGGCAGCATGGTGACCCCGCGCGAGCGCGGGCGGTACGCCGGCTACATCGGAGCCGTCTTCGGAATCGCCACCGTGAGCGGGCCGCTCCTGGGCGGGCTGATCGTCGACACCCCCGGGCTGGGCTGGCGGTGGTGCTTCTTCGTCGGGATCCCGGTCGCCGCGGCGGCGTTCGTCGTACTCCAGAAGACCCTGCACCTGCCGGTGCAGCGCGGCGAGGTCCACATCGACTACGCCGGCGCCACCCTGATCATGTCGGGGGTGTCGGTGCTGCTGATCTGGGCGTCCCTGGCGGGCAACAACTTCGCCTGGGGCTCCCGCACCTCCGCGCTCCTGGTCACCGTCGGACTGGTGCTGCTCGCGCTGGCGGTGTTCGTCGAGGCTCGGATCGCCCGCGACCCGATCATCCCGCTGCGCCTGTTCCGCGACCGGACCATCGCGCTGGCCACGGCCGCCTCGGTCCTCGTGGGGGTCGCCATGTTCGGGGCCACGGTCTACCTGAGCCAGTACTTCCAGCTCGCCCGGGGGATGACGCCGACCCATGCGGGACTGATGTCGGTCGCCATGGTGGGCGGCATGCTCGCCTCCACGATCATCACCGGCCGGCTGATCACGGCCCACGGCCGGTGGAAGGGCTTCCTGGTCGGTGGGATGACGCTGACCATCGTGGGCCTTTCCCTGCTGGCCACCATCGACGCCCACACCAGCCTGGTGCGGGTGGGGGTCTACATGGCGGTGCTCGGCATCGGGATCGGTGCGGCGATGCAGAACCTGGTGCTGGCGGTGCAGAACAACGCCGCGCACGCCGACATCGGTGCCGCGAGCTCGCTGGTCGTCTTCTTCCGCAGCCTCGGCGGCTCTATCGGAGTCTCCGCACTGGGGGCGGTCCTGAGCCACCAGGTCGCCAGCCAGGTGACTGCCGGGCTCGCCAAGCTCGGCGTCGCAACCAGCGACTCTCAGAGCCACGCGATCCCGGACCTGGCGACGCTTCCGGCGCCGGTGCGGGCGGTGTTCGAGAACGCCTTCGGTGACGCGACCGCCCACCTGTTCCTGGTCTCGGTGCCGTTCGCCGTGCTGGCACTGCTGTGCGTCGTGTTCATCCGGGAGACGCCGTTGCGCACGACGCTGCTGCGCGAGGACGAGCTGTCCCCCGAGGTGGCGGCGGAGCTGCACGCGCGATGACCCACCACGAACCGCGGGTCCTCGACGCGTTCGAGCGGCAGGTCGGACGGCTCTCCCGGCGGATCCGCCGAGCGGTCGCCGAGCGTGCCCACCTGCTGCACCCGGAGCTGCAGAGCGCGGAGTACGTCGTGCTCGCTTGGCTGGTCGCGGTCGGCCCGTCGCGCTCCGCCGACGCGGTGGAGGCGCTGGGTCTCGACAAGGCGGCGGTCAGCCGGCAGGTTCGGGCCCTGCTGGACCTGGGTCTGATCGAGCGGACCCGGGACCCCGAGGACGGCCGAGCCTGGCTGCTCGCCGCCACGTCGCAGGCGACCGCGGACGTGCGCGCCCTCTCCCTGGCGCGGACCGCTCGGCTCGACGAGCGGCTGGCCGACTGGCCGGCCGACGACTTCGTCGAGCTCGTGGCGCTGCTCACCCGCTACAACGAGACCATGGATGCCGCCGACCAGGCGACCTCGCGGGCGTAGCCTCCCGGGGAGGGTCCGCAGCTGGGGCGATGGCCCGGGGCCGACGACTCTGGTTATATGGCTCTCATGTCCGAGTACGAGGCTTTCACGGGGTTACCCGTCGAGCAGGACGAGGACCGGACGCGTCGCTGGGCCGCGATCCTTGTCAAGGCCGCACTGGCCGTGTTCGTGGTGGGAGCTGTTCTCGCTGCGGCCCTCTGGCCGGTGAGCGCCGACGTCGGAGCGCTGACCCTGAGCATCGGGTTCGCCGGTCTGGCCGGTTTGCTGGTTCTGCGTCAAGCGCTCCTGGCCGAGAGGCGGTAGCGATGCTCGAGCAGGGCATCACCTACAACACCACGATGGGTCTGGCGGCAGGTGCCATCATGCTGCTGCTGGTCGTGTTCGCGCGTGTGGTGCAGCAGCCCCAACACGCCTCCCTGGAGGGCTGGGCGTGGATGTTCATCGCCCTGGGCCTCATCCTGGCGGTCACCGGCACCCATATGACCCTGACCTGGCCGCTGGAGCACATCGACGGGGCCCCCTGTTGCGCGGTGGACAACGTCGCCTTTGGCGAGCCCGCCATGCTCTTCGGCTTCCTCGTCGTCTTTGCCGGAATCGCGATCATCCGCGGGGAGAAGAACGCCTTCGCCCGCGGGGTCGAGTTCGACATCTTCTCCACGGTCCGGCCGATGCTGTACGCCGGTGCCTTCGGCGGCATCGGACTGATCATGATCGGCATCGCTGGCATCCAGTTCGGCATGTGGGGCCCCCGCCGCCGGACGAGCCGATCGCGCGATTGATGGGAGACTCGATCCTCGAGAGGTTCTATGTGGCCGGCACCTACATGATCACCGGCCTGGCCGCCATGACGGCTCCCTTCGCGCCCGAGCATCGCATCGTGGGCCGGGTCTTCTCCGCATCCACTCTGGTCGGCGGGATGTCATGGACCTTCCTGGCGATCACCCTCTTCTACGGGCACATCGGGTTCTTCCCCTTCCCCGGCTAGCCCCCGCCCGACGGACCTGGAGTGGCGGCATGAACCTCCGCACCGTGTTCGGCGCTGGCTTCTACGCGGGGGTGGGCCTCGCCGCACTCGCTCGACCCGAGCTGGTGCCCCAGGTCTTCGGCGGCGCGGCGCCGACCGCGACCTCCCGCACGGAGATCCGCGCTGTGTACGGCGGGCTGCCGCTGGCGATGGCGGCGCTGATCACCGCCGAGGCTGGTCGGTCGCGACGCCCGATGACCGCCGCCATGGCCGTGCTGTCGGGTGGGATGGCCGCCGGGCGACTGGTCGGCGTCGCGGTCGAGCGGGAGAGCGACGGGCCGACGACACTGTTCGGAGCGCTCGAGGTAGCCACCGCGCTGGCGCTGGGATCGCTAGCACGTCGGCCGACCTGACCATCAGCAGTTGGCGCTGCTCACCCGCTACAGGCGGGACTCGAACGCGGCCGGGTCCACCGCGATCCACACGTGCTCCGCCCGTGCCAGCAGGGCGCCCTGGGCGTCGTACAGGCTGGCGCCGGTGAACGACTTGCGCCCGTCCACCCCGCGGAACTCGCCCACCACCACGTGCGGCCGGCCCACCACCGGCAACCCCTCGATGAGCGCGGTCATCCGGCCGAGCACCATCGGCCGTTCCTCCAGATCCGCCGACCAGCCGCCGATGCAGTCCAGGGCGGCCCAGGTCACCGGGACGGAGACGCGGGGCTCGGCGCCGGCGTAGGCGTGGTAGTCCTCGGTGACGCTCGGATGGGGCGTCCAGGTGGCGGCCACCCGCCGGCGCCCGGCGTCGGCGTCGTCGACGGCCCCGGGGAAGATCCGCAGCCCGTCACCCGGCTCCCGGTCGGGGCCGCAGGCGAAGCAGGACGGGAAGGGGTGGGCGCGCAGTCCGAAGTACGACGCCTCGGCCGCCGCCGCGCTCTCCCACGGCACCGGGGCGACGGCGGTTGGCTGGTCCGGGACCACGCGGGCCTCGGCGACGTCGCACGAGGCAGCGCCGGGTACGGCGGTGACCGTCAGCGGGGTGTCCAGCGGCGGTGGTCGGCGCAGGGTCACCTCTACGACCGGCCAGCGCTCGGTGTGGTCGGTCGGGCAGCCCTCGACCCGCTCGGCCAGCGCGCCGGCCGTCCAGCCGCCGTTGCCCGACTGCGCCGGCCCCCGGAAGCGGGCGGGCACGATCAGCTCGGGTGTCACCCGACCAGCCTGCCACGCCGCTGTCAGCGTGGCTCAAGGCCCGCCCAGGCGCGATAGGCGGCCACGGCTGTCGGCAGGGTCGGGAAGACCCGGTCGGCGCCCACCCGGGTGAGCAGTCCGGAGGCCTCGAGGTACTCCGCCAGGTCCTGCTTGACTCGCGCCAGGGCGAAGACGACGCCGAGCTCCTCGAGCTCGACGCGGAGCTCCTCCAAGGCGTCGGTGGCGGTGATGTCCACCTCGACGTTGGCCTCGGCGTTGAGCACGAACCACCGGACCGGATCGGACGCGGTCTCGACCGCCGCCAGCGCGCGCCGCTTGAAGTCCTCCGAGTTCGCGAAGAACAGCGGGGAGTCGTAGCGGTAGACGACCAGCCCCGGCAGCACGGTCGCCTCCGGGTAGTCGTCGACGTCGTGCATGCCGGCCAGGTCCGGTACGAACCCCTGGATCGCGTCGTGCGGTCGAGACACCCGGCGCAGCAGGTCGGCCAGCGACAGCGCGATCGCCACCAGGATGCCCTCGAGCACGCCGACGAGAAGCACGGCCGCGGTGGTGACGAAGGCGAGGACCAGCTCACTGCTGCGGAAGGTGGCGAAGCGTCGGAACTCCGGCACGTTGACCAGCCTGGTGGCGGCGTACACCACCACCGCCCCGAGCGCCGCCGTCGGGAACGCGGCCAGCACCGGCCGCAGGAACACCACGGCCAGGATGGTGCCGATGACCGTGACGATGCCGGCGAGCTGGGTGCGCGCCCCGACCGCCGCCGCGATCGCCGTGCGGCTGCCGCTGCTGCTCACCGGGAACCCCTGCATCAGGCCGGCGCCGATGTTGGCCACCCCCAGCGCGATCAGCTCGCGGGGTGGGTCGATCCGGTGCTCGCGGTCCTCGAAGATCCGAGCGGTGAGGATGTTGTCGGAGTACGCCACGAACGCGACCCCGAGAGCGGGCACGAGCATCGCCACCACGGCGTCCAGGCTCAGGTCCAGGCGGGCGAACCTGGGCATGGCCGAGGGGAAGTCGCCGATGACCTGGACGCCCTGCTCGGTCAGGTCGAAGGCGGCCACGGCCGCGGTCGCGAGCAGCATGCCGATCAATGCGACGGGTGCCCGCGGCCACCACCGCGCACCGAGGATCATCAGTGCCGCCGCCGACAGGCCGAGGACCAAGGTGGGGAGGTGGATGTCATCGAGATGGCGTGCGACGTACCACACCTCCGCCCGGAACCCGTCGGCGTCGACGTCCATCCCGGTCAGGGTGCCGAGCTGGGAGACGACCATGATCGCGGCGACCCCGGCCATGTACCCGATCAGCACCGGACGCGAGAGCAGGTCGGAGAGCCGGGCGAGACCGGCGAACCGACTGAGGATGCAGAGCACGGCCACGATGAAGCAGAGGGCGATCGCCAGGGACGCGAACTGGTCGGAGGTGGTGGCGACCGCACCCACCGCCGCTGCGGTCATCAGCGCGGTGGTCGACTCCGGCCCGACGGACAGCTGGTGCGAGCTGCCGAGCACCGCGTAGGCGAGCAGCGCGCCGATCGAGGCCCACAGTCCCGTGACCGGTGGCAGCCCGGCCAGCTCGGCGTACGCCATGACCTGCGGGATCAGGTACGCCGTGACGGTGACCCCGGCGACCAGGTCCCCCCGCAGCCAGGGCCGCTGGTAGCCGTGCACCCAGCCGAGCAACCGCGACCCGTTGGCGGGCGCGGAGGCGGGCGGTGCCATGGCGGTCAGCGTAGGGCCGATTCACCCCAACGTGCTGTCGAGAACGCTGCCCCGGATCTCGCGGGTGTCTGCGTGTCGGAAGACGACCAGCGCGATCAGCCCGGCGATCACGCAGCAGACGGCGGCTCCGAGGAAGATCGTCTGGAGCTGGGTGAGCCCGGCCTCCCGCAGGATCAGCGTGAACTCCGGGCACCGGCTGCTGCCGTCGGGACACACCTCCTTTGGTTCGGGGAGGTCGCCCTGCTCGGCGTAGTAGCGACGCAGCCCGATCGTGGTCAGGACGCTGATGCCGACCAGCTTGCCGACGGTGCGCGACACCACCAGCAGCGCGCTGGCCACGCCGTGCACGTCATCGTCGGTCGCCGACAGCAGAGCGGCGTTCACGGGGGCCATAGCCAGACCCACGCCGACCCCGGACAGCACCAGCGGCCCGGTCGCCCACGGGCTGTCCAGGGTGTCGAGGCCCCAGGTGGACATCGCACCGAAGCCGACCGCGGCCAGCACCATGCCGGCCATCGTCACCACTCCGGCCGGTGCCCGATGCGTCCACCAGCCGCCGAGGAACGCCCCAATGGGCAGGCCCACGAGAAACCGGACCAGCACCAGCGCGGCCGACAGCTGCGAGTCCGGGTAGACGGTGAGCCGAGCGAAGATCGGAATGTCCACCAGAGCGGCGATGAGCGCGCTGCCGACGAAGAAGCTGACCACCATCGCTCCCCAGGCCGGCGTGGCGGTCAACGCCCGCGGGGGCACTAACGGGTGTGCCGTGGATCGGTTGCGCAGCCAGAAGCCCACGGCGGCCGCCGCGCTGAGCGCCAACAGCCACGGCCCGGCGGGGGAGAAGACCTGGACCTCCGGGTCGGCGGAGGCGAACGCCAGGATGACCCCGGCCAGCGAGACCCCGAGCAGCAGGGTGCCGATCAGGTCCACCCGGCGCAGCAGCGCCCGCCAGGCGCGGAGATCGAGCAGCGGCGACTCCGCGACCAGGCATCGGACCACCAGCAGCGCGGCCAGGGCCAGCGCTGTCAGGCCCAGCGGTGAGAGCCAGCGGCTCTCGCCGACCAGGGGGATGAACGCGAGGCCGACGGTGACGCCGGAGGTCAGGCGGTCCGGCTCCAGCATGACCAGCACCGCGCACGCTGTCAGCGCGGCGAGGATGAGCGCGCCGACCCGGTCGAAGGGTCGCCGCGGCGCCTGGTCGGCCAGGGATCTCCCGGCTCGGGCGATCACCAGTGCCAGGACCACGGCCACCGACAGGTTGATCCAGAAGATGTCGCGCCACATGCCGAACGCCAGCACCACGGCACCGAAGACGGGGCCCATCACGTTGCCGAACTCCTGGACCGCCCCCACCACGCCCAGCGGCACGCCGCGTCGCCGCGGCGGGTAGAGGTCGGCCACCAGCGCAAGGGTCGCCGGGAGCAGGCCACCCGCGCCGACCCCCTGCAGCACCCGGCCCACGACGATGGAGTTGAGGTCGTAGGAGGCGGCCGTGATGAGCGAGCCGACGGCGAAGACCACCAACGACCCGATCAGGGCGGGGATCCGGCCGCGCAGGTCGGCGATCCGCCCGATCAGCGGCAGCACCGCGATGTAGCCGAGCAGGAAGCCGGAGATGATGGGGGCGCCCCGCTGCAGCTCCTCCACCGAGAGCCCGGAGGAGGCCATCATGTCGGGGAGCGCCAGCACCACCACGTAGTTGTCGGCGGCCGCGAAGGCTACGGCGATGGCCGCCATCGCCAGCAGCGCGCGTCCGCCGCGGTTCGGGGTCGAGACCGGCCCCTCCGGCTGCGTCACGGCCGGGTGATCTCCTTGTCGACGTCGTACTCCGTCAGCTCGATCACGTAGTCGACCTCGCTGCCCTCGGCATAGAACTCGCCCACGATCTCGGCCGACCGCAGCGTGTCGTCCTCGTCGAGAAGGAAGGTCACCTCGAAGTCGGAGTCCTCGACAGCGCTCGGGATGGACCGGTTCACCACCGAGCCGGCCAGCGTTCCGGTGTAGGTGGTGAGCACGACCTCGCCCTCGCGGGTCTGCTCGCCCTTGGCGATGTCGCTGGCCTCCGTCAGCCAGCTGGAGATCCCGGTGTCGGGGTTCATCAGCTGCGCCGGGTCCGGCGCGCCGTACTCCTCGGGATCGATGTCGGAGAACCCGGTGGTGAACGGCAGCTGCGCGAAGACCAGCCCGTCGACGGCCACCACCGGCACCGACACGGTGAGGTTCTCCACCAGCAGCTCGCACTCACCCTCGAACGCGGGCGCATGGGTCGCCACCCCGGTGGCCGCGGTCAGCCCGTCGATCCCGTCGGGCAGCGCCTCGGTGCTCAGCTCGATCTCCACCCCGGAGGTGTCGTCGAGGGTCTGCTTCGCCGCCGCCAGGATCTCCTCCGGCGTCTCCTCGTCCCCCCCACCGTCGGACCCACTGCACCCGGCAACACCCAGCACACCAACGCTCACGGCGAGCGCCACCCCCACCACCCGACCCCGAGTGCCCCTCCGCCTGACCATGCGCTCACCCTCTCAGATCAGGTTGCGGCTCGTTTGCCGACGCACCAACCAAAATGGCTGCCGGAACGGTCGATCGGGGACAGTTTTGGTTGGTACGACGGGAACCGTGCCCCAGGCCAGAGTCGAACTGGCGACCTTTCGCTTAGGAGGCGGCTGCTCTATCCACTGAGCTACTGGGGCGGGGGCGCCCGGTCCGGGAGGTGGGTGCACCGCTGCCGGCCATTATCGCAGTCGCGGATCTGGGTACTGTCGACGGAAGCGACACGATCCCGGAGGAAGGCAGACCATGACCACTGCACGCGTCTTGGACGACAATGAGCTGGCCGGGATCGATGCCTGGTGGCGCGCGGCCAACTACGTCTCGGTCGGACAGATCTACCTGCTCGACAATCCGCTGGTCGAGCGGGAGCTCGTGCCGGAGGACATCAAGCCCCGGTTGCTGGGGCACTGGGGGACCACGCCGGGGCTCAACCTGGTCTACGCCCACCTGAACCGATTGATCCGCAACCGGGACGTGAACGCGATCTTCCTGGCCGGGCCGGGGCACGGCGGCCCGGCCGCGGTTGCGAACGCCTGGCTGGAGGGGACCTACAGCGAGCGCTACCCGGCCATCGGCATGGACCGGGACGGGCTGTGCGAGCTGTTCCGCCAGTTCTCGTTCCCCGGCGGCATCCCCAGCCACGTCGCGCCGGAGACGCCGGGGTCGATCCACGAGGGCGGCGAGCTGGGCTACGTCCTCTCCCACGCGTACGGCGCGGCGATGGACAACCCCGACCTCGTCGTCGCGGCGGTGGTCGGCGACGGGGAGTTCGAGACGGGTCCCCTGGCCGCGTCGTGGCACGCCAACAAGTTCGTCGACCCGGTGAACGACGGCGCGGTGTTGCCGATCCTGCACCTCAACGGCTACAAGATCGCCAATCCCACCGTGCCGGCTCGGATCCCGCGCGCGGAGCTCATCAAGCTGCTCGAGGGTTTCGGGCACGAGGTGTTCACCGTCGAGGGCGACGACCCCGCCGACGTGCACCAGCAGCTGGCGGCCGCCTTGGACGCCGCCCACGACCGCATCGTCGAGATCCAGCGGGCGGCGCGTGAGGAGGGCGACACCGAGCGCCGGGCCTGGCCGATGGTGCTGCTGGTCACCCCCAAGGGTTGGACCGGCCCACACACGGTGGACGGCGTCCAGGTCGAGGGGACCTGGCGGTCCCACCAGGTCCCGCTGGCGGGGACCAGGACCAGTGACGACCATCGGGCACAGCTGCAGACCTGGCTGGAGAGCTACCGCCCCAGGGAGCTGTTCGAGGACGGGACCCCCGTCGAGGGCATCCGAGAGCTCGCGCCGGTGGGGGTCAGGCGGATGAGTGACAACCCGCACGCCAACGGCGGGCTGCTCCGCCGGCCGCTGCGGCTCCCCGACTGGCGCGACGCGGCGGTGCCCGTCGACGCGCCCGGAGCGACCGTGCACGAGGCGACCCGCGAGTTCGGCCGGTTCCTGATCGACGTGGTCCGCGACAACCCCGACAACTTCCGGATCTTCGGCCCCGACGAGACCGCGTCCAACCGGCTCGACCCGGTCTACGAGGTGACCGACAAGGTGTTCGCCGGCGAGCTGCTCCCGCTGGACGAGCATCTGGCCCGTAGCGGCCGGGTGGTGGAGCTGCTGTCCGAGCACACCTGCCAGGGCTGGCTGGAGGGGTATCTCCTCACGGGCCGGCACGGGGTGTTCAGCTGCTACGAGGCGTTCATCCACCTGGTCGACTCGATGTTCAACCAGCACGCGAAGTGGCTCAAGGTGACCCGGGACATCGAGTGGCGGCCGCCCATCTCCTCCCTCAACTACCTGCTCACCTCGCACGTGTGGCGCCAGGACCACAACGGCTTCTCCCATCAGGACCCCGGCTTCATCGACCACGTCGTCAACAAGAAGGCCACGGTGGTGCGGGTCTATCTGCCGCCGGACAGCAACACCCTGCTCTCGACGATGCACCACTGCCTGGCCAGCACCCACTACGTGAACGTCGTGGTGGCCGGCAAGCAGCCCAGCTTCGACTGGCTCAGTGCCGAGGAGGCCGACGCACATTGCGCCCGCGGCGTGGGGATCTGGGAGTGGGCCTCCACCGACGAGGGCGACCCGGACGTCGTGATCGCCAGCGCGGGCGACGTGCCGACCCTGGAGGCGCTGGCGGCGGTGTCGCTCTTGCGTGAGCACCTGCCCGACCTGCGGGTGCGCTACATCAACGTGGTGGACCTGATGCGGTTGCAGTCGTCAGACGAGCACCCGCACGGGCTCACCGACCGCGACTACGACACGCTGTTCACCACCGACAAGCCGGTGATCTTCGCCTATCACGGCTATCCCTGGCTGATCCACCGGCTCACCTACCGACGCACCGGCCACGCCAACCTGCACGTCCGCGGGTACAAGGAGGAGGGCACCACGACCACGCCGTTCGACATGGTGATGATGAACGACATGGATCGCTACCACCTGGTGATGGACGTCATCGACCGGGTGCCCGCCCTCGGGGCACGAGCCGCTTCGGTCCGGCAGGCCATGGTCGATGCCCGGCGTGCCGCGCGGCGCTGGACGCGGGAGCACGGTGCGGATCACCCCGACGTCACCGGGTGGGCCTGGGACCCGAGCACCGCGCCCGACGCCTCGGACTCGCCGGCCACCACGGGCGCCGACCGGGCCGCGCTGGACACGGCCGCCGACCAGTGAGGGCGTGAGTCTGCCCACGTAAAGCTTTGCGCGCGTCGCATCGTCGTCAGCGCACCAGGGTGCGACGATGTACGGCGGTGCTGACACCATCGGGGTGCCGGCCAGTGGAAAGGGGCGCCCATGCCCAACTCGACTCGCAACTCCTGGGCTACCGGCCTGATGGTGTTCGCCGCTGCCCTGCTGGTGACCGTGGGCATCTTCCAGGTGCTCCAGGCCCTGGTGGCTCTCTTCAATGACGAGTTCCTCATCGTCGGACCGGAGTACACCTACGCCTTCGACATCTCCGCGTGGGGTTGGATCCACCTGGTGATCGGCCTCGGCCTGGGACTGGTCGGCTGGTTCCTGTTCAGCGGCGCCGAGTGGGCTCGCTGGGCGGGCATCGCGCTGGCCGTGCTGTCCGCGGTGGCCAACTTCATGTGGCTTCCCTACTACCCCTTCTGGTCGATCGTCGTCATCGCACTGAACGTCGCGATCATCTGGGCACTCGCGGTGGCCGACGTGTCCGGCGAGCTCGACTGAGTTGCCGGGGTCGCGGACGATGCCGGTGGAGGCAGAGGGACGGGTCGACTCCGTAGCCGCGGTCGGGCTCGAGGCGGGCACGGTCACGGAAGGGCTCGGAGTCGACCCGGCCCGCGGCCTCAGCCAGGACGAGGCGGCGGCACGTCTCGCGACGTACGGGCCGAACCGCCTGGCGGAGGCGCGCAAGGAGTCCGGGCTCCAGGCGTTCCTGCGCCAGTACCAGGACTTCATGCAGATCCTGCTCCTGGTGGCGGCGGTCGTGAACCTGGTCGTCACGCGTGACGTCGGCACCACCGTGGTGCTGGCCGGGCTCACCGTCCTGAACGCGGTCATCGGGCTGCGCCAGGAGTCCAAGGCGGAGGAGAGCGTCGCTGCGCTGGCCCAGATGATGAAGACGGTGGCGCGGGTGCGCCGCGACGGCCAGCCGGTGGAGATCGACGCCGAGGGCCTCGTGCCCGGCGACGTGGTCCTGGTCGAGGCCGGCAACCTGGTCCCTGCGGACGGCCGGGTCCTCCTGGCCGCGACCCTTGAGATCGAGGAGGCGGCGCTGACCGGGGAGAGCCTCCCCGTCGGCAAGTCCGTCGACCCCGTCCCCGGGGAGGAGGTGCCGCTAGGGGATCGGGTCTGCATGGCCTACATGAACACCTCGGTCACCCGGGGCCGGGGCGAGCTCGTGGTCACGGCCACCGGGATGTCGACCGAGATCGGCCACATCGCGCAGCTGCTGGCCAGCACCGAGGCCGGCAAGACCCCGCTGCAGAAGCAGCTCGACGGGCTGTCGAAGATCATCGCCACCATCGCCGGCATCGCCCTGGGCCTGGTGGTGCTGATGGGTGTCCTGCGCGGCGAGGAGTTCGACACCCTGTTCATCACCGGCGTCGCGCTCGCGGTGGCCGCCATCCCGACCGGCCTGCCCGCCGTCGTGACCGCGTTGCTCTCGATGGGCACCCAGGAGATCGCCAAACGGAATGCCATCGTCAAACGGCTGCCCGCCGTCGAGACACTCGGGTCGACCTCGGCGATCTGCTCGGACAAGACCGGCACCCTGACGCTGAACAAGATGACCGCCCGGCAGCTCGCGATCCCCGGCCACGACGTCTTCTCGGTCACCGGCGAGGGGTACGGCGTCACCGGTGAGATCCGCCACGTCGGCGGCTCACGCATCGACCTCGACCCCTACCTCCTCCCGATGGCGCTGTGCGCCGACGCCGTGCTCGACGGCGAGAACCTGATCGGCGACCCGACCGAGGGTGCACTCATCGTGCTGGCCGCCAAGGGTGGCCTCGACCTCGAGTCCACCAGGGCCCGGCACCCGCGGGTCGCCGAGGTGCCCTTCGACTCCGAGTACAAGTTCATGGCCACCTTCCACGAGATGACCTCCGCGGACGGGTCGCCGGTGGTCCGCTGCTACGTCAAGGGCGCCCCCGACGTACTGATCTCCCGCGGCGGCTACTACCGCACGCCCGACGGGTCGCGGATGCCGGTCACCGACGACAACCGGCACCTCGCGCTGGAAGTCAACGACCGGATGGCCGCCTCCGGTGAGCGAGTGATGGTGGTCGCCGAGCGGGAGTTCGAGCCCGCCACCTTCGCGGCCGCGAAGAACGACTCCTCGGCCCTCTTCGACCTGGTCCAGGACCTCACGCTGCTGGCGATGGTCGGCATCGTCGACCCGCCGCGCCCGGAGGCCAAGGCGGCCATCGCCGAGTGCCGCAGCGCCGGGATCCGGGTGCGGATGATCACCGGGGACCACGCGACCACTGCCGCCGCGATCGCGGGCGAGCTCGGTATCGAGGGCCGCGCGCTGACCGGCACCGAGTTCGCCGCCATGGCCGACGACCGGCTGGTCGCGGAACTCGATGACATCGGGGTCGTCGCCCGGGTGGCGCCGGAGGACAAGATCCGGCTGGTCCAGCTGCTCCAGGGCACCGGCAACGTGGTGGCGATGACCGGGGACGGGGTGAACGACGCGCCGGCCCTCAAGGCCGCCGACATCGGGGTGGCGATGGGGATCACCGGGACCGAGGTCTCCAAGCAGGCCGCGGTGATGGTGCTGACCGACGACAACTTCGCGACGATCGTCAACGCGGTCGCCTACGGGCGGACGCTCTACGACAACCTGATCAAGTACCTCCGGTTCCAGATGTCCACCCTGGTGGCCTACATCGCGGTGTTCCTCCTGGCCGGTGCCCTGAACATCGCCGGGGGAGTCCCGCTCAACCCGCTCCAGATCATCTGGCTGAACATGGTGATCGACATCCCGATCGCCATCGCGCTCGGCTTCGACAAGGCCACGCCCGGTCTGATGGAGCGGCTACCCCGTCCGGTCGGGGCGCCGGTGCTCTCGGCCGCCGACTGGGTCCGGCTGTGCGTCCAGGGTGCGGTCATGACTGTCGGTGCGCTGGTCGCCTACCAGATCGGCGACGCCCAGGACGGTGCCGTGGTGGCCGCGACCATGCTGCTGACCACGCTGTCGCTCTTCCACGTGGCCGCCGGCTTCCTGTCCCGCGACCAGCGCGGGACGATCTTCGACCGCGACGCGATGCCGGGCGTCGCCCAGCTGCGGCGCTACGGCATCGCAGTGGTGGCGATCATCGCGATCACCACGATCGACATCCTCGAGCGGATCTTCGGGACCGGTGAGCTGACCCTCCACCAGTGGCTGATCTGCATCGGCCTGGCGCTCACGATCGTGGTCGTGGAGGAGGTCATCAAGCTGGTGCTGCGGGCCCGGGAGCGGGTCCCGGCCGCCGGCTAGGACTGCTGCGGATTGGTGCTCGACGGCACCTTGGCCGCATCATGGTGACTCCGGATAACGATTTGAGCACGTCGCGTACCGTCGACGTGGACCACGCATGCCCCGAGGACACCGCAGGATGACAGACCAGCTCTCGGTCGACGACATCACCGTCGACGAGCCGGGGTCTTCGAGCGCGCCCGAGCCAGGCGGTCCGGACGGTCCCAAGCGCCGTGGGCGGGTCAAGAAGCGGCACACCGTGGCCCGGGTCGTCGGCGTCACGGTGCTGGTGCTGGCGATGGGCGTCGGCCTCACCGTGGTGTACGCGTTCCGCCACCTCAGCGGGAACCTCGAGGTCTCCGACATCGAGGCCCAGCTCAGCAACCGCCCGGAGAAGGCGGAGGTCGCCGGTCCTCAGGAGCCGATCAACATCCTCGTGATGGGCTCGGACACCCGCGAGGGCGAGGGCAACGCGATCGACAAGGAGGCGGCGTCGGGAGCCTCCGACACCACGATCCTGCTCCACCTGTCAGCGGACCGGAAGCGCGCCTACGGCATCAGCATCCCGCGCGACACGATGGTGGACCGGCCGGCGTGCAACCGCGGCCAGATCCCCGCGGCGTCGTACCAGCAGTGGAACGTCGCCTTCGCCCTCGGCGGCGAGGCCTGCACCATCCAGCAGTTCGAACAGATCACGGGGATTCGGATCGACCACCACGTCATCGTGGACTTCAACGGGTTCCAGGACATGGTCGACGCCGTCGACGGGGTCGAGGTCTGCATCCCCGAGGAGATCAACGACCAGGCGCACGGGATCCATCTCGCCGCCGGCACGCGGGAGATCAGCGGCCGCGAGGCGCTCTCCTACGTGCGGCAGCGGTACGCCGTCGGTGACGGCTCGGACATCGGCCGGATGAAGCGGCAGCAGGCGTTCGCGGCGTCGATGGCGAACAAGGTGGTCTCGGCCGGCACGCTGACGAGCCCGTGGCGGCTCTACAACTTCCTCGACGCGGCGACCAAGTCGCTCACCGTCGACCCCGGCCTGGAGAACCTCGGGAAGATCGCCAAGCTGGGCATCCAGTTCCGCGACATCGACCTCGGCCGGGTGCAGTTCCTCACCATCCCCTGGTCCTGGGACCCGCAGGATCCCAACCGGGTGGTGTTCGCGCCCGAGGCCCAGGGCGTCTGGGACAAGGTCAAGAACGACGAGCCGCTGAGCCGCCGGCTCACCGCCGAGGCGATCTCGGCCGCTCAGCCGCCGGGCGCGAGCGCGGGACCGTCGGGGTCCGCCAGCGGAGGCCCCGGCGCGGGCGAGCCGTCCGCCGGAGCGGGCGGGGGGCAGGGCTCCCAGGCCGCTCGCGAGGCCGCCGAGGCGGCCGGGCTCTGCACATGAGCCCCGACCACGAGCGCGAGACGGCCGCCGAGCGCCGGGCGCGGCTGGCCGCCGTCTTCGGCGACCCGCTGCCCGAGACCACCCGGGACGAGCGCGACCCCGACCCGGGGTCCGAGGTCCGGGCCCAGGAGCAGTGGCTGCGGGAGCAGGTCCCCCCGCACCACTAGCCGCGTGACTAGTTGCGCGCAGCCAGCAGGTCGCGGATCTCCTCGAGCAGCGCCACGTCGGCCGGGGTGCCCTCCTCCTCGGCGGGGAAGTACTTCTCCTTCGCCTTCGTGTAGGGCAGCACGACGAAGAAGTAGACGACCGCGGCCAGGATCAGGAACGCGATCACCGCGTTGAGGAACGCACCGAAGGTGTTCTCCTTGTTGGTGAAGATGTTCTCGAGGTCTTCGGGCATCTGGGCGGTCAGCCAGTTGGTGAACGTGGTGACCACCGCTGCGAACGAGGTGCCGACGATGACCGCCACGGCCAGGTCGACCAGGTTGCCGCGCAGCACGAAGTTCTTGAACCCGGACATATGTTCCTCAACTCCTCGAATCGACTCTCACGAGTCTGCGATCACGTCAGGTGCAGCACGCTAACCCGCGAACGCGAAGCTGAGAAAATCCTGTACGGCGGCATCGGCCAGCGCGCCCACCGTCGCCGCCGGGACCGCGAGCACCACCAACCGACCGCTCAGCGGCCCGGAGTCCGGCTCCGCGGCGGACGCCGGGACCGTCACCACGGTCGCCGCGGCGGCCACCAGCCGGGCCCCGCCACGGCGCGGTGCGGCGGCGTACACGTCGATCCGGTCCCCGGCCGCAAGCAGCCCCACCGCCGCTGAGTCGGGGAGCCGGACCGGCACCGCGACCAGCCCGGGGTAGGCGGCGACGAGAGCCGGGCCCACGAGGCGGACGTCGGTCACCGGCTCGCCCTGGCGTAGGGGCGCGGCCAGCCGCCGGCCGACCACGTCCTCGGCGATCCGCTGCGGCGCGCGGTCGGGCGGGTAGTCCACCGAGACGACGTCGGACTCGCCCAGCACGACGCCGGCCGCCAGGTCCCGGGCGGCCACAGTGACCTGCGTCGTGGGCGGAGGCGGCGGCATGGTGGCGCGCAGCCCGGCCAGCACCGCAACGCCGACCAGGAGGGCGGCGAGGAGCCGGCGCCGGGCCAGGACGGCTCGACGGACCGCACGGCGGGCGCGACGCAGGCGCCCCAGCTGACTGTCCACGCCGACGGAACCTACGCACGGGGCCCAGGCGGCACGACCCCTCCTCCACAGCCCGCTCGCCCCGGGGCATCGAGCCCGGGGTGTGACCGGGAACTGGTCCGGCTAGGCCGCGCCGGAGCTGGAGCTGGAGCCGGACGTGCCCGAGTTGGAGCTGCCGGAGCTGGAGGTGCCCGAGTTGGAGCTGCCCGAGCTGGAGCTGCCCGAGCCGGACGTGCCCGAACCAGACTTTGCGTCCGACGAGCCGGACGAGCTCGAGCCAGACTTCTCCTTGGCCGCCGCGGACCGTCCGGCGGTGCCGTCGGAGCGGCTGTCGGTGCGGTAGAACCCGGAGCCCTTGAAGACGACGCCGACGGCGTTGAACACCTTGCGCAGCCGCCCGTCGCACTCGGGGCAGTGGGTGAGTGCGTCGTCGCTGAAGCTCTGGACCTTCTCGAAGGTGTGGCCGCACACGGTGCAGGCGTACTGGTAGGTCGGCACGGAACCCCCTTCACGACTCGAGCGGCCGGCCCAGCCTGGCACTCGGGTCCGACGACTGCCAGAGTCTACGGCACAATGGCGAGCAACATGGCCAGCACGACGGGGATCACCGAGCCCTCCGGGCCGTGGCGCACCTTCCGACGCTGGCCCTGGTGGGGCCGGTGGGTCGTGTACGTCGCCGTGGGGCTGGTGCTGCTCCTCGTGGCGGGACTGGTGACCGTAGTCGTCGTGACCCGCCGCCCACTCCCCGAGACCTCCGGTCGGCTGACGCTGCCGGGCCTCACCGCCGAGGTCGAGGTGGTGCGAGACGGCAACGGCATCCCGCAGCTGTACGGCGACACCGCCACGGACCTGATGCGCGCCCAGGGCTACGTGCACGCCCAGGAGCGGTTCTTCGAGATGGACATCCGCCGCCACGTCACCTCCGGGCGGCTCTCCGAGCTGTTCGGGGAGACCACGTTGGAGACCGACAAGTACATCCGCACCATGGGCTGGCGACGGGTGGCCGAGCAGGAGCTTGCCCTGATCGACCCGGAGACCCGGGAGATGTTGCAGGCCTACGCGGCGGGGGTGAACGCCTATCTGGAGGACCGGCCCACCTCGCGGATCGCCTTGGAGTACACCCTGCTGCGTGCCGGCGGGCTCCGCTACACGCCTGAGGAGTGGACGCCTGCGGACTCCCTGGCCTGGCTGAAGGCGATGGCCTGGGACCTGCGCGGGAACATGGACGAGGAGGTGCAGCGGGTGCTGGCCTCGGTCGGGCACACCGCGGCGGAGGTGGCCGAGCTCTACCCGCCGTACCCCTATGAGCGCCACCGGCCGATCGTGGGCTCCGGCGCCGTCGTCGACGGGGTCTTCGACCAGGACACGACGGTCCAGCAGCCCTCGCCCACCTCGGTGGGGCGGAAGGCGCGGCGGGCCCTGGCCCGGGTCGGGGCGGGCCTGAAGCGGCTGCCGGCGATGCTCGGGCGGGGCGGGGGGATCGGCAGCAACTCCTGGGCAGTCGACGGTGAGCACTCGGCCACCGGGGCGCCGTTGCTGGCCAACGACCCGCACCTGGGCATCAGCCTGCCGGGCATCTGGGTGCAGATGGGCCTGCACTGCCGCACGGTCTCCGAGGCCTGCCCGCTCGACGTCTCCGGGTTCACCTTCTCCGGCGTTCCCGGGGTGATCATCGGCCACAACGCCGACATCGCCTGGGGGTTCACGAACCTGGGTCCCGACGTGACCGACCTGTTCCTGGAGCGCGTGGAGGGCGAGGAGTACCGCTACGGCCGCCGTCTGCTCCCGCTCGAGATCCGCCGCGAGACGATCACCGTGCGGGACGGTGAGGACTTCGAGCTGGTGATCCGCGAGACCCACCATGGGCCGCTGCTCTCGGACGTGTCCGAGGAGCTCAGCACCGTTGGCGCCAATGCCCGGGTCGCCGGCGGCGCCGCCGACGACGACGACGAGGAGAACGGGTTCGCCGTCGCCCTCGCCTGGACCGCACTCACCCCCAGCACCACTGCGGACGCGATCCTGGCCATGAACCAGGCGGGGGACTGGGAGGAGTTCCGCGCGGCGGCTCGGGACTTCGCGGTCCCGGCGCAGAACCTGCTGTACGCCGACCGGGCGGGCCACATCGGCTACCAGGCACCTGGTCTGGTGCCGATCCGGCGCCCCGGCAACGACGGCACGGTGCCGAGCGAGGGCTGGCTCCCGCGCAACGACTGGACCGGCCGCTACGTGCCCTTCGAGGCGCTGCCCAACGTGCTCGACCCCGAGGAGGGGTTCATCGCCACCGCCAACCAGGCGGTGACGCAGCCTGACTACCCGTACTTCCTCACCGACGACTGGGACCGCGGCTACCGCGCCCAGCGGATCCGGGACCTGCTCATCGCCGAGGGCGAGCTGTCGGTGAGCGAGATGGCCGAGCTCCAGCTCGACGACCTCAACCCGATGGCGGCCACGCTCGTCCCCTATCTGCTCGACGTCGACCACCTCGGGTCGCGCTACTACTCCGCCGGCCAGCGGATGCTGCGCGGCTGGGACCACCACCAGCCCGCAGACAGCGGCCCGGCGGCGTACTACAACGCGGTGTGGTCCAACATTCTGCGGCTCACCTTCCACGACGAGCTGCGCGAGTCGTTGTGGCCCGACGGCGGGGACCGGTGGTTCCAGGTGATGGAGGGGCTGCTGCGGCGACCGGGGGCCACCTGGTGGGACGACCGCACCACCGAGGACGTGGTCGAGACCCGCGACGACATCCTCCGCCAGGCGCTGCTGGATGCCCGCGACGAGCTCACCAGCCGGCAGGCGCTGGACCCCGCAGAGTGGGAGTGGGGCCGGTTGCACCAGCTCGACCTGCGCAACGCGACGCTGGGGGAGTCCGGGATCGGACTGATCGAGTGGCTGCTCAACCGGGAGGACTACCGCATCGGCGGCGGCAGCAGCATCGTCAACGCCACCGGGTGGAAGGCCAACGAGGGCTACGAGGTGACGTCGTCGCCCTCGATGCGGATGGTCGTCTCGCTCCAGGACTTCGACAACTCACGCTGGATCAACCTCACCGGCGTCTCCGGGCACTCGGCCTCTGCGCACTACGTCGACCAGACCGAGCTGTTCGTCGCAGGGGAGACCCTCCCCTGGGCCTTCTCCCGCAAGGCCGTCGAAGAAGCGACGGAGGACACCCTCATCCTCGAGCCCGGCGAGGTCGACTAGAGGCGGGTGAGGCCACTGGGGGTTGCGACGGCGCGGACCGGGCGGTCGTGCGGCTCCACCGGTACGTCGACGCCTACCTCGTCGTCGTACAGCAGCACGCACGTGAACGTGCCCACCGGCACCCGGGCCAGGGCCTTGTCGTAGCAGCCCGCGCCCTTGCCGATCCGGTACCCCTCGCGCGACACCGCGAGCCCGGGCACGAGCACCACGTCCGGCGTCGAGATCGCCTCCAACCCGAGGGCAGCGGTGGTGGGCTCCAGCAGCCCGAACCTGGCCGGTGCGAGCGACTGCGGGCCGTCATAGGCAGCCCAGTCCAGCTCCAGGCCACCCGCGGACATCCGCCCCACCGTCAGGGGCAGCACCACCCGCTTGCCCGCGGCAAGCAGCCCGTCCAGCAGCAGACCCGTCCCGGGCTCGCGGCCCACGGACACGTACGCCGCGACCGTGGCCGCCCGTCGGACCTCCGGGGCATCGAGCAGATGGCCCGCGATCGCCGCCGCGGCCTCGGCGACCTCGGTAAGGGACCGGCGGTTGCGGGCGGTGGTGAGCTGGTCACGCAGTGCCACCTTGGCAAGAGACACCGCGGACGCGGGACCCGGAGATTGGGGTGTTGTCACGGGGCCAGCCTACGATCGAGTCATGGGTAGTGCTGGACTGCGCCGGGCTCAGGACAAGATGGTGGCTGCCGGGGTGGACCCCGCCGCGATCGAGGTCTTCGCCCACTACTACCGGCTGCTGGAGCACGGCGAGACCGGGTACATCCTCGAGTCGACGATCGAGCCGATCGACATGGAGTCGCTCGCCGACGTGGAGGTCGCTCCGGAGGATGCCCGCGAGGCGATCCGAGGCACCGTCGTGATCAAGCTCAACGGGGGCCTGGGCACGTCGATGGGGATGGACCGCGCCAAGTCGCTGCTGTGCGTACGGCGGGGGCTGTCGTTCCTCGACATCATCGCCCGGCAGGTGCTGCACCTGCGTTCGACGTACGACGCGACGCTGCCGGTGATGTTCATGAACTCGTTCCGCACCAGCGAGGACACGATGGCAGCGCTGGCGCGCTATGCGAACCTGCCCGTCGACGGGCTGCCGCTGGAGTTCCTGCAGAACAAGGAGCCGAAGCTGGCCGTCGACACCCTGGAGCCGGTCAGCTGGCCCAAGGACCCGGAGCTGGAGTGGTGTCCGCCGGGGCACGGCGACCTGTACACCGCGCTGGTCGGCACCGGCACGCTCGACCGGCTGATCGAGGCGGGCTACCGCTACGCGTTCGTGTCGAACTCCGACAACCTCGGTGCGGTCCCGGATGCCCGGGTCGCCGGCTGGTTCGCCACTTCCGGTGCCCCGTTCGCGATCGAGGCGGTACGTCGTACTCCCTCGGACAAGAAGGGCGGTCACTTCGCGCGCCGCAAGAACGACGGCCGGATCGTGCTCCGGGAGACCGCGCAGACCCGACCCGAGGACCAGGCCGCGCTCGCCGACCTCGACCGCCACAAGTACGCCTCCACGAACAACCTGTGGTTCGACCTGGCCGCGGTCCGCGACACGATCCGGGCCCGCCGCGGCGTGCTCGGCCTGCCCCTGATCCGCAACGTGAAGCCGGTGGACCCGGCCGACCCGTCGACGCCGAAGGTGATCCAGATCGAGTCGGCGATGGGTGCGGCCATCGAGATCTTCGACAACGCCCGGACCATCGAGGTGGGCCGCGACCGGTTCGTGCCGGTGAAGACCACCAACGACCTGCTGGTGCTGCGCTCCGACGTCTACGACCTCGGCCAGGACTACGTCATGGACCAGACGGCGCCGCAGATCCCCTATGTCGAGCTGGACGACGTCTATCGGTACGTCGACGAGTTCGACAAGCGCTTCCCCGACGGGGCGCCCTCGCTGCGTGAGGCCTCGGCGTTCCGGGTGGCCGGCGACTGGACCTTCGGCGCGGACGTCCGCGTCGTCGGCGAGGTGAGCCTCGCCAAGGACCGCGGCGCCCAGCGGGTCTCGGCCGGGACGGTCCTGACGGATGACTGACCCCATCGCGGTCGAGGAGTTGGTGGAGCGGGTCCTCGACACGGTCCGGCCGCTGCCCGCCTTCCAGCAGCCGCTGATGGACGCGCTCGGGCTGGCGGCCGCCGAGGACGTGACCGCGCCGGTGGCGCTTCCCGGCTTCGACAACTCGGCCATGGACGGCTACGCGGTGCTCGCGGAGGACGTCGCGGGCGCCACCGTGGACAGCCCGGTGTCACTGCCGGTGGTCGGTGAGATCGGCGCCGGACAGGCGGCACTGCTGGCGATCTCGCCGGGGACGACCGCCAAGATCATGACCGGCGCCCCGCTCCCGGCGGGGGCCGACGCGGTCGTCCCCTACGAGTGGACCGACCGTGGTGTCGCCCGGGTCGAGATCACCGAACAGCCGACCGTGGGCCAGCACGTGCGCCGCGCCGGCGAGGACGTCGCGATCGGCGACCGCGTCCTCACCGAGGGGACGGTGCTGGGTCCGCGACACATCGGCCTGCTCGCCGCCGTCGGAAGGGCGACGGTGGCCGCCCGACCCCGCCCGCGGGTGGTCGTGATCTCCACCGGATCCGAGCTGCGCGAGGTCGGCACCGAGCTCGGGCACGACGCGATCTACGACAGCAACTCCTACCTGCTCGCCGCCGCAGCGCGTGCCGCCGGCGCCATCGCCTACCGGGTGGGGGTCGTCCCCGACGCCCCTCGGACATTCCTCGACGCGCTCTCCGACCAGCTGGTCCGGGCCGACCTCGTGGTGACCTCCGGCGGGGTGTCGCAGGGCGACTACGACGTCGTGAAGGAGGCATTGTCGCCGCTCGGCACCGTGTGGTTCGGCCCGGTCGCGATGCAGCCGGGGAAGCCGCAGGGGTTCGGCGTCGTGGGGGAGGACGACGTCCCGATCTTCACGCTCCCTGGCAACCCTGTGTCGTCGTACGTCTCCTTCGAGACCTTCGTCCTGCCCGCCCTGCGTCGCATGATGGGCCGGCTGCCCTACACGCGGCCGACCACCGAGGCCCGGTTGACCAGGGCCTTCTCCTCACCCCAGGGGCGCCGGCAGTTCGTGCGCGCGACCTGGCACCGGCGGGAGGTCACGCCGGTCGGTGGGCACGGGTCGCACCTGATCGGAGACCTGGCGACGTCGAACGCGCTGATCGTGGTGCCCGAGGACACCACGTCGGTGGCGGCCGGCGAGCAGGTGCAGGTGCTCCGGCTCGACGATGACTTCTGAACGCTGAGTCTGGGAGGGTGGCGCCATGGACCGACTGACCCACGTCGACGACTCGGGTGCCGCCCGGATGGTCGACGTGTCCGAGAAGTCCGTCACCAAGCGCACGGCCACCGCTAGCGGCCGGGTGCTGGTCTCGGCCCGGGTGGTGGAGCTGCTGCGCGGCGAGGGCGTGCCCAAGGGGGACGCGCTCGCGGTGGCGCGGGTGGCCGGCATCATGGCCGCGAAGTCCACCCCGACGCTCGTGCCGCTCTGTCATCCGCTCGCCCTGTCCTCGGTCGAGGTCGACCTCGTCGTGGCCGACGACGCCGTCGAGATCAGCGCCACCGTCGCCACCACCGACCGCACCGGGGTCGAGATGGAGGCGCTCACCGCGGTCTCCGTCGCCGCGCTCACGGTCGTCGACATGGTCAAGGCCGTGGACAAGCACACGGTCGTCACCGACGTCCGGGTGGAGTCCAAGACCGGGGGCCGGTCGGGGGACTGGTCGCGTGGCTGAACGACGGAGTGCCGCGGTGGTGGTCGCCTCCAACCGCGCCGCCGCCGGGGTGTACGCCGACGAGACGGGTCCGCTGATCGTCGACTTCCTGACCGGTCTCGGGTTCGAGGTGGACGGCCCCGTCGTCGTACCCGACGGGGACCCGGTCGGCGCCGCGATCGCGGCGGCCGTGGCCGACGGCGCCCGCGTGGTGCTCACCACGGGTGGCACCGGGCTGACCCCCACCGACCTCACCCCGGAGGCGACCCGACCGCTGCTCGACCGGGAGGTGCCGGGGATCGCCGAGGCGATCCGCGCCTTCGGCGTCGCGCAGGGCGTGCCGTCGGCGGTGCTGTCCCGTGGGCTCGCGGGGGTGGCCGGACGCTGCCTGGTGGTGAACCTGCCCGGCTCCCGCGGCGGGGTCAAGGACGGGCTGCGGGTGCTGGAGCCGTGGCTGGTCCATGCGGTGGAGCAGATCGTGGGGAGCGATCATTGAAGGGCTGGCCGGCCACCCTGCGCAGTGGTGAGGTCGTGCTGCGCCCGCTCGCGATGTCCGACGCCCGGGCCTGGCAGCGGGTTCGCGAGCGCAACGCCGAGTGGCTGGCGCCGTGGGACGCCACGGTTCCGCCGGGCGGGGAGTCGCGTCCGGCCAGCTTCCGCTCCCTGGCCCGCCGGGTCACCGCCAACGCGCGGGCGGGGACCGCGCTCCCGTTCGTCGTCGAGCTGGGCGGCGAGTTCGCGGGGCAGGTGACGGTCAGCAACATCGTGCGCGGGTCGGCACAGTTCGGCTCGATCGGGTACTGGCTGGCTCGCGACCACGCGGGCCGGGGGGTGATGCCGCGCGCGGTCGCCATGGTCATCGACCACTGCTTCGGCCCCGTCGGGCTGCATCGGGTGGAGATCGCGATCCGGCCCGAGAACACCAACTCGCTGCGGGTCGTGGAGAAGCTGCGGATCCGTGAGATCGGCTTCGCTCCGGCCTTCCTGCACATCGACGGCGCCTGGCGCGACCACCGCATCTATGCCGTGACGGTCGAGGAGTGCCCCGAGGGGATGCTGCACCGGCTCGAGGCGGGCTGGCGGCCGCCGGCGTGACCACGCCGACGCCCGACCAGCACGGGCACCATCACGGCCACCCGGACCATGGTGACCACGGCGGCGGCAACGGCGGTCATGCCGGCCACGGCGACCACGCCGGCGGGCACGAGGCCCATGCCGCGCTGTTCCGAGACCGCTTCTGGCTGTCGCTGATCCTGTCGGTCCCGGTCCTCGTCTACAGCCACCAGCTCCAGGACTGGCTGGGCTACACCGCCCCGTCGTTCCCCGGGTCCGACCTGGTGGCGCCGGTGCTGGGCACCGTCGTGTTCTGGTACGGCGGCTGGCCGTTCCTGACCGGCGCAGTGGCCGAGGCGCGGGCGCGCCGCCCCGGCATGATGCTGCTGATCGGGATGGCGATCACCGTGGCGTTCGTCGCGAGCCTCACCGCGAGCCTGGGCTGGTTCGACGTGGAGGTGTGGTGGGAGCTCTGCCTGCTGATCACGATCATGCTCCTCGGCCACTGGATGGAGATGCGCGCGGTCGGCCAGGCCCAGGGCGCGCTGGCAGCCCTGGTCGAGCTGCTTCCCGACGAGGCCGAGCGGGTCACCGAGTCCGGTGAGCTGGAGCAGGTCCGGATCGGCGACCTCGCGGTCGGCGACGTCGTTCTGGTGCGACCGGGCGGGAGAGTCCCCGCCGACGGGGTCGTTGTGGCCGGCTCAGGGGAGCTGGACGAGTCGATGATCACCGGCGAGTCCCGCCCGGTGCCACGGGACGAGGGGGCCCGGGTGGTGGCGGCGACCGTCGTGGTCGGCGGGTCGCTGCGCGTCCGCGTCGACGCTCTCGGCGACGACACCACGCTGGCCGGCATCCAGCGGCTGGTCACCGAGGCGCAGCAGTCGCACTCGCACACCCAGGTGCTCGCCGACCGGGCAGCGGCCCTGCTCTTCTACGTCGCCGTGGCTGCGGCCGTCGTCACCGTGGCCGTCTGGGCCCTGCTGGGCCAGCTCGACGCCGCGCTGACCCGCTCGGTCACGGTGCTGATCATCGCCTGCCCCCACGCCCTCGGGCTGGCCATTCCGCTGGTCACCTCCATCGCCACGTCGAAGTCCGCCCGCAACGGGATCCTCGTCAAGGACCGGCTGGCGCTCGAGAGGACGCGGCAGGTGGACGCCGTACTCTTCGACAAGACCGGCACGCTCACCCAGGGCGAGCACGCCCTCACCGGCGTCGTGACCGACGACGGCGACGATGATCGGTGGCTCGCCCTCGCGGCCGCCGTCGAGACCGACAGCGAGCACCCGCTGGCGCGGGCGATCGTCGCCGCGGCCCGGGACCGCGACCTGGCCATCCCTCCGGCCACGGACTTCCGGTCCCGGGCCGGCCGCGGGGTGCAGGCCCAGGTGGAGGACGTCCAGGCCGCCGTGGGAGGTCCCGCGATGCTCCGCGAGGAGGACCTGGAGGTGCCACCGCGACTGAGGGAGCAGATCGAGCAGTGGCAGTCCCGGGGAGCCTCGGTGCTCTACGTGGTGGCCAAGGGGCGGGTCGGCGCGGCCCTGACCGTCGAGGACCGGGTCCGGGAGGAGTCGCGGGCCGCGATCGACGAGCTGCACCGGCTCGGGGTCCGCGTCGCCATGATCACCGGGGACGCCCAGCAGGTCGCCGACGCGGTGGCCGCGGACCTGTCGATCGACGAGGTGTTCGCGGAGGTGCTCCCGGAGGACAAGGACGCCGCAGTCACGGACCTGCAGCAGCGCGACCACACCGTGGCCATGGTCGGCGACGGCGTCAACGACGCGCCCGCCCTGGCCCGCGCGGATGTGGGGATCGCCATCGGCGCCGGCACCGACGTGGCGATCGAGTCGGCCGGCATCGTGCTCGCCACGGACGACCCGCGCGGCGTCGTCGGGGTACGCCGACTGTCCCAGGCGAGCTATCGGAAGATGATGCAGAACCTGTGGTGGGCGGCCGGCTACAACATCGTCGCGATCCCGCTCGCCGCCGGCGTGCTCGCCCCGATCGGCTTCGTACTGCCCATGGCCGTCGGCGCCGTACTGATGAGTCTGTCCACCATCGTCGTGGCCATCAACGCCCAGCTGCTGCGTCGGATTGACCTCCGACCGGACGCCGTGGCGCCCGCGTGAGCCCGCACCAGTCACAGGAGTGATTTCCCGACACACGGCTTGACATCCGTCTCACCATGTGTCGGGGAACCTACGCTCAGTCGCGTGGACGCTCTCATCTTCGTGGCCGTGGCCGTCGCCTGGGCCGTCTACCTGATCCCCAAGGCCATCCGGCACCACGACGAGGCGGCCCGATCGCGACCGGTCGACCGGTTCTCCCAGCGGCTGCGGGTGGTGGCCCGACGCGAGGCAGTCTCGCGGCGCAAGTCGACCCTGGTGGTGCCCAGTCAGCGCCCCGCCGCCGCACCGGCGGACGAGGCACCGGCCGAGGGCCCTTCGCCGGCGCAGGTGCGGGCCCGCCGCGCGGCCGCCCGGAAGGCCGCCCGGCGCCGTCGCCGCGTCCTCCTCCTGCTCCTTACGTCGGTGGCCGCGGTCGCCGGCGTCGCGGCGTACGGCCTGATCCAGTGGTGGTACGTCGCCATCCCTGCCGGTCTCCTCCTGGCGTGGCTGATCACCTGCCGGATCACGGTCAAGACCGAGCGCCGCTCCTGGCAGCAGCTGTCGGCGACCAAGCGCCCGGCCGGTGCCTCCGGCGGTGCCGCGGCCGGAGCCGACGACGTCGACCCCGACGCGGTCACCGAGACCATCGAGACCGCCGGCCTGGCCGCCGCGCTGCGCGACCCGGCTCTCTGGGACCCGGTCCCGGTGACGCTGCCGACGTACGTCACCAAGCCGACCGCGGAGCGCACGGTCCGCACCATCGACCTGGAGACCTCCGCGGAGGTGTGGACCTCCGGCAACACGGCCGCGGACTCGGCCCTGGCCCGGCAGGCCGACGAGGCCGCTCGCGCCGCCCGCGAGGCCGAGGGCGAGCAGCGGGCGATGGGCTCCGCCGGCTGACCCCGCCGACCCCGCCCCCGGGAGGTCATCCCGGGACGTCATACGGAGAGAGCAGCCGTCTCCACGATTCGTATGACATCCCGGGGCTCACGGTGGTGATTCGGACCGGCCGCCGCTCTGGTGCTACCGTTTCTGCTCGCGTCTGGTGACGCACCTGGGGCTGTGGCGCAGTTGGTAGCGCGTCTCGTTCGCAATGAGAAGGTCAGGGGTTCGAATCCCCTCAGCTCCACCATGTACATCCCTCGGGTGACCTGCGGATACGCAAGGAT
>CAZKEZ010000007.1:0-47170 GCA_964551905.1 uncultured Nocardioides sp. | reverse complement strand
GAGATCGACACGTTGGCGGACCAGATCGCCGGCCCGTCGGACCCGTCGGAGGGCTACCTGGAGCGGGTTGGCCGGCTGACCGAGGCGAGGACGACGGCGGAGTCGGAGGTCCTGCGGCAGCACATGAGGCCGGGCCTGACGACTCCTCCGAACACGTAACAACCGCGGCAGACCCCGTCGGCGACGTACAGCCGACGACGGCGACCGCTCCTACGGGAGCGCCGGCGGTGGAACCTGCTGGGTTGATTCCTTCCCGGGAGTCGCTGCGGTTCCGGCCGGGCTCGCAGCGGGACCTGGCACCGTCGACGCCGCGGGAGCGGCTGACCGCGAACGTGGCTGTTCTGGAACTGCTGGCCCAGCTCGACGAGGAGAACCGGCTCCCCTCGGCGCAGGAACAGGGTGTGTTGGCGCGCTGGTCGGGCTGGGGATCGCTGCCGGAGGTCTTCGACGACACCGCCAACCACAACGAGGCCGCGGCGCGGGCTCGCGAGCTGCTGCAGGGCCGCGCCCGTGCCGCTGCGGCACGGACCACGCTGAACGCGCACTACACCGACGCCGCGCTGGTCAAGGCCGTGTGGTCGGCACTCGGCGGAGCCGGGTTCGACGAGGCCTCCGGCGGCCGTGTCCTGGAGCCCGGCTGTGGGTCGGGCACCTTCATCGGGTTCGCGCCCGACCATGTCCGAGACGTGGTCGGCGTCGAGCTGGACCCGACCACCGCCCGGGTCGCATCACTTCTCTATCCGGCCGCGGACATCCGCGGCGAGTCGTTCGCCGAGACCCGGCTGCCCGAGGGGAAGCGGGACCTGGTGATCGGCAACGTTCCGTTCGCCGACGTCGTCCCGCACGACTCCACTCACAACCGGCTCGGGCTGAGCCTGCACAACTACTTCATCTACAAGAGCCTGCACCTGGTCCGCCCCGGTGGTGTGGTGGCGGTGCTGACTTCGCGATGGACGATGGACGCGACGAACCCGGCCGCCCGGGACGCGTTCGCCGACATGGCGGACCTGGTCACCGCGTATCGGCTGCCGAACCAGACCCACCACCAGGCGGCCGGCACTGACGTGATCACCGACCTGCTGGTCTTCCGGCGACGCCTCGAGGGCGAGGAGCCACTGGACCTCACGCCCGGGTGGCGGAACCTGGCGAGGTTGCCGTCGTTCCGGGCCGGGACCGGGCTCGAGGACGCCGAGGTCAACCTCAACTCGCTGTTCGTGCAGCAGCCGGCCCGTGTGCTGGGGCGCCTTACGTCCCGCTCGGGCCGGTTCGGGCCCGAAGTCGCCGTCAGCCCACCGTTGACCAGCGACGGCCAGAGCCTCGCCGAGCGGGTCGCGGCGGATCTGGAGCGCCAGCTGGCCTTCAACCTGTCCAACTACGCCGACGTGCGGCCCCTGTTCACCCCTCCCCCGGCCCCAACTCGGCCCACCAGCGCCCCAGCGACCACGTCGACCCCGAACCCCGCGGCCAGTCCGTCGATGCCGGCTACGCCGGTCCCGCATCCTCGTCGCGGTGCTGGCGAGGAGGAACCGCTGGTGCTGCCTGGGGCGGTGGTGCGGGCCGAGGGCCACATCAGCATGGACGAGGACGACGGCTGGCTGCACGTGCGCGACGGCGTCCCCGAGCCGCTGGAGGTGCCGAAGTCGCAGGCGAACGAGCTGCGGATGCTCACCGGGCTGCGCGACACGGTCGTCACGCTGCTGGAGGCCGAGGCGACCACGCCCCTACCCGGTGACCTGCCGACGGCAGCCACCTTGCCCAAGGGGCCGAGCGCCGCGGGTGAGGAGCGGATGACGGCGCTGCGGGAGCGGCTGAACCGACAGTACGACGCCTACGTCAAGCGGTACGGGCCGATCAACCGGGTCACCAGCCGCAACACCGGCCGGATTGACCCGAAGACCGGTGAACCGGTGCTTGCGCAGGTGCGGCCGCGGCAGGGCGGGTTCCGCGGCGACCCCCACTCCCCTGCCGTGTTCGCACTCGAGCACTACGACTCCGCGACCGGCACGGCCCGCAAAGCCGACATCTTCACCGAGCGGGTCGTCGCGCCACGGGTGTTGCGCACTCACGCGGACTCCCCCGCCGATGCGGTGTCGCTGTGTATGGACACCTACGGCGAGCTACGCACCAGCGAGGTCGCCCGGCTGCTCGGCGTCGACCAGACGCAGGCGGAGACCGAGCTGGAGGCGTTCGCGTTCGTCGACCCCGACACCGTCAAGCGAACCGAGGACGGCTGGACGGCCGCCTGGGTGCCACGCGCGGATTTCCTTTCCGGGAACGTGCGTGCCCGGCTGACCCGGGTCGGAGAGGTCCTCGAGCAGCTCGTCGAGGGCGCCACCGCGAGGGGCGATGAGTCGGCACAGCCGATGGTGCGCCGACTCCAGGCGGCCGAGACGGCGCTGACAAAGGTGCTGCCCGAGGACTTGGGGCCCACCGAGATCGTCGCCCAGCTCGGCGTGCCGTGGGTGCCGGCCAAGACGGTGGAGCAGTTCCTGCGCGAGACGCTCGATGACCGAACCGTTGAGGTGGAGCATCCTGGCGGGTCGGTGTGGTCGGTGCGCGGAAACCGACACTCGGTGGCCGCCCGGAACACCTGGGGCACCGAACGGGCCAGCGCGATCGACATCGTCCAGGCTTGTCTGGAACAGCGGCAGATCCGGGTCACCGACGAGACCCCCGACGGCCGCCGGATCCCGAACGAGACCGCCACCTTCGCCGCCCAGGAGAAGGCCGAGGAGCTGCAGGAACGGTTCGCGACCTGGCTGTGGGAGGACCCCGACCGGTGTCAGCAACTGGTCCGCGCCTACAACGACAAGCTGAACGCGATCGTGCTGCGTTCCTACGACGTCGACGAGGACAAGCACTACCCGGGCATGGCCCGTATCCACGAAGGACGACCGCTGCGGCTGCGGCCGCACCAGCACGCCGCAGTGGCACGGATGGTGGCCCAACCCTCGGTGCTGCTGGCCCACGAGGTCGGAGCGGGCAAGACCCTCGCCGCGGTGACAGGTGTCTCCGAGCTGCGGCGGCTGGGCCTGGTCCGCAAGCCGGCGGTGGTGGTGCCCAACCACATGCTCGAGCAGTTCAGCCGGGAGTGGCTGCAGGCCTACCCGCAGGCCCGCATCCTCACCTGTGGCACCGAGGACCTGGTCAAGGACAAGCGACAGCTGTTCGTCGCCCGAGCCGCGACCGGGGAGTGGGACGCGGTCATCATGTCCCGCTCGGCGTTCGAGAAGATCCCGGTCTCCAAGGACACCGAGGTGGCCTACCTCGACGAGCAGTTGACGCAGCTGCGGATGTGGCTGGCCGCCTCGAAGTCCGAGCGCGGCCTGTCGGTGAAGCGGCTGGAGGGCACACTGGCGCGGGCCGAGGAGCGGTTGAAGAAGCTGCGCGACGTCGAACGCGACCCCGCGATCACCTTCGAGGCCACCGGGATCGACTACCTGTGCGTGGACGAGGCGCACGGCTACAAGAACCTCCGACTGGCCTCCAACATCCCCGGTGTCGCCGTGGACGGGTCGAACCGGGCCACAGACCTGGACTTGAAGATGTCCTACCTGCGCGGCCGCCACGGCCGGCGGGTGGCCACGTTCATGACCGCGACCCCGATCGCCAACAGCGTGGCCGAGGCGTACACGATGCTGCGCTACCTCGCCCCCGCTGACCTGGAGGCGGCGGGGATCAGCGACTTCGACACCTGGGCGGCCACGTTCGGCCAGGTCGTCACCGACCTCGAGCTCTCCCCGTCCGGGACGGGCTTCCGGATGAAGTCCCGGTTCGCGAAGTTCAACAACGTCCCCGAGTTGCTTCGGCTGTGGCACCAGGTCGCCGACGTCAAGACCGCCGACGACCTCAACCTGCCCACCCCCGATCTGGAGGGCGGAGCAGCGGAGACAGTGGTGGTCCCGCCGAGCCAGGAATTGGTCGATTTCATGGCCCAGCTGGCCACCCGGGCCGACCTGGTCTCCTCGCGGGCGGTGGACCCGAGCGAGGACAACATGCTCAAGATCAGCGGCCACGGCCGCGCGGCCGCGCTCGACCTGCGGCTCGTCGACCACCAGCTCGACGGCCTGGCCGCATTCTTGGACCGGGAACCCTCGAAGGTCGACGCGGTCGCCGAACGCGTCGCCGGCATCTACCACGACCACGCCGACATCGCCTTCGGCAACGACCCGGAGCCAGGCGCCCTGCAGCTAGTGTTCTGCGACCTTGGTACGCCGACCGGGGCAGGCTGGAACGCCTATGAGGAACTCAAGGCCCAGCTCGTCGCCCGTGGCGTACCGGCGCCAAAGGTGAGGTTCATGCACGAGGCCAACAACGACCGCGCGAAGGCGCGGCTTTTCGAGCAGGCCCGCACCGGCCACGTCGCGGTGCTCATCGGGTCGACCGAGAAGATGGGCGTCGGCACCAACGTGCAGCGCCGCGCGGTCGCGTTGCATCACGTGGACTGCCCGTGGCGGCCCGCCGACCTGGCGCAGCGCGACGGCCGGATCATGCGGCAGGGCAACCTGAACGAGTCGGTGCGGGTGTACCGGTATGTCACCGAGTCCAGCTTCGACACCTACCTGTGGCAGACGGTGGAGCGGAAGGCGAAGTTCATCAACCAGCTGATGCGCGGCCGCCTCGACGTCCGCGAGATCGAGGACATCGGCGACTCTGCCCTCTCCTACGCCGAGGTCAAAGCCCTCGCATCGGGTGACCCGCGGATCATGGAGCTGGCCAAGGCCGAGACGGACGCGACCAAGCTGGAGCGCCTGGAGCGCGCCTGGGCGGCAGCCCAGCGCAGCCTCGCGGCGACGATCCGGGAGGCCAAGCCGCTACTGGAGGGACTGGCGACCGACCGCGAGCAACTGCTAGCGGCGATGCCGCTGCGCCGCGACACCGACGGGGATGCGTTCTCAATGAGGATCAATGGTGCGGCCTACGACAAGCGTGCCGAAGCCGGCACCGCGCTGCAGCGGGCCCTGCTAGCGGTGCAGCCGTACCAGCGCGACCCACAGCCGCTCGGCGACGTCGGCGGTCTGCACCTGCAGACCTCCGCTGACTCGTGGATGGGCCAGCCCCGGTACGTCGTCTCGCTCGTCGAGGTCCCGCGGGTACACCTGCTCGTCGAGGCCAGCGACGTGCGCCAACCGAACACCGGCCTGGTGACCCGGGTCGAGAACCTCCCCCGACGCCTGGAGCGGGTGCTCGATGATGTCGAGATGGACACCGGCAAGATCAACCGCGAGGCAGAGCGTGCCCAGGCTGGGCTGGTCGACGTCTTTCCGCGCGCCAGCGAACTCGCCGCGGTTCGCGCGACACGGGACCGGCTCTCGGCCGAACTGGCAGCCGGCAGCGCCGAGAAGGCCGCCGCCGAACACGCGACCGAGCACGACCCCGCACCCGCACCCGCACCCGCACCCGCAGCCAACGGATCCCAGCCCAGCACCCCAACCAACCCGCCAGGTCAGGCGGGCCAGGCGGGCCACACCGGTCGCCCCGCGATCGCGCCTGCGCCTCCACCCCCGCCGCCGCGGCCCGACGAGGACCGGCGGCAGCCCAGCACGGCGGGGTGGTCGCGGTGAGACCGCCCGGGAGGGGTCCCGTTCCTGTCCACAGGCAGGCGGGTGCGGCGCCGTTCTCCACCGGTTCGGGCGTGCCGGGCGTGCTGCGCCCGCGTGTTCAGTTCCACTGGGCAGTGGGGTCGGACCCGCTGCCGACCTCTCTCGAAAGGACACACCTGATGACTGCTCCCACCACCGTTCGCGCCGGTGACGTGTACGACGCGACCCCGGACTACGTCTACGCGGTCTCGTTGCTCGCCGCGCTCGAGGACGCGACCGGACAGAACGGGCACGCCATGGTGTTGCCGTTCCTGGGCATGGCCCGCGCCGAGCTCACCGACTTCGGACAGCGGCGCCCGGCTCGATACGTACCGGTGCAGATAGGCGACCTTCGGTCCGGGCTGGCCGACCTCGAGCAGCGCCTCACCACTCTCCTGGCGGACTCGCAGGTGCTCCAGCACACTCTCCGCCTCGACTCAGCTCGCCGGCTACTGCGGCGCGGCGTTGCCGCTGTCGCCCAGGAACTGCGAGGACCCTCCGGACACGACCAACGCGCTGTCGAACTGCGACCTGGACCGACTACCTCAGCGCGCACGGCGGCCCCGAAGGGTCGGGATGGTGGGTGACACTGCGCTGGCTCGCCGACTCGGCGCACCCGCGGCAGCAAGTCGCGTGCCCGAACCCGCGTCGTACGAGCAGGCGGTGGCCGCCATGCAGGACTCGCCCCTCATCGACCGCTTCGCCGAGGACACCAATCGCAGCGAGTGGCTCGATCACGTGTACGTGGCCACGGATCCGACCTCGATCGCCAAGACGTGCGCCGACTACCGGCCCCGGGTCACGCTGATTGACCCGGATGACCCGAGCCCCTTAGGAGACCCCGCCCCCACCCCGCCGCGCAACTGCCGCCTCAGTGACGGCCCGTCGCGGGCTACTGCAACGGCCCGCGAACTGCACCCACCCGGCCCGGATGAAAGCCGGCCGGACGCCGAGGGCGCGGGCCGGTAGACCGCTCCCTGACCCACCGGGCAGGTAGCCGCCCCTCTCCACAAGCATTTCCCGCCGCGGTGTCCGATCCGACACCGCGGCGGTTGCTTCTCCGGGCATGGCAACGACTTGTCCTCACCAGCGACCGGCCGGTGAACCGCGATGACGGTCTCCACCTATGGCGAGCACGCCGAGAACGCGGCGCAGGCGCTGAACAACCTGATCCGCGATGCCGTGATCCCAGCCGACGAGGTCGCGGTCGATCAGCTGCTGCATTGCCGCGAGGCAGTGGTCGACGCGCTGAGGCAGCGGCTTTACGACGTCGGCCAAGACAGCTGGTACCCGCCGCCGGACCACCTGCCGGCCCGTACGCCGAAGCCGACACTGGCTGGGCTGGACGAGAAGCTGGCGACGCTGGTGGACAACATCGCCTTCGCACTCCCCACGCTCCCCCTCGACGAGCGCCGCTCCCCCGCCGACTTCCTCACTCCCGCCTCGACCGATCCGACAGTCGAGGCGTGGCGAGCGGCGGCCATCGAGCTGCTGACGGCCTCTCATGCGCTCTCGGCGGCCGCCGAGCAGCCTTGGCGCACCGATCCGGGGGCCAGCTGGTGGGTGATGCGCGACGTGGCTTTGGCCCTAGAGGCGGTCCTCGTGCTCGACTCACGTCTTGAGGAGGTCGGCCTGCTGGCTGAGCATCAGCGACCGGATGACGCGATGAGGCTGGACGACAAGCGCATGGTGCTCTCCCAGACCGCCCGGGTCGCGACGTGGCATGCCACGAGCGCGAGCCCCGACGAGGCCACCCCGCGCATGCGGCAGGCGGTGCCGTCGACGGTGGTGGCGCCGGTGTCGCTGGTCTCGACGCCTGACGACCTGGCGGCCGCACAGCAACGCCTTGCCCGGTTCCTGCGCCCACTCCATGCCTCAGACGCGTTCTACGCCGCTGAGCCGGACATCACCGCCGACTCCGCGCGGCAGGTTACGGCCAGCCAGCTCTACCTGTGTCGTGCGTTCGCGAAGGCCGCCGGCCAGTCGGTCAAGACCGGCAAGTTCGCGGCGCTCTTCGAGGAACGCGCCGAGGTGCTGGAGTCGTTGCAGCCCCAAATCAGCCACTTGCTCGACGTCTCCGAGGTACGGGACCCGAACATGCGCCGCTTCTGGCAGCAAAGCGAACTCACGACCGCGGTGGCCCGGATGGAAGACCAAGGTGTGCCGATCCGGCTGCAGCCCACGCAGATGGTCGAGCTGGCCAAGGCAACCCACGAGGTCACCCATGCCCTGGGCAAGGCACTGCGCCGCGAACTGCTACGTACCAACAGCAACCTGCTTGACGGCAACCCTCGTCACGCGGACGGGCCTTTGCGGGTCGGACGACGCTCGCGGCTGGAGGCCACCCTCACCGATCTGATCAACATGCCAGCACCCAAGTTGCCGGTCGCACAGTTCAACAACCCGCTGCAACGGGCCGCTCTGCGTCGGACCCTCGACATGACGCCGACCGCGTCGCAGCCGCCGTCCCCATTCCCCGCCGCGCGCAGCCTCGGCACGAGCGGCTACGGCCAGTGAGAGAGGGGACCTGCCGTGTGTCCTCCGTCCAAGACCGAACTCCAGGCCCGCCGCCGAACAGTCGGCCAGCAGCCTCCATCGAGCTCGACTGGCAACACCACGACGGCTGCCAAGCCGGGGAAGACCACGACTCAACGCAGCCATCCCCCTCCGGAACAGCGCGCTGCGCATCCGGTCGCCATGCCGGTCGATTCCGACGGAGTTGCCCAGGTCGATCCGTTGCTGGCAGCGGATCAAGTATCCCCGTGGCTTGCGCCAGCCGAAGGCCAACCGCGAACACGTAACAACAGCCCGGCTGGCCCTGGGATGAGGGACTGAACCACCATGGCACGACCAACGGCGGCACAGAGGCAGGCACGAGCGGTACTCGATGCGCGAGAGAAGTCAGCCACAGAGAGGGCGGAGCAGGCCCACTCGGCAGAACTCTCGGCACCGACCGGCGCGCCCGGCCGGTCAGCGTCCCGGTCGACGTACGGTCCCGCCTACGACCCGCTCCTGACCGTCGACCAGGTGTCGGACTGGCTAGGCGTCCCCAAGGGCACGCTGTACCAGTGGCGCAGCCGGAGCCGAGGACCACGCGCGATCAAGGTCGGAAACGGCATCCGGTACCGGCGCAGTGAGATCGAGAACTACCTCGACCTCCACACCGACGCACGCCCCGCCTGATCTGGGTACGATTTGCGATCCACCACCGCCACGGAGAAGTCACCATGTCTCGTAACTCAAATGCCCTGGAAGCCAGCTCGTTGCGTTCGCGTGAGGCCGGCCGGTGAGCGGTCGGCCGCCGATGCCCCCCGGGACCTGGGGGAAGATCAGCGTCACACGGACCAAGACCGGGACCTACCAGGCCGAGGCTCGCTATGCCCTCTTCAGTGGCCGTGTAGCCAAGCAGCGCGCTCGCGCTCACAGCGAGTCGGCCGCCCGAACCGCCCTCATCCAGAAACTGCAGGCCCTGAAGGGCTCAGATGTGGGGGACGGCGAACTGACCCCACAGAGGTCGATCGCCGAGTTGGCCGCCTTCTGGCTGAAGGAGAAGGAGGTCGACAACAACGTCAGCGCCAATTCGCTGCGCGCCTATCGGAGCGTGGTGAACAACCAGGTGCTCCCGGCAATCGGGCAGCGGAGAATCGCCGACTGCCGCACAAGTGTCATCGACCGAGTCATCAAGGACCGCGCCGCGACTGGAGCGGACGTGACGAAGCTGCGGAACGCGCTGCACCAGATGTTCGGCGTCGCAGTCCGGCATGACGCCATCCCGGCGAACCCGGTCAAGGAGGTCGCTCGGATCTCACGGCCCCGGAAGGAGATCACCTACCTCGACCTCGAACAGGTCAACCAGGTCCGTGCTCTCATCGACAACGAGATGAAGCGCAAGCGTCCCGGGCCGCAGATGACGGCCGACCTCCGCGACATCGTCAACCTGATGCTCGCCACCGGATGTCGCATCGGCGAAGCAGCCGGGTTCATCTACCCCGAGATTGACCTTTCGTCCGAGACGCCGACCCTGACAGTGACGGGCACGATCGTCACCGAGACCGGCAAGGGGACGTTCCGCCAGCCGTGGACGAAATCGGACGCCGGCTACCGGACCCTGTTTCTCCCACCATTCGCCGTCGACATCCTGATGCGCCGGATGATCGAGAGTCCCGCGAATAGGAACGGCGCAGTCTTTACGACCCGCAACGGAACGTGGCGTCAGGTCTCCAACTGGGAACGGTTGTGGAACCGGGTAGTCGATGGCACCGCCTACGACTGGGTCACCTTCCATACCTTCCGCAAGTCGGTCGCGACGCTGATCGACCAGACGGTCGACTCGAAGGCGGCGCAAGCCCAGCTGGGTCACGCCAACGAGGACATCACGCTGGAGCACTACATCCACAAGGCCAAGATCGCGCCTGACCTGACCGACTACCTCGAACGGTTCCGGCCGCCCATTACGCCAAAGACGTGACGAGGCTCACTCGGCGGCCGCCCACTCGAGAGTGCCCTCGCTGTGTTCATGGCGAGGGCACTTGCGTGTGCGCGCCCGTGGGGACGCGCTCTAAGTGCCCACACAAAGAGCCCAATTTCCGCCCACTTATCGCTTCTGGTCAGAAACCTGAAAGGCCCTCTGACCAGCGTTTCCGCTGGTCAGAGGGCCTTTCTTCGTAGCGGGGGCAGGATTTGAACCTGCGACCTCTGGGTTATGAGCCCAGCGAGCTACCGAACTGCTCCACCCCGCGTCGGGTACCCCCTTACCTTACGTGACGTCCAGGCCGTCACCCAAATTGATCGAATGGGCCGCAAACGCGCCAGTTCTCGTTCACAGGGCAGCCGGTTGGGCGGGTTGTCCACAGGGTCGAGCCTGTGTTTGGAAAGCAGTCGGTTGTTCGCCCTAACGTCCAACTCATGACGACAACCACGACTCCGCCGACCGGGTGGGAACCGCAGGGCAACCCGCTGCTGGGCCAGTTGGCGATCCTGGAGGCTGCCGTCGACCAGGCCGCCACCGGCAACCCGGTCTTCCTCACCACGGGTGAGAAGAGCGAGGCGATCGTGCGGCTGCTGCGGCTGCGCGACCGCCTCGACGGTCTCGCCCTGAGCGTGCTCGCCCACGCCGAGGACGTCGCCGCCGAACAGGGCACCCGCAACCCCGCCGCCTGGCTCGCCCACCAGACCCAGACCGACTACCCCACCGCCGCCGCCACCACCCGCCTCGGCGAGGCACTGGCCCGCTGGCACCAAGTCGCCGACGCGCTGGCCACCGGGCTCGTCTCCACCGCCCAGGCCCACGCCATCGTCGCCGCCCTGGACGCCCTGCCCGCCGACGTCGACCCCGCCACCTTGGCCAAGGCCGAAGCCCACCTCATCGGCGAGGCCGCCCACCACACCCCCCGCCAGCTACGGATCCTGGGCCGCAAGGTCCTCGAAGTCCTCGCCCCCGAGGCCTACGACGACCACGAACGCCGGCTGCTGGAAGCCGAGGAGGCTCGGGCGCGGCGCCGGCTGTACCTGATCTTCCGACCCCGCCACGACGGCACCACCGACCTGCGCGGCCGACTCCCCGACCAGGTGGCCGAACGACTCCGGACCTACCTCGAGGCGTTCACCTCACCGCGCCAGTCCTGCCACCACTCGCAGCAAGAAGAGCCCGACCCCGCCCCCACAGGACCGACCCCGCACCCGCGCGCAGAACGCCCCCGCCCCTACTCCCAGCAACTCGGCGAGGCGTTCTGCAGCCTGTTCGAACGGCTGCCGGCGAACCTGCTCCCCCAACACGGCGGTTCGGCCACCACCCTCGTGGTCACCATCAACCACGACCAGCTCCGCGAGGACCTCGGCGCCGCCCAGCTCGCCACCGGCGGCCGAATCAGCGCCGGCCAAGCAAGGCGACTGGCCTGCACCGCCAACATCCTCCCCGCGGTGCTGGGGTCAGGGTCGCAGGTCCTCGACCTCGGCCGCACCACCCGGCTCTTCACCAACTCCCAGCGCATCGCCATGGGGCTACGCGACCGCGAATGCCGCGCCGAAGGCTGCACCATCCCCGCCGCCTGGTGCGAAGCCCACCACCTCACCCAACCCTGGGCTACCGGCGGCCGGACCGACCTGGCCGACGGAGCACTCCTATGCTCCCACCACCACCACCTCGCCCACAACGAGGACTACCACCAACACATCCTGCCCAACCGACAAATCCGCTTCCGACCCAGACGAACGTGAGGAGACCGCGGCGGCTAGGGGCGGCTAGCGGTTCGCGAGGCCGATGGCCTCGTCGATCTTGACCCGAGCCTCCTCGATCTTCTCCGCGTAGGTGGTGAGGTCGCCCTGCCGCAGCGCGGCATCGGCCTCGGCAAAGAGCGTGTCGGCGTCGTTGAGCAGTTGGCGGATCTGCGCGGCGCGGCTGCCCGAGGGCTCCTCGCTGCCCGGATCGGGGTCCTCTGCGCCGGGAGGACCACCCGGCTCCGGTTCCTCCGGTGCCTCGATGCCGAGGACGTCGATGATCGCCTCGCCGAGGGTGGTGCCGATCCCCACGTCGTCGACCCCGAAGGACGCGGCGACGAACTGCAGGACCGGGTAGTTGCCCTCGCCCTCGGATCGCTGCACGTACAACGGCTGCACGTACAGGAGCCCGCCGCCGACGGGAAGGGTGAGCAGGTTGCCGTTGAGCACCCGCGACCCGTCCTGCTTGAACGGCAGCAGCTCGCGTTTCACGTCGGGATCCGCGCCGATCTGGTTGGCGATCTGCCCGGGTCCGGCAATCTGCTCGTTGGAGCCGAGCCGCAGCACCCGCAAGGTGCCGTACCCTTCCCGGTCGGCGTCGGCGTCAACGGACAGGAACGCGGCGAGGTTCTGCCGGTTCGCCGGCACGTAGACCGAGGTGACGGAGAAGGTCGGGATCTCCTCACCGCTCGGCGTCTGCACCGTGAGTCGGTACGGCGGTTGCAGGCTCGCCGGCGCATTCGGGTCCCGCGGTACCTCCCACTGGTCGTTGCGCTCGTAGAAGTCCGTGGCATCGGTGACGTGGTAGGAGGCCAGCTGGTAGCGCTGGACCTTGAACAGGTCCTCCGGGTAGCGCATGTGCGCCAGGATCTCGTCGGGGATCTCGGAGCGGTCCTTCACGGTGCCGGGGAATGCCGAGCGCCAGGCCTGGAGCATCGGGTCGGACTCGTCCCAGGCATAGAGGGTCACAGTGCCGTCGTACGCGTCGACGGTCGCCTTGACCGCGTTGCGCATGTAGTTGATCTCGTCGGTCGGCAGGGTCTGGAACGCGGTGTTCTGGGCCAGCGAGTCGGTGGTCATGTCCTCGAAGGAGGCACGCTCCGAGAGCGGGTACCGGTCGGTGGTGGTGAACCCGTCCATCAACCACACGATCCGGCCGTCGACCACGGCGGGGAACGGGTCCTCGTCGACGGTCAGCCACGGTGCGACCTTCTCCACCATGGTCCGCGGGGAGCGGTAGTAGAGGATCTTGGAGTTCTCGTGCACGCGCTCGGAGAGCACCAGGTTGGCATCCCCGAACTTCACCGCGAAGGCGAGCTTGTTGAGCAGGTTCCCGACCTGGACACCGGTGGAGCCTTCCCACGTGGTCGTGGTCTCGGCGCCGATGTCATCGGAGTCGGATCCCGAGCCGCCGGGCAGGTCCAACTCGATGTCGTTGGAGTCCTCGCTGCGCTTGCCGACCACAGAGAAGTCCGGGCTGTTCTCCCCGAAGTAGACCCGGCCTTCGTAGCCGTCGGGCGGGAACAGGTCGGTGAGCTCCCCCACCGGCGGGATGTCGGTCTCCGCCCAGGCGGGCTCGTTCCCGCGGACCTGCGCCTTGTTGTCGGCCGGCCGCTGGTTGCCGTAGGCGGCGATCACGCCGTACCCGTGGGTGTAGACGGTGTGCAGGTTGTTCCAGTTCTTGCTGTTCTCGGGCAACCCGTCCTGGTCGAGCTCGCGCACGCCGAGGACCAGGTCCCGCTCGATCGGGGTCTCCCCCTCACCCGGTGGGATGTCGTAGCGGTCGACGTCGAGGATCGGGGAGGTGCCGTAGTACCCGCGCAGCTGCTGGTTCTGCTCGAACGCCGGCTGCACCAGCCGGGGGTCGATCAGGCGGATCCCCGGGTTGTCGATCGCGGCGCGCGCCAGCTCCTGGTCCGGCAACGTGGGCACGCCGGTATACGGCTCGACGACCGTGTCCTCGAGGTTGTAGGCCTTGCGGGTCGCGTCGATGTTCCGCGCGAGATACGGCAGCTCCTTGTCCGCCTCGGAGGGGGTGACCTGGAAGCGCTGGACGACGCCCGGCCAGATCATGCCGATCAGCACCGCCGAGAGCACCAGCAGCCCGAGCCCGACCGTAGGCAGCAGCCAGGTCTTGCGCCAGACGTTGATGAAGAACAGCAGCGCGCAGATCGCGGCGATGCCCGCCAGGATGTTCTGGGCGGGCAGCACCGCGTGGTCGGCGGTGTAGTTGACCCCGGTGAACAGCGAGTGCTTCTCGGTGAGCAGGTCGTAGCGGTTGAGCCAGTAGTCGACGGCCTTGGCGAGCACGAAGATGCCGACCAGCACCGACAGTTGGGCCTGGGCGCCGGGCGAGAACCGGTCCTGTCGGTTCTGGAGTTGGATCCCCCCGAACAGGTAGTGCACGACCGCCGACGCGATCGCCGCGATCACGACCGCCACCATCACCGCGTCGACCACGTAGTGCAGCCACGGCAGCTGGAAGATGAAGAAGCCCAGGTCCAGACCGAAGTACGGATCGTCCTGGTCGAACGGAACGGAGTTGCGCCACAGCAGGTACGACCGCCACTGGCCGGCCGCCGAGGCGCCGGCGAAGATCCCCACCAACACCGAGACCCCGATCAGGGCCCAGCGCTGCACCGGGGCGATGGCCTGGCGGTAGCGGTCCAGACCCGCCTGCTCCGGGGAGGCGGGCCGGAACACCGGCCGCAACCGGTAGGCGATGTACATGTTGACGGCGACCGTGCCCGCGATCAGGACACCGAACACCACGAAGAGCAGCACCCGGGTCCACAGCAGAGTGGTGAACACCTTGGTGAACCCGACAGAGTCGAACCACAGCCGCTCGGTCCAGAACGACGAGAAGCCGGTGAAGGCCACGAACCCGACCGCGATGATCAACGCGGTCCAGATCAGCGCCCGCGACCGCCGCGGCGACGTCGTCGCCGTCGGACGGGGTGCGGGTTGCGCCTCGTCCTCGAAGAACTCGCTCACATCGACTCCACTCCAGGGCTTTCCGCCAAGGTACCGACCAGCAGCTCGAGCAGGCCGGGCACCAGGTCCGAGCCGCCCACGACGGACCTCTCGTCGTCGTGCGACCGCAGACGCAGAGCACAGTACGTCGTCCCGGCCCGCGTTGCGGCAGCGACGATGCGCACCTCCTGACGCAACGGGTGCGAGTGCGCGAACTCGGCGGCCTCCGCGACCTGGTCGGGGATGTCGTCATCGGCCTCCGGGGGGAGGACGAGCCGCTCCACCACGGCCGCGCAGCCGCAGACCGCCGTCGGCCAGGAGATCGTCTCGAGCAGTTCCTCCAGCGGCCGGTCCGCGGTCACGTGGTCCTGCTCGATCGGGGTGAGCGCCCCGGCGGGGGCGTCGGCGGACAGGCCGAGCGCGTCCACCAGCTCGGGCTCGTGCTCGACCAGGTCGGTGGTCTCCACCAGGGCGAAGAGGCGGCCCGGCTGGTCCCAGCCGGCCTCCGCGGCGTGAGACTCGATCTCCATCACCGTCGCCGCGAGGTGCCGCTCCGCGGGGGTCGCGGGCGGCGGCGGCGGCATCGGCTCGCTCATGCGGCGTCCGCCGAGCAGGTCGGGAGGGTGGCGTCGTGGTCCTCGCTCCAGGTCTCCAGGGCGTCCTTGGCCTCGGGCATGGTGTCGGCCCGCACCAGTCGCATGTCCCCGTTCGGGGCACCGAGGGCGTCCGCGCAGTTGGCGGCGGGCACCAGGAACAGCTGGGCACCGGCGTCGCGGGCGGCCACCACCTTCTGCTGGATCCCACCGATCGGGCCGACCCGGCCCTCGGCGTCGATGGTGCCGGTGCCGGCGATGATCTCGCCGTCGGTCAGCGGCCCCGGCGTGAGCTGGTCGTAGATCGCCAGGGAGAACATCAAGCCGGCGCTGGGCCCCCCGATGAGCGGGTCGAGATTGATCTGGACGTCGAAGGGGAAGTCGTAGCTCGGTCCCGGGACGATCCCGACCCGCGGCTGTCCGTCCACCATCTTCGGGGTGATCCGGGTCGAGCCGGCCTTGCCGTTGCGCGTGTACTCGAACCGGATCGGCTCGCCGCTAGGGGCTGCCGCCACCGCATCGACGACGTCCTGGGCGGTGGTGATCTCGGTGTCGCCGACCTTGGTGAGCACGTCATGGACCTTCAGCTTCCCGTCCGCGGGAAGTCCGTCGGTGACGTTCAGGACGCTGACGACCGGCTCCACGTCGTACCCGAGCTCCTCGAGGGCGACCGCCGTGGCGGCATCCTGGCTCGAGACCATCTGTACGGCGGACTGGCGGCGCGAGGAGTCGGCGGTCTCGTCGGGCCCGTAGATGGCGTCGTACGGATAGATCGCTCGTTCGGGGTCCAGCCAGGCGCCCATCGCCTCGAAGAGGTTGACGTTCCCGCCCGGCTGGGTGACGAACACCGTCGTCATCCGCAGCTCCCCCTCGGTCTCATAGGTCCGCCGGCCGGAGATCTCGATGATCTCCTCGCCGTCCTCCGTCCCGAGCACGTCGACGGTGACGCCGGGCTCGAACGTGACGTAGGGCAGCGGGATCACCATGGCGGCGACGATCAGCGCGAAGAGCAGCGGCACCGCCAGCAGGGCGGCGTACAGGCGCTGACTCATGGCGCCAAGCCTCTCAAACCCGGCCAACCAGCCCGGCGGCGGCTCAGCTCAGGCCCGGCGGGTGTGCCGGACCACGACGCCGGTGCTGGCCGGCGGCGGAGGAACCCCCCGGCGCGGGGCGTACCGGGCCGGGTGGTCCTTCTCCAGCGCCCGAGCCATCCGCTCGGCGGCCACCTCGGGCTCGACCTCACCCCGGCTCTCGCGACCCAGCCAGGTCACCCAGACCATCGCGACCAGCGTGACCACGGCCGAGGGCACCAGCCAGAGCAGGATCTCCACGGGTTCAGGCTAGGGAGTACGGCGCCGCCGGTGCGGCAGGCGCGGCCTACGGCGTGCCGACCCACTCCTCGGTCCCGTCGGCGAAGCGCTGGTGCTTCCAGATCGGCACCTCGGCCTTGAGCCGGTCGATCAGGGCCCGGGAGGCGGTGAACGCGTCGCCGCGGTGGCTCGCCGTCGTGGCCACCACGACCGCCAGATCCCCGATCGCGAGGCTGCCGGTGCGGTGCACGGCGGCGAGCCCGTGCACGGCGTACTCGTCGGCGACCTGTTCGCACACCTCGCGCAGCTTGTCGAGGGCGCTGGGGTGGGCGGAGTAGTCGAGACCGACGACGCCCTTGCCGCCGTCGTGGTCGCGCACCTGTCCCACGAAGAGGGTCAACCCGCCGCTCTGCGGGTCGTCGAGGGCGGCCAGCACCTCGGCGACCTCCAGCGGCTCCTCGCGGAGGCCCACCAGCCGGACCGCGGCAGACGTCGTGCTCACGCGAGGGAGCGTACAACCGGGGGGCGAGTAACTTGGAGCGCATGAGCATCACTCCACCTGGCGGCGGGTCCGGCGAGGAGCCCGACGAGGGCGGGGGTCAGAACCCGTTCCGCGGCACCCCGTTCGAGCAGCTCTTCGGCTCCGGCCAGATGCCCGACCTGGGCCAGCTGATGAGCCAGATGCAGTCGCTCATGCAGCCGCACGAGGGCCCGATCAACTGGGACTACGCCGTCGACACCGCACGCAAGCTGGTGGCCTCCTCCCCCGACCCCTCACCGACCCAGAAGCAGAAGGACGCCGTGGCCGACGCGGTCCGGCTCGCCGACCACTGGCTCGACGAGACCACCGGGTTCCCCTCCGGCGTCGCCACCGCCACCGCCTGGAGCCGGGCGGAGTGGATCGTCAACACCACCGGGGTGTGGAAGGTCCTGGTCGAGCCGCTGGCCGGGCAGCTGATCGGTGCGCTCGGCACCTCGCTGCCCGAGGAGGCGCGCACCATGGCCGGCCCGTTCCTCGGCATGATCGAGAAGGCGACCGGCCTGATGGTCGCCACCCAGGTCGGACAGGCGCTCGGCGGACTGGCCGGAGAGGTGCTGGCCGCCTCCGACATCGGGCTGCCGCTGGGCCCGGTGGGCCACGCTGCCCTGGTGCCCGCCAACGTCGCGGAGTTCGCGACCGGCCTGGGCGTCGAGGAGAGCGACGTGATGCTCTACCTCGCCCTGCGCGAGGCGGCGCACCAGCGGCTCTTCGCGCACGTGCCGTGGCTGCGCGAGCACCTCATCGGCGCGGTGGCGGACTACGCCCGCGGGATCGAGATCGACACCTCCGGCATGGAGGAGAAGCTCCGCTCCCTCGACGTGGCCAACCCCGCCGAGCTCCAGGAGGCCCTGCAGGGCGGGCTGTTCGAGCCCAAGGACACCCCCGCGCAGAAGGCGGCGCTCTCCCGGCTGGAGGTCACCCTGGCCCTGGTCGAGGGCTGGGTCGACGAGGTCGTGGGTCAGGCCACCGCCGAGCGGATGCCGAACGCGGGCAGGCTGGCCGAGGCGGTCCGCCGCCGCCGGGCCGCCGGCGGACCCGCGGAGGAGACCTTCGCCGCTTTGGTCGGGCTCGAGCTCCGGCCGCGCCGGCTCCGCGATGCCTCGACCCTGTGGGGGTCGCTGCGGACCCGTCAAGGCACGGAGGCTCGGGACGGGGTCTGGATGCACCCCGACCTGCTCCCCACCGAGGCCGACCTGGACGACCCGCTCGGCTTCCGCGAGGACGCCGCGGCGCCCGACGAGCTCTCGGCGGAGGAGTTCGACGCCGGGCTCGCCGAGCTGCTCGAGGGGAAGCTGGGCGACCCGCCGGACGAGACCCCTGGTGACTGACCCCCGGATCACTGGCCCCCGGATCAGTGGCACGGTGGACCACAGAGCGGCGCTGGACCACAGAGCGGCGCTGCATGCCGACGCTCTGGAGCTCCTTCGCGGGTGGCAGCCACCGGACGCGGACCAGGGACGGCTGCGGGACCGGTACGTCGAGCACCTCCGCGTCCGGCCCGACGGGATGACCCGCGGCTGCTTCCCCGACCATCTGACCGCCGGCGCCATCGTCGTCGCCGAGGACGGGTCTGCCGTGCTCCTCAACCTGCACCGCAAGGTCGGGCGTTGGGTCGCCTTCGGCGGGCACTGCGAGCCCGCTGACGCCACGGTGGCCGCGGCGGCGTACCGAGAGGCCGTCGAGGAGTCCGGCCTCCCAGGACTCCGGCTGGACCCGCACCCGGTGCACCTCGACGAGCACGTGGTCGACTTCTGCGACCCGCGCGGTCCCGTGCACCACCTGGACGTGCGGTTCGCGGCCCGGGTGCCCGCGGGCGCTGCGCACATCGCGAGTGCGGAGTCGCTGGACGTGCGCTGGTGGCCGGTGGACGCGCTGCCCGAGCTCGAGCCCGAGATGCACGAGCTCATCGCGCGGGCCCTGACGGCACCCGCACGCGGCTGAGCCCTACTCCACGTCGTCCTCGGAGGTCTCCAGCTGCGCGGCCGCGGCGTACCCCTGCAGATAGCCCTTGGCCTTCTCCGCCTGCGGGTAGCGGTCCACCCAGGCCCAGAACCGCTCGTCATGACCGGCCTCGAGCAGGTGCGCCAGCTCGTGCACCAGCACGTAGTCCACCACCCACGCCGGCATCGGCAGCAGCCGGTCGGAGAGCCGGATGGTCCGGTCGGCGGGGGTGCACGAGCCCCAGCGGCTGCGCTGGTTGCCGACCCACCGCACGCTGAGGGGAGCGGCCCGCCCGTCCAGGTAGGCCCGGCTCAACCGAGCCGCCCGAGCCATCAGGTCCTCATCGGTGCTCCGCTGCCGCCGGGCCTCGGACCGCTGGATCCGCGAGACCATCTCCTCGACCCAGGTGGCCTCCTCCGCACGGGAGAGGGAGGCGGGGACGAGCACGATGATCCGCTCGCCCTGCCGGTAGGCCGACACGGTGCGCCGGCGGCGCGCCGACCGGCGCACCTCCACCTCGGGCCGACCAGACCCCGTGCCATCCAAGCCCGCTGACCCAGGCCCCGTTGACTGCTGCATGGCGGGGACGCTACCCCGCACCGCCGACGGAGCCGGCCGCCCACGCCAGCAGCCGCTCACGTGGCCAGGTGTTCACGATCCGGTCCGGGTCGATGCCGGCCTGCTCGGCCCGCTCGCAGCCGTACGCCAGGAAGTCCAGCTGGCCGGGGGCGTGGGCGTCGGAGTCGATGGAGAACAGGCAGCCCAGGTCACGCGCCCGTTCGAGGAGGGCCGTGGGCGGGTCGCGCCGCTCGGGTCGGGAGTTGATCTCGACGGCCACCCCGTTCTCGGCGCAGGCCCCGAACACGGCATCGGCGTCGAAGCGGCTCTGCCGGCGCACCCCTCGGTTGCCGGTCACCAGCCGTCCGGTGCAGTGCCCGAGCACGTTGGTGAACCGGTTGCGGACCGCGTTGACCATCCGGCGGGTCATCGCCTCCGGCTCCATGGCCAGCTTGGAGTGGACGCTCGCGACGCGTACGTCGAGTCGGGCGAGCAGCTCCTCGGTCTGGTCGAGCCCGCCGTCGTCGAGGATGTCGACCTCGATGCCCTTCAGCAGCGTGAAACCGCCGGCGCCGGTGCCGGCGGCCAGGTGGGCGTTGACCCCCTCGACGACGTCGAGCTGTCGGGTGAGCCGCTCGACCGAGAGCCCGCGGGCCACGGTGAGCCGCGGTGAGTGGTCGGTGAGGACGAGGTAGTCGTGACCGAGCTCCATGGCCGTGAACGCCATCTCCTCGATCGGCGATCCCCCGTCGGACCAGTCGGAGTGGGAGTGCAGGTCGCCCCGGAGCTGCGCGCGCAGCCCGTGGCCGCCGGCGGTCAGCGGGCCGGCATACCGCTCCTCCAGCTCGGCCAGCCGGGCCGGCACCTCTCCGCGAACAGCGGCGGCGATCACCTTCGCGGTGCTGGCACCGATGCCCGGCAGACTGGTCAGGGTGCCGGCCGCCACGTGCCCGGCCAGCTCCTCGGCGGGCAATGGCAGCACGGTGGCTGCCGCGGCCCGGAAGGCCTTCACCTTGTAGGTGTCCTCGCGGCCCCGCTCGAGCAGGAACGCGATCCGGCGCAGCGCCGCGACCGGCCCGTCGCCGTACCTGCCGGTGGTCCCAGCGCCCGTCGATTCCGCCATCTTTCTTTCCTCCACACCCGGTGGACAGCCATTGTGGCTGGTCAGCGCCGTGTACGGCGGGTAGCGCCCCCGATCGTCCACAGGTGGGAGGCGGGTTCTCCCCCGCTCATCCACCGTTCGCCGGCGTTGTCCACAGGGTTCTCCACTGGGCTCTCCACAGGCTGCGCGGCGCCACGTTGACCGGGCCGCGCGCGGACTCCTAGCGTTGCGACGCAGATGAGGCTCCGGCCGGATCCGAAGGACGCTCGCAAGGGGAAGGCAAGTGTTCCCAGGACCGGCCGGGGCCTCTTCTCATGCCCGGTTTCCGCCCGATCCGGCGCGGCGACGCGCCGAGCGCCGTGGCGGAGCGCCTCCCACGCCCGCTAGGCGTGATCGCGTAGGGTTTCAGGCGGTCCCGAGGTGACTTTCCTGGGACTCCGACGGGCTTCCCCTTCGCCCCGTCGCGACGACCGATGGAGATTCAAAGGCAAGGAGGCCGTCATGGCGGAGACCTGGAGCGGCGAGTTCTACTGCGTCAAGTGCAAGGAGAAGCGCCAGGCCGAGGGCGAGATCAGGGTCAACGAGAAGGGCACCAAGATGGCCCAGGGCCAGTGCCCGGTCTGCGGGACGAAGCTCAACCGGATCCTCGGGAAGGCCTGACCCCCGCGCAACTGATCCAGCCCAATTCCACAGCAGCACCAGTCTTTCCTCCGCCGAGGGGGCACCGTCCGTGCCCCCTCGGCGGAACTCATTTCCGGCTCACCCGACCCGGTCCCCACCCGACTACCGCGGGGTTGCGGTCGCCGAAACCCCCGATCTCGCCCCTCCGGGCGACGGTAACCCCGCGGGAGTTGGGGAAGGCGAGTACGGCGGTGCGGGAGTTGGGGTGGCGCCACACCGGCCCACGTCGGTGACGCCGCACGGTGCGGGCCGACCCCCTGTGGACGAGGTGCGTCGTGACCTCCGGTTCTCTGCCATGGTGCGTTGAGGAGCTGAGCGAAGGGGGCACGACGAGGTGGAGGGGAAGCTGCGGAGGCCGGCGCTGCGGCCTGGCCTGAAGGTGGTACGCCGCGACGATCGTCATCTCCAGATCGGGATCGGTGCGGATCGTCTGCTGGTGGCCGACACCCCGGACCACCGGGCGCTTCTCACGGCGTTGACCGTCCCCCGCACGGTGCCGCCGGACAGCGCGGAGGCGAAGGCGTTGCTGAGTCGGCTGGTGACGGCGGGGCTGGTGATGGACGCCGCCCGCTTCCGGACGAAGGCCCCAGAGGCGACCACCACGGCCCCTGCCGCCCCGGCGGTAGCGGCGGTCTTCGCGGGCGACGCCCTGGGCGCCCCGACCAGGCTCCAGCGGCGCGCCGGAATGCGGATCCGGGTGGACTGTCCGTCGGACTGGCGCGAGGAGACGGTGCGGCTGATCGAGGCCTGTGGACTGACGGTGGAGCGGCGCGGAAGGCCGGCCGACGTACGACTGCTGGCCACCGACGGCGAGCCGGTCCGCACCGCCGTGGACGAGCTGGTCCGGGTCGGTGAGCCGCACCTGCTGCTGGCCAACGTGGAGGGACGGATCCGGCTCGGCCCGTTCGTGGTGGCGGGCCGCACCGCCTGCCTGCGCTGCGTGGACGCCCACCTGGCGGTGACGGATCCACGGCGCGCGCTGATCGTGGAGCAGTACGCCGCCGCGGAGCCGGGCTGGCTGCCCGAGCCGTGCGACCCGTGCCTGTTGAGCGTGGCCCTGGGCTGGGCGGTGCGGGACCTGGTGGCGTGGGTGGACGGGGAGACTCCGCGACTGTGGTCCAGCACCGTCGAGATCACCCCGGGGCTCGAGCTCGTCCCGAGCCCCTGGACCCGGCACGTGCACTGCGGCTGCTCCTGGGGAGACCTGCTCGCCGTGGGTTGAGCCCGTGGGTTGAGCCTCACCAGTGCTCGGAGTCCAGCTTGCCCTCCATCGAGCGCAGGTGCTGTCGCGAGCACTCGGCGCAGTACCGACGCTGCCGCCCCTGCTCGACCGCGGTGGTCCAGGTCAGCGTCTCGGCGCCCTCCTCCGCGGTCCGGCCGCAGAAGTCACAGGTGATCATCCGCCCACGGTAGTGCCGCTCGAAGCGATCCAAGCCGGACACGAAGAAGCCGGGCACGACGGTGAGGTCGTGCCCGGCTCCTGGTGCCCCCGCTGCGGGTTGTGACCAGGAAGCTGGTCACACCGAGCGGAGGAGGGCGAGGCGAGCCTGCAGTGCTGCCCGCTCGGCCTTGCGGCTCAAGCGGCGTGCGCGGACCAGTTGGTTACCGCGACGCGACTGATGCGCCTCTCCCAGGCGCGCGGCCATGTGGGCGCGCGCTAGGTCTTCTGCAAGAAGCTGGTTCATGACGTGCTCCGAATCTTGAGTGGTTGGAAATCTTCAGCGGTGGTGCGGTGTGGCGCCTGCGGTCAGGCGGCCACCTCGTCGTCGCGGACGGCGTCCTTGCGGGGCCGGCCTCGGGGGCGCTTGCGCGGGATGACGGTTCCCTGGAGGAAGAGCTCGCCGCCCCACACCCCCCACGGCTCGCGCCGTTCGAGGGCACCGTCAAGGCATAGGGCCCGGACGGGGCAGGACCGGCAGAGGAGCTTGGCGTACTCCACGTCGGCCGGGGACTCGGCGAACCACAGCTCGGGGTCGTTCGCCCGGCACGGGAGCAGCTCCCGCTCGGGTGCGAGCTGACCGATCGTCTGGCCCACAGCGTCGTGGAGACCGCCCAGGGTGATCTCACCCAGGCGCATCTGCTCGGCAACCTCGTCCACGCGGTCGAGAACGCTGTTGGTCATTCGGGTTTCCTCCTTACCTGCTGGTTGATCGAACCGGTGGTGCAAATACAAGAAGGCCGCGGATCCCTTGGTTGGGAATCCGCGGCCTGGAGGTCGCCGAGCGTTGAGTCAGGTCAACAGATCGGAGGTCTCCAGGCAGGGTTCCCCGGGAAGGCGTCCTGGGTACGGCCGCTGATGGGTGCCACGCACATACCGAGGGTGTGGCCGTACGCGGGCAGGGCCGTACGCGACGGGTTCGCCGTGCGGAACTTCGCCGTGTGAATGAAGATCGTGCTCATCGGGCCACCTCCTTCGGTGAGTCGGGCGCGGAGCTTGCCAGGCTCGTATGCGCGGGGTTTCTTTTCGTGCCCGAGAAACTTACCGTGCCCGCTCTGTAATGGGCAAACGATTTAGTGGGCATTTCCGAGAAATTCTTGAAGAACCTCCAGAACGTCCTCACCGTAGCGTTCGAGCTTGGCTCGGCCGATGCCGTTGACGCGGAGCAGATCGTCGGCGGAGCCGGGCCGCAGCTCGGCCAGAAGCTGGAGGGTGGCGTCAGTGAACACGACGAACGCCGGGACGTCGTCGGCCTTGGCGCGCTGCAGCCGCCAGTCGCGGAGTCGCTCGAAGAGCTCCTCGTCGTACGACGCGGGGCAGTCCTCGCACCGGCCGCGCCTCTTCTCGGCGGCGGTGTGCACGGGACGGCCGCACTCCCGGCAGGTGATGGCCTTCCGGGACCGCCGGCGGTCCGACCGCGCGGTGGCCGTGGCGAGCGACTCCGCGGGCAGCAGCCCGGAGAGGAACCGTGACGGCGCCCGCTGTCCGCGGCCTCCGGGGTTGCGGGCGGCGGCCCACGAGCAGCACAGCTCGCGCCGGGCCCGGGTCATGCCGACGTACAGCAGCCGACGCTCCTCCTCGACCGCCGCGGGGGTGTCGGCGTGGATGATCGGCATGGTGCCTTCGTGCAGCCCGCAGAGGAAGACCACGTCCCACTCCAGGCCCTTCGCGGCGTGCAGGGTGGCGATGGTGACGCCGTCGGCCACCGGCGCGTGCTGCTCGGCGGCCCGACGGTCCAGGTCGTCGACGAACCCGCCGAGGGTGGCCGTGCTCTCGGCGACCTGGCCCTCGGCGACCTGGCTCTCGGCGACCTGGCCCTGGGCCAGCTGGACGAACTCGACCGCCTGGTCGACCAGCGCCTGAAGCGACTCCCAGCGGTCGCGGGCCTGGCCCCGACCGGCCGGTGCTTCCGGGGACCAGCCCATCCCCGCGAGGGTGGCCCGGACCTCGGCGACCAGGTCCTCGCCCTCGAGATCCTGCTCGGACCCTCGGGCGCGAGCGGAGCCGCGCAACAGGGTCACTGCCTGCCGGACCTCCGGACGCTCGAAGAACCGGGCCGCCCCGCGGACGATGTAAGGGATCCCCCGACTGCTGAGCGCCTCCTCGAACACCTCGGTCTGGGCGTTGATGCGCACCAGCACGGCCACGTCGGCGGCCTGGATGCCGTCGGCGCGCAGCCCGACGATGCGCTCCGCGGTCTCGTCCGCCTCGGCTACCTCGTCGGGGTGACCGGTGAAGCGCACGTCCGGACCGGGGCCACTCTCGGCGCGCAGGGTGACCGAGCGGGTGGTGCCGGCCGCCAGCAGCGCGTTGGCGGCGGTGACGATCTGCGGGGTGGAGCGATAGTTGCGGACCAGCTCGATCGAGGTCGTGCCGGGATAGCGGGTCGGGAACCGGGCCAGGAACCCGGCGTCGGCTCCCGCGAACGAGTAGATCGTCTGCGCCGGGTCACCGACGACGCACAGCTCGTCGCGGCCGCCGAGCCACAGGTCGAGCAGCGCGGACTGGAGCGGCGAGACGTCCTGGTACTCGTCGACGACGAACCATTTGTACTGCCGGCGTACGGCGGCGGCGACCCGCTCGTCCTCCGCCAGCATCCCGGCGGTCAGCAGCAGCACGTCCTCCATGTCCATGCGCCCCTGGTCCCGCTTGACCGTCTCGTAGTCGCCGAAGACCCGGGCCACCGTGTCTGCTTCGATCCCGTTCACCGACCGGTCCCGGTCCGGGGCGAGCCGGGCATAGTCGTCCGGCCCGATGTTGCTCACCTTGGCCCACTCCACCTCCGAGGCGAGGTCGCGCAGGGTGGGCTGGTCGACGGGGACCCGCAGGCGTCGCGCGGCGCTGGCGAGCATCCCGAGCTTGGACTCGGTCAGCATCGGGAGGTCGGACCCCCTGGTCTGCGGCCAGAAGTAGCGCAGCTGGCGCAGCGCGGCGGAGTGGAAGGTGCGCGCTTGGACCCCCGCGGCGCCGAGCCGGCGCAACCGTCCGCGCATCTCCCCGGCCGCGCGGGTGGTGAACGTGACGGCAAGGACCTCGGTCGGGACGTAGACGCCGCTCGCGACGCCGTACGCGATCCGGTGCGTGATCGCCCGGGTCTTGCCGGTCCCCGCTCCGGCCAGGACCCGCACTGGGCCGCGCAGCGCCTCGGCGACCTGGCGCTGCTCGGGGTCGAGCGCGTCGAGCAGCGAGTCGGCGGAGGGCATTCGGGAACAACTCCGGTGGGGTGCGGGTTAGCGTTCATGACGGGCCGCTGGCCGGACGTGCCGACCGGGGATGCGGCCCGTCCGTCACCCTAGACGGAGCCCCCGACAGGGCAACACGGACAGGGCAACACGGACAGGGCAACACGGACAGGGCAACACGGACAGGGCAGCCCAGACACAGGCAACACAGACTTCCAGGAGGTCGACCGCTCGATGACCGGATCGTTCACGATGTACACCACCTCGTGGTGCGGGCACTGCTTCCGGCTGAAGTCGCAGCTCGAGCGGTCCGGGATCTCCGACTTCGACATGGTCGACATCGAGGAGGTCCCCGGCGCGGCCGAGACGGTCGCGGCGGTCAACGACGGCATGCACATCGTGCCGACGCTGGTGTTCGCCGACGGTACGGCGCTCACCAACCCCTCGGTGGCGACGATCTCGGCCAAGCTGGACGAGCTCGACGAGCTGGACCCCGACGACCTCGAGGCCGACGACGACCTCGACCCCGTCTCCTAACCCGGCACCGTCTCCTAGCCGCGCCCTCCCTCAACCCCACTGCCCGGGCAGCGGACCGCCGTACCAGTGCTCCACCAATGAGCGGCTGATCGACACCCCGCCGGGCAGGACCAGCGAGCCGTCCTCGGCGTCGCGGCGCATCTGCTCCCGGGTGAACCAGCGCGCGTCCTCGATCTCACGGCCGTCGACGGTGATGTCGGGCGACTCGGCCCGGCCGACGAACCCCAGCATCAGGCTGGCGGGGAACGGCCAGGCCTGGTTGCCGAAGTAGGAGACCTCACCGACGACGACCCCGGTCTCCTCGCGGACCTCGCGACGCACTGCGTCCTCCAGTGACTCCCCCGGCTCGGCGAAGCCGGCCAGCGTGGAGTAGCGGCGCTCGGGCCAGCGCGGGTTCCGGCCCAGCAGGCAGGCCTCGTCCGGGGAGCCCGGCTCGCCATGGGTGATGGCCATGATCACGGCGGGGTCGGTGCGCGGGAACTGGGCCTTCCCGCAGGCGGGGCAGGCCAGCTCGTGTCCAGCCGACCGGACCTGAAGCGCCGTACCGCAGCGCGGACAGTGCCTGGTCGCGAAGTGCCACTCGGCCAGGCCGACCGCGTGCATCACCAGCGGGGCGTCGGGCGGGTCGGCCGCCAACCCCGGCAGGACCGCACGCAGCCCTACCCACTCGCCGCGCTCGCCCGGCGCCTGGTCCGGGTCGACGAGCACCGCCAGCCAGGTGCGGCCGTCCCGCTCCCCCAGCAGCACCCGGGTCACCGGCGGAGCTTCGGCCGGGGTGACCCAGTGGACCCGGCCGCCCACGGGCCGGATCCGGGTGCCGGACACGACGAGAACGCGGCTCTCGGGGTCGGCCCAGCGCGCGGCCAGCCAGTCCTCGTCGACGCGGCGGATCCCGGCTCGGTCGTGCGCGTTCGCCGCCAGGTCCAGGTGCGGGAAGCTCACCAGAGAAACCTAACCTCCTACGCTTCCCCCATGAGCACACACATCGCGGCCGCACCCGGGGAGATCGCCCCCACCGTCCTGATGCCCGGCGACCCCCTGCGGGCGAAGTGGATCGCTGAGACGTTCCTGGACGACGCCCGCTGTTACAGCCAGGTGCGCGGGATGCTGGGGTTCACCGGGACCTGGCGGGGTCACCCGGTGTCGGTGCAGGGCTCCGGGATGGGGCAGCCCTCCATGTCGATCTACCTGCACGAGCTGCTCACCGAGTACGGCGTCACCACCGTGGTCCGGGTCGGCTCCTGCGGGGCGCTGACCGAGAAGCTCGCGGTCCGCGACATCGTGCTGGCCTCGGGGGCGTGCACGGACTCATCGATGAACTCCATCCGGTTCGAGGGCCTGGACTATGCGCCGGTCGCCGACTTCGAACTGCTGCGCGCCGCCTTCGCGGCGGCCGAGGAGCTCATCGGTGCGGACGGGCCGCGAGTGCGGGTCGGCCCGATCTTCTCCAGCGACTCCTTCTACAGCGCCCGGCCCGAGCTGGTGCAGCGGATGGCGCAGTACGGCGTGCTCGCCGTCGAGATGGAGGCCAGCGCGCTCTACACGCTCGCCGCCCGCGAGGGTGCCCGCGCCCTGACCATCTGCACCGTCTCCGACCACATCGTCACCGGCGAGGAGACCACCGCGCTGGAGCGGGAGCAGACCTTCGGAGCGATGGTCGACATCGCCCTGACCGCAGCCCTGACCTGAGCCTCCTGAGCCTCCTGATCGTGGGGCGTCAGGTGATCAGCTGCTCGAGCGCCGCCCGGTCGGGGAGGTCGGCGGGCTCCACCAGCTCGCCGGTGCGGACGTAGTAGAACGCGGCGCGCACCGACTCCAGGGGCACGTCGTGCAGCTCGGCCCAGGCCAGGCGGTAGAGCGCCAGTTGGAGCGGGTCGGCGGTCGGGGCCCGGTTGGTCTTCCAGTCCACGACCAGGAAGCGCGCCGTCGACCCCTCCGGCTCCCGGTAGACCGCGTCGATGCGGCCGCGGACCACCTGGCCGGCGAGGACCAGGGCGAAGGGGGCCTCGACCCGGTACGGCGGCCGGTCCGCGAACGGGCCGCTCTCGAACGCCGCGACCACCGCAGCCAGGTCGGGGTCGGAGTCGATGCCGGAGTCGGCGCGGCCGGGCAGCTCGTCGGGGTCGAGGAGCTGCTGCTGGTCGAAGCGCGCCTCGACCCACGCATGGAACCGGGTGCCGAACCGGGCGGCCCGCGATGGCGGGCGGGGCATCGGCCGAGCCAGGTCGCGGGCGAACCCGTCGGGATCGTCGCGCAGTCGGGCGAGCGAGGTCGCGGAGAGGCTGGAGGGCAAGGGCACGTCCGCCACCGCTGCGCGGTCGCGGCGGACCTCGGCCAGCAGCCGCTCCAGCTCGGCGTCCCACTCCGCGACCCGGGCCCCGTCGAGGGTGTCGAGCACCGGCTCGGGAGCGGCCGGGTCGACAGCGCTGACGCGCTCGGCCGCCTCGAGCCGCCGCAGCGCCTCCGCCGTCTGCTCGGTGACCGGCCAGGGCACCGGCACCCGGTCGGCACCCGCCAGCAGCTCCGGCTCGGGCTGCTCCGCCCACGGCTCGACCGGCCCATCCGCCCCGGCCCACTCCAGCACGGCGTCTCGGACGGTCGCGGCGAAGGTCGAGGCCCCGATCGGGGAGCCGCGGTACCTCCGCCAGTGCGCGGACACCGAGAGCAGGTGCCGCGCCCGGGTGAGCGCGACGTACCCCAGCCGCAGCTCTTCGCGCTGCTCGTGCGCCCGGGAGGCGTCGCGGAACTCCTCCAGCCCCTGCTTCGTGGGCTCGCGCAGCTGCGGGATGTCGGCGGCGTCGCCGCGCAGCGGCGAGGGCAGCACCCAGCCGACGGTCGTCCAGAGGCTGCGACTGTTCGCGGAGGGGAACTTCCGTTCGTTCATCCCGACCACGAACACCGCGTCCCACTCCAGCCCCTTGGCCCGGTGGACGGTGAGCAGCTTGACCGAGTCGGCCTCGGTGGGGACGGCGACGTCGAGTCCGGTGCCCATCTCGTCCTCGGCCGCCAGGTAGGCCAGCAGCGCCGGCAGCGACACCGCGCCGTCGATGGCCTGGAACTCCGCGACCGCCTTCACGAAGAGGTCGAGGTTGTCGCGGCGGGCCGGTGCGGCCGGCGACACCGAGGAGGCGAGCTCCAGGTCGATGCCGCTGGTGTCGATGATCAGCCGGACCAGGTCCAGCAGCGGCTCCCCCGCATGCCGGCGCAGCATCCGCAGCTCGCCGGCGAGCAGCGAGAACCGCTCGCGGGCGGCCGTGGAGTAGGGCAGGTGGCCGGGGTCCTCCAGCGCGTCGCTGAGGGAGAGGATCTCGGTGGGGTCGGCGCCGGTGACCGCGCGCTCCAGCTCCTGGTCGAGGGTGAGGCCGTCGGCGCGGGAGGGTACGGCGGCCAGCGCCCGCGCCCGGCGGCCCAGCAGGGCCAGGTCCCGCGGCCCGATCGCCCACCGCGGCCCGGAGAGCAGGGTGAGCAGCTCGGCGTTCGCGGTGAGGTCGTCGAGGAGCCGCAACGTGGCCACCACCTCGGCCACCTCGGGCAGCCGCAGCAGCCCGCCCAGGCCGACGATCTCGACCGGGATCTCGGCGGCGGTCAGCGCATCGAAGGCCTGGGCCGCCGTGGCGTTGTCGCGGGTGAGCACGCCGATCCGGTTCCAGGTGCCGGTCGACTGAGAAGACCCCGACCCCGACCGCACCGCCGTGATCCGCCGTTGCGCGGCCAGCACCCGCTCGGCCAGCTGGGCCAGCTCGGCAGCGGCCGACTCGTGCAGGCCGGCGCGCACCTCCCCCACGCCCGCCTCGGGGGCGGGATCGAGGGGCCGGACCTCGCGGACGTCGGCGTACAACGGCTCGGCCAGCCGGTTGGCCACCGCCAGGATCCGCCGGTCCGAGCGGCGGCTCACGGTGAGGTGGTACGTCGGCAGGTCCACCGAGCCGTCCGCGCGGGGGAAGGTGTGGCCGACCGTGAGGATGTTGGACACCGAGGCACCGCGCCAGCCGTAGATCGCCTGGTTCGGGTCGCCGACGGCGGTCACGGCGTGGCCCCGGCCCGCCTCGGGGGTCACCCCGGAGAACAGCGCCCCGAGCAGCCGGGCCTGGCTGACCGAGGTGTCCTGGTACTCATCGAGCAGCACCACCCGGAACCGGTCCCGCTCCGCCTCCCCGACCTCCGGGTGTTCCAGGGCGAGCCGGGCGGCCCGGGCGATCTGGTCGGAGAAGTCCATCAGGCCCAGCTCGGACTTCAGCCGCCGGTAGTCGGCGACCAGGCCGAGCAGCTCCTGGCGCTTGTCGACCGCCTCGATGGCCTGCTGGAGGTCCTTCTTGGCCCGGCTGGTGGCCAGGCTCTCGACGAACTCCGCGCGGGCCCGGGCGTCGAAGTCGCGCACCTCCTCGATGCTCACCAGGTGCTCGCTCATCGCCGACTCCAAGGCGAGCAGGTAGTCGATGGCGTGCTTGGGGCTGTCGGTGAGCAGCTCGATGCGACCCGAGTGCCGGGCGACGGCGCGCGCCGCCAGCTGGTAGCGCGAGGCATCGGCCAGCACCCTGGTGTCGGGCTCGTGACCGATCCGCAGCCCCTGCTCGGTCAGCAGCCCGGCCGCATAGGAGTTGTAGGTGGCCACCGTCGGCTCGAGCCGCTCCTCCGCTGCGCCCGCCTGACCCGAGCTGGCCAGACCCGGGGCGGCCGGACCCGGGGCGGCCGGACCCGAGGCCACCAGGCTCGAACCCACCAGTGCCGCCCGGATGTCCGCGGCCAGCTCGCTGGCCGCCTTGGTGGTGAAGGTGAGGCCGAGTACCTGCTCGGGGGCGACCTGCCCGGTGGCGACCAGGTAGACCACCCGCGCGGCCATCAGCGTGGTCTTCCCCGACCCGGCCCCGGCGATCACGACCCCGGGCTCCAGCGGCGCACAGACGGCCGGCCACTGCTGGTCGCTGACGGCGTAGTCCGTGCCCATCACCGCCTGCAGCTCCTGAGGGGTGCGGATCGACAGCCCCCTCATGACAACCCCCTCATGACAACACCGTCCCGGACTGCTGGGCGGGGCACATCTGGAGGAACGCGCAGCGCTCGCACTGGTCGCTGGGGCGAGCCTCGAACACCTCGCCACGCAGCGTGCGGACCGCGGCCACGATCTGCTCCTCGACGGCGGTCCGCCCGGACTCGCCGGGCTCCTGCGGCGGCTGGCGCTGCACCTTGAGCCCGCCGCGCACCTGCTTGCGCAGCTGCCACAGCTCCGCACCGCCGGAGCGGGGGTCGTCGACCAGGCCCGCGACCGCGCCGTGCTCGACGGCGTACTGGTAGAGACCCAGCTGCGGGTTCTCGGCCAGCCGGGCGTCGGTGGGCGGGTACTTGCCGGTCTTCAGGTCGACCACGACGACGCGCCCCTCCGCGTCGAGCTCGAGCCGGTCGGCGAAGCCGTGCAGCCGCACGGTGACGCTCTCCTCGGCCACCTCCTGCTCCGCCCCCGGATCGGGGGGCACGGCCAGGGTGACCTCGGCCAGCAGCTCTCGCTCCGTGGCGAGAGTACGGCGGTCGCGGTCGGCGTGGTGGTGGGCAAGGAAGCGGGCCAGCGCGGCTCGCAGCTCCTCGCGCTCGCGGGTCCCCGACCAGGGGGTACGGAACGTGAGCTGCCCCCAGACCCGGTCGACCTCGGCCATCAGCACGTCCACGTCGTCAGGACCCACGGCAAGGTCGCCGCGTGCCACCCGGTCGGCCAGGGCGTGGGCGATGTTGCCGAACCCCTGGGCCTGGCTGGTGGCGGCGACCCCACCGGCCTCCCGCTCGAGGAACCACTTCGCCGGGCAGTCGGTCAGTCCGGCCAGGGCACTGGCTGACAGCGTGATCGGCTCGTCGACCGACCGGATCGGCGCGTCTGCGTGGGTAGCCGCCCGGGTGCCCCACCAGGTCACCGGGTCGGCGGCGGGCACCAGCGGCCGAGCTCCGGATCGTTCGGCCGAGAGTCGCGCCAGCCGGCGGGCGGCGGCCTCCCTCAGGCCAGGGCTCGCGGTCGCGTCGGCCAGGGTCCGGCGCAGGTCGGCGACCAGGCCCCCCAGCGAGAGCGGGCGGGTCGGCCGGCCCTGGAGGTGGACCACCGGGACGCCGAGCTCCTCGACGAACCGGGAGGCCTGCTCGCCGTCGGGGTCGGTCGACGCGACGGCGGTGACCACCAGCCGGCGCTGGGCGCGGGTGCAGGCCACGTAGAACAGCCGCCGCTCCTCGGTCAGCAACCCACGCGCCGAGGTCGGCTCGACCAGGGCGGGGGTGTCGCCGGGGAGGAGCCCGATCCGGTCCGCCTGGAGCAGCGAGGCCCGGCGGCGCAGGTCCGGCCAGCCCTCCTCCTGGACGTGGGCGACGACCACCAGGTCCCACTCCAGCCCCTTGGCCCGGTGCGCGGTCAGCAGCCGTACCGCCTCGCCGCGCACCCCCCGCTCGGCCAGGGTGTCGGCCGGGATCCGCTGGGCGGCCAGCATGTCGAGGAACGCCGGCACCGACGTGTGGCCGCGCTGCTCCTCGGTCCGTGCGGCCGTCTCGAACAGGGCGCAGAGCGCGTCAAGATCGCGGTGCGCGGCCCGCGCGCTGGCGCCGCCGGAGTCGACCCGCTGCCGCAGCCGGCGGGGCCAGCCCGTGCCCTCCCAGAGCACCCACAGGACCTCCTCCGCGGTCCCGCCGTCGTCGAGGACGGCCCGCGCCCGGCCGAGCAGCCGGGTGAACGCGGCGACCCGCGCCACGACGACGTCCGGCTCCTGCCCCGGACCAGGAGCGTCCCGTGGGCCCGAGTCCTGGGGCGTCGACAGCGTCTCGAGGAGGACCGGGTCGAGCACCGCGACCCGGACCAGCTCCGCGGAAGGACGGGCCGGCCGGCCCGCGCTCGCCGCCAGTGCGCGTTCGCCGGCGCGCAGCCGCCGGGCCAGGGCCCGCAGCTCGGTGGCATCCAGGCCGACCAGCGGCGAGACCAGCGCCTCGGCGACGGTGTCGGCGTCGACCGGACTCCCCGCCGCGTCTCCGTCCGCGTCCCAGGAGACGACCAGTCGCAGTGCGGTGAGCAGCGGCTGGACAGCCACCTCGCGCACGAGCGGGGTGTCGTCGGCGGCGACCACGACCGGGACGCCGGCGGCGCCGAGGGAGCGTCGGAGCCCGGGCAGGGAGGCCTTCCCGGACCGGACCAGCACCGCCATCGCGGACCAGGGCACACCGTCCTCGAGGTGGGCCCGACGCAGCAGGTCCGCAAGGTGCTCGGCCTCGGCCCGCTCACTGTCGAAGGTGATGACCTCTGCCCGTCCCGGCGGTGCGGAGTCGTCGGCGGTCGGCGAGGCGAAGGCCGCGCGTGCGTCGGCCGGGATGCTCCCCGGCAGGCTGAGCCGCTGGGCGACCCGCTGGGAGGCCGTCAGCAGCCGCGGCCCGAACCGGCGGGTGGTACGCAGGGCCACCACCGGAGCGGGGGACCCGTCCGCGGTCGGGAACGCGGCGGGGAAGTCGAGGATGCCGCGGACCTCAGCCCCGCGGAAGGCGTAGATGGACTGGTGCGGGTCGCCCACGGCCACGAGGTCGCCGCCGTCGCCTGCGAGCTCGGTGAGCAGGGCGACCTGACCGGGGTCGGTGTCCTGGTACTCGTCGACGAAGACGTGGCGGTACTGCGCCCGCAGCTCCGCCCGGTGCCGCTGCGCCTCGAGCGTGGCCCGCCGGATCAGGTCGGCGTAGTCGGTGGCGCCCAGGCTGTCGAGGACGGTGAGGTACTGGTCGAGGAAGAGCCCAGCAGCGGCGTACGCCGGCTGGTCCTCGTGGCGACCCAGCTCGGTGAGCGCGGCCGCGTCCAGACCCTTCTCGCGGGCCCGGGCGAGCACCGACTGCACCTCGGCGGCGAAGCCGCGGGTGCGCAGCGCTGCGCGCAGGGAGTCGGGCCAGCGCACGGACTCGGGGGTCTCGGCCAGCAGCTCGGCGAGGACCACATCCTGCTCGGGAGCGGAGAGCAGCCGCAGTGGGGCCTGGTAGAGCCCCGGTGGGGAGTAGCGACGGATCAGCCCGTAGCCGAACGAGTGGAAGGTGGCGGCCACGGGTGCCCCGGTGGTGCGCCCGAGCCGGGCGGTGACCCGGTCGCGCAGCTGCTCGGCGGCCTTGCGGGAGAAGGTCAGCGCCAGGACGCTCTCCGGGTTGGCGCCGGCCTCGATCCGGCGGGCGATCGCCTCCACCAGCGTGGTGGTCTTCCCGGTGCCGGGTCCGGCCAGCACCAGCAGCGGCCCCCCGGCGTGGTTCACCACGCGCTGCTGGTCGGCGTCGAGGGCGACACGAGCCGGCTCGCTGTCGGCCGGGGTGGGCCGCACGAGTGCGTAGGCCGGCCCCTCCGAGTGCATGCCCCCAGCCAACCACCCGGGCCCGACACGCGCGGTCGTCTGGGGCTACCGTGCCACCGTGCCCGACTCCCCGCTCACCGACGCCCCGCTTGCCGACGTGCTGGTGGTCGACCTGACCCGGGCCCTGGCGGGGCCGCAGACCGCCATGATGCTCGGGGACCTGGGCGCCCGGGTGATCAAGGTCGAGAGCCCCGCGGGCGACGACACCCGGCTGTGGGGACCGCCCTGGGCCTCGGCCCCGGGGGTCGAGGAGCCGCGCGACTCGACGTACTTCATGGCCGCCAACCGCAACAAGGAGTCCATCGTCCTGGACCTGCGCGACCCGGCCGACGCGGCCACGCTGCGGGGGCTGGTGCGGCGCGCGGACGTGCTGCTGGAGAACTTCCGGATCGGGGTGCTGGACCGGCTCGGGTTCACCGAGGAGGGGCTGCACGCGCTCAACCCCGGGCTGGTGATCGGGCGGATCACCGGGTTCGGCCACGACGGCCCGGAGGCGCAGCGCGCCGGGTACGACCAGATCGCCCAGGGCGAGGGCGGGCTGATGAGCGTCACCGGGACCGACGTGCCGGTCAAGGTAGGCGTCCCGATCGCGGACCTGCTGGCGGGGATGAACCTCGCGTACGGCGTGCTGGCGGCGTTGCACCAGCGGCACCGCACCGGCGTGGGTCGCGTGGTGCGGACCTCGCTGCTGGCCGGCGTGGTCGGCGCCCATGCCTTCCAGGGGACCCGGTGGACCATCGGCGGCGAGGTGCCGGGGCTCTCCGGGTCGCACCATCCCGCGATCGCGCCGTACGGGCTGTTCGCGACCGGCACCACGCCGATCCAGGTGTGTGTCGGGTCGGAGCGGATCTGGGAGCGGTTCGCCCGGGTCGTCGGGTTCGAGCCCGACGACCCCGAGCTGCGCACCAACCGAGAGCGGGTAGCGCACCGCGATCACCTGGTCGCCCGGATCGAGACGGCCTTCGCGGCGGCCGACGCCGACCACTGGCTCACGCTGCTCGAGGCGGCCGGCGTGCCGGCGGGGAAGGTGCGGACGCTGGACGAGGTCTACGAGTGGGAGCAGACCCGGTCCCAGGGGCTGCTCCTCACCGTCGAACACCCGGCCTTCGGCCCGGTCACCCTGCCGGGGTCGCCGCTGCGGTTCGACGACCAACCGTTCTCAGGCGGCCGACCCGACCATGCCGCGCCTCCGCTGCTGGACGAGCACGGCGTCAGCATCCGCGAGTGGCTGAGCCAGCCCGAAGAGAGCCGGCCCGAAGAGAGCAAGGCCGATCAAGACCGCGACCCGCCCGACACGCCACCATCGAGGCGATCACGTCATACCGGTTAGGTGCCGGATCCGAGTCACCTGGTGACTCGGATCCGGGAGTTAAGCCCCACGTGGCCCCCCTTGTGGGTAGACAGATCTGTCTGCTAACGTCCCGAGCAAAGTGGTAGACCGACCTGTCTATCCCGCCCGGGCGACCGGGCAGTGCAGTGCAGTGGGGAGTCCGCATGGAGATCGCCGTCCTCGGCACCGGTTCGGTGGGTCAGACCCTCGCGGGTCGGCTGTCGCAGCTGGGGCACTCGGTCCGGCTCGGCACCCGCGACCCGGCGGCGACGCTGGCGCGCACCGGGGTCGACGAGTGGGGCACGCCCGGCCCCGGCGCCTGGGCGGCGGAGCATCCAGCGGTCAGGGTCGCGACGTTCGCGGACGCGGCGGCCGGCGCCGAGGTGGTCGTGAACGCGACCAGCGGACGGGCCACGCTCGACGTGCTCGCGGCTGCCGCCGAGGACGGGGGTCTCGGCGGCAAGGTCGTGCTCGACGTCAGCAACCCGCTCGACTTCTCCGCCGGGATGCCGCCCTCGTTGTTCGTCCAGAACACCGACTCCCTGGTCGAGCAGGCGCAGCGCGCCCACCCCGAGGCCCGGGTGGTCAAGTCGCTCAACACCATGACCGCGCACCTCATGGTCGAGCCGCGCAGCTTGGCCGACGGCGACCACACGGTGTTCGTCGCCGGCAACGACGCCGACGCCAAGGCGACGGTGACCGACCTGCTCACCGAGATGGGCCACACCGACGTGCTGGACCTCGGCGACCTGAGCAGCGCCCGAGGGCTGGAGATGTGGCTGCCGCTGTGGCTGCGGATCTTCGGCGCCCTCCAGTCGCCGGAGTTCAACGTCAAGGTCGTCCGCTGACCGTAGCGGCCGACCCCGACCCGCACGGCGGTCAGGGCTCGAAGGGGCGGTCGTTGTAGACCCCGGCGGCGCGCTGACCCGAGAGCTTCGCGATGGCGGCCATGATCTCGTCGGTGACGGTACGCCGAGCCCGGCCGGTGGGCACCCCGACGTCGTAACCCTGGAAGTCCAGCGGTTCACCGAACGACACCGTCACCTTGGCCAGCCGGGGCATCCGGGCCCCGACCGGCTGGATGTCCTCGGTGCCCTTCAGCCCGACCGGGACGACCGGCACCCCGGCGGTAAGGGCCAGGTGGGCGACGCCGGTGCGCCCGCGGTAGAGCCGGCCGTCTCGCGACCGCGTGCCCTCCGGGTAGATGCCGAAGGCCTCTCCGCGCCCCAGCACCTCCAGGGCCGTGTCGAGGCTGTCCAGCGCGGACTTGGTGTCGTCGCGGTCGACCGGCAGCATCCCCAGCCCGCCGAACCACGCACGGGAGAGCGTGCCGCGCACCCCGGTCCCCGTGAAGTAGTCCGCCTTGGCCAGGAACACCACCTTGCGGGGCACGACCACCGGGATGACCACGCTGTCGACGAAGCTGAGGTGGTTGCTGGCCAGGATCACCGGCCCGTGCTCGGGCACGTTCTCCAGGCCGTGCACCCGAGGTCGCCAGATCGCCTTCACCACCGGAGGGATCACGGTGTGCGCGGCGCCGTACAGCATGCGGCCATCCTCCCCCACCAAAGGTGAAGGGCCCTCATGAGTATGAGTCACAAGGGCCCTTCGGGTGACCGGATCATGGTGACGCCTCCGATCGACGGCTCCTCCACTCCGGCCCCAGCGGCGTCGTCACCCTGCCGCTGCGGCGGGTTGCCCCGCCGGTTGGACCCTCGTTTCCGAGCCATCCCGCGTTCCCCGAAGGGACCGCGTGGAGAAAGTTCTATGCCACCCGGACACCCGGGCACAAGGGGTAATCACCAACTATTTCAGGGGATTCTCCACCGTCGGCGTGTCGTCCACAGGATCGCCCGGCTCGTCCACAGGCAGCAGGGTTCCCTCCACAGCGGGGCGCCGCGCACTGTGGACGAGCGGTGGCGTGCTAGCTGAGATCGAAGTACGCCGCCGCGAGGTCGACGTTGCCCGACGGCCGCAGCGGAGTCCCCTCCTCCAGGTAGGCCGCGCGCGCCTCGCCCTGGTGACTCGGCGGCAGCGAGCCGTCGGCGCGCACCACGCGCCACCACGGCACGGGTCCGCCGTACCGGGCCAGCACGGTGCCCACCTGACGCGGTCCGCCGCCGTGGAGCCGCCGGCCGACGTGCTCGGCGATGGCGCCGTAGGTGGTCACCCGGCCCGGCGGCACCCGTTCCACCGCGGAGAGGACGGCCTCCGCGTACTCCTCCGGGTCGATCGTGCCCCCGTCGATCGTGCCCCCGTCGATCGTGCCCCCGTCGATCGTGCCCCCGTCAATCGTGCTCAGCCCCGTCAGTACGCCGGCTGGCTGGGGTCGATCTGGTTGACCCAGGCCACGATGCCGCCGCCCACGTGTACGGCGTCGTCGTACCCGGCACCCTTGAGGATGGCCAGCACTTCGGCGGACCGGACGCCGGTCTTGCAGTGCAGCACCACCTGGGTGCCGTCATCCACCGAGGGCAGCTGCTCGAGGGCGTGCCCGGTCAGGAACTCACCCTTGGGGATGAGCACCGCACCGGGGATCTGGTTGATCTCGTACTCGTTCGGCTCGCGCACGTCGATCAGCACGAAGTCCCGGCTGCCCTCGTCGCGCTCCTTGAGCATGTGCTCGAGCTGGACGACGGAGATGGTGTGGCCGGCGGCGGCGTCGACCGCCTCCTCCGACAGCGCGCCGCAGAACGACTCGTAGTCGATCAGCCCGGTCACCGTCGGGTTCTCGCCGCACAGTGCGCAGTTCGGGTCCTTGCGGACGGCGAGCTTGCGGTACTCCATCTCCAGGGCGTCGTAGATCATCAGCCGGCCGACCAGCGGGTCCCCGACGCCGGTAAGCAGCTTGATCGCCTCGTTGACCTGGATCGAGCCGACGGAGGCGCACAGCACCCCCAGCACGCCGCCCTCGGCGCAGTTGGGCACCATGCCCGGCGGCGGCGGCTCGGGGTAGAGGCAGCGGTAGCACGGCGCGTCCGCGCTGCTGCCGTCGGCGAGCGTGGCCGTGGGCCAGAACACCGAGGCTTGCCCGTCGAACCGGTAGATCGAGCCCCACACGTAGGGAATCCCGAGGAAGAACGCGGCGTCGTTGACCAGGTAGCGGGTGGCGAAGTTGTCGGTGCCGTCGAGGATCAGGTCGTAGCCCTCGAAGATGCCCATCACGTTGTCGTTGTCCAGGCGCTCCCCGTGGACCACCACGTCGACCAGGGGGTTGATCTCCAGGACCGACTCCCGCGCCGAGTCCGCCTTCGGCCGGCCGATGTCGGACTGCCCGTGGATGACCTGGCGCTGGAGGTTCGACTCGTCGACCTCGTCGAACTCCACGATGCCGATCGTGCCGACGCCGGCGGCGGCGAGGTACATCAGCGCCGGGGTGCCGAGGCCGCCGGCACCGATCACGAGGACCTTGGCGTTCTTGAGGCGCTTCTGCCCGGTCATCCCGACGTCGGGGATGATCAGGTGCCGGCTGTAGCGGCGTACCTCGTCGATCGTCAGCTCGGGGGCCGGCTCCACCAACGGGGGGTAGCTCACGGGGTGCTCCTCGAATGTCAGGCTCAAGCGGTCGGGGTCGCGGGCGGGCTCGATCGGCCCTCTCGACGGGGTCACCTCCGGAACGCCCTCGCGACCGGCGTTTGTTCCCTCGGCTCCGGCCATGGTCCCGCACCGCGCCGCGCCGTGGCCGACGTCCCGGCATCCGGACCGGGGCGCTAGGCTTCCTGGTCGCCGGAGGATCCGAAGGAGCTGGCTGGTGAGCGCAGGAAGGCACGACGAGGACGAGCGTCCCCGGGGCGCCCGGATGCCCCGTCGCGAGCGGCGCGTCCAGCTGCTCGAGTCGGCGCTCGAGGTGTTCGTGGCCCAGGGCTACCACGCGGCGGCGATGGACGACATCGCCGAGCGGGCCGGGGTCTCCAAGCCGGTCCTCTACCAGCACTTCCCGGGCAAGCTGGACCTCTACCTGGCGCTGCTGGACGCCTCGTGCGACACGATCATCGAGCAGTGCCGCAAGGCGCTCGAGGGAACCCACGACAACAAGCAGCGGGTCCGCAACACCGTCGACGCGTTCTACGAGTACGTCGCGGGCGACAACGGCGCGTTCCGGCTGGTGTTCGAGTCCGACCTCACCAACGAACCGGCGGTTCGGGCGCGGGTGGACCGGGTCACTGTCGAGTCCGCCGCGCTCATCGCAGAAGTGATCCACGACGACACCGGGCTCCCCGACGAGGCCTCCCGGCTGCTCGCGGTCTCCCTGGTGGGGATGGCGCAGGTGAGCGCGCGGTTCTGGTTGGCCGAGGGTGGCACCATCAGTCGTGAGGAGGCGGCCGAGCTGGTGGCGGGGCTGGCCTGGCGCGGGATCCGCGGCTACCCCCTCACCGATGAGCCCCCCACCGAGGAAATGGAGCACAAGGAGTGAGCGTGGAGGTCAAGATCGGCATCCAGAACGCGGCCCGGGAGCTCGTCCTGGAGACCGCCCAGTCTGCCGAGGAGGTCCAGAAGCTGGTGGCCGAGTCGGTGGCGGCGGACGACGCCGTCCTCACGCTCAGCGACGTCAAGGGGCGCACGGTCGTGGTCCCGGCCGAGCGGATCGCCTACGTCGAGATCGGAGGCGGGGTCACGGGCCAGGTGGGTTTCCGGCACTAGGCTGTCGGGTACGACTCTCGTACGACGCGGTGACCCGCTACCAAGGAGAACGGCCATGGAGTTCCTCTGGACCCTCATCGTCACCATCATCGGCGGCTTCATCATCGGCTTGCTCGGGAAGTTCTTCGCCCCCGGCGACAAGGACAACATCCCGCTGTGGCTCACTGTGCTGTGCGGCATCGGCGGCATGCTGATCGGCAGCTTCCTGTACGCCGCCCTCTTCAACTGCGAGGACATGAACAACTGCACCCGCGGCGTCGACTGGTGGCGTCACGCGTGGCAGATCGCGATCGCGGCGATCCTGGTGGTCCTCGCGGCGGGGGTGACGGGACGGCGCAAGGTCGCCTGACGGCCGGCGTCGCCAGTCGCCGCTACGAATCCAGGCCGAGCTTGGTCATCCGGTCCGCGTGCCGCTCGGTCAGCCGGTTGAACATCCGGCCGATGGCGGCCAGGTCCATGCCCGGCCGGTCCGCGCCGCCGGCCAGCAAGGCGGTCAGCGCGTCGCGCTCCCCGGCGACGCGCTGGGCCTGCGTGAGCGCCTCACCCATCAGCCGGCGGCCCCACAGCGCCAGCCGCCCCGCCAGCCGAGGTTCCTGGGCGATCGCGGCCCGGACCCGGTCCACCGCGAACTCGGAGTGCCCGGTGTCGGCCATCGAGGCCAGGATCGTGTCGCGGGTCTCGCCGTCGAGGTAGGCCGCGATCTCCCGGTAGAAGTCGCGGGCGAGCTCGTCGCCGACGTACGCCTTGACCAGGCCTTCGTACCAGTCCGCCGGCGCGGTGTGGGCGTGGAAGTCGTCGATCGGCCCCCGGAACGGCGCCATCGCCGCGGCGAAGCTGCCACCCAGCCCCTCGATCCGGCGGCGCAGCGGCACCAGGTGGCTGAACTCCGCGGCCGCCATCCCCGCGATCGCCAGCTTGTCGTCCAGGGTCGGGGCCAGGCGAGCGTCCTCGACCAGACGCTCGAAGGCCGACAGCTCGCCGTACGAGATCGCCCCCAGCAGGTCGATCACGGCATCTCGGTACGTCGGGTCGTCCGAGGCTCCCGGCACCGATTCCTCCATCCTCGCAGCCTAGCGATAGACTCTCCCCGCAGTGGCCGCCCACCGGGTGGCCCGGGCGACGATCCGCCGGCCTCATCGCTGGCCCTCATCCGAGGTCGCCGCCGGTATGTGCGCGGCAGGCACCGTCGAGTCCCTTCGTGGAGTCCGCCGCACGAACGGATCTCACGAAAGCGACAAGACCATCACCACCTTCCGCGAACTCGGGGTGCTCCCCGAGATCTGTGACGCGCTTGAGCGCGCCGGCATCACCACCCCGTTCCCCATCCAGGAGATGACCCTCTCGGTCGCCCTGATGGGCACCGACCTGATCGGCCAGGCCCGCACCGGCACCGGCAAGACGCTGGCCTTCGGGATCCCGGTGCTGCAACGCAGCATCGCGCCGCACGATCCCGACTACAGCGAGATCCCCGAGGGCAAGCCGCAGGCCCTGATCGTCGCCCCGACCCGTGAGCTGGCGCTCCAGGTCTCCGGCGACCTGGCGCTGGCCGGCGCCGACCGCGGGATGCGGGTCCTCACCGTGTACGGCGGGGTGGGCTACGAGCCGCAGCTGGAGGCGCTGGCCGCGGGCGTCGACGTCGTGGTCGGCACGCCCGGCCGACTCCTGGACCTGTGCCAGCGCCGGGCCCTCGACATCTCCCACGTGCACGCCCTGGTGCTGGACGAGGCCGACGAGATGCTCGACCTGGGCTTCCTCCCCGATGTGGAGCGGCTGCTGGCGATGACCCCGGAGACCCGGCAGACGATGCTGTTCTCGGCCACCATGCCGGCCGCCATCGTTTCGCTGGCGCGCACCCACATGCGGCACCCGATGAACATCCGTGCGGAGTCGTCCTACGACAGCCAGACGGTCCCGGCCACCGCGCAGTACATCTACCAGACCCACGACCTGGACAAGCCGGAGATCCTGGCCCGGATCCTGCAGGCCGACGACGCCGACAAGGTCATCGTGTTCACGCGCACCAAGCGGCAGGCCCAGCGGCTCGCCGACGACCTGGTCGAGCGCGGGTTCAAGGCCTCGCCGCTGCACGGCGACATGGCCCAGGTGGCCCGGGAGAAGGCGCTGACGAGGTTCCGCGAGGACAAGCTCCGCGCCCTGGTCGCGACCGATGTCGCCGCCCGCGGCATCGACGTGGCCGGCGTGTCCCACGTCATCAACTACTCCTGCCCGGAGGACGACAAGACCTACGTGCACCGGATCGGCCGGACCGGTCGCGCCGGCGCGTCGGGGACCGCGGTCACCTTCGTCGACTGGGCCGACCTGACCCGCTGGAAGGTCATCAACAAGGCCCTCGACCTGCCCTTCGAGTCGCCCGCGGAGACGTACTCGACCTCCGAGCACCTCCACCACGACCTGGGCATTCCCCAGGGCACCAAGGGCCGGATCGTCCCACCGCGTCCCGCCGAGCCCCGATCTGAGAGAGCAGGGTCTGAGCGGTCGGAGAAGTCCCGTTCGGAAGGCTGGCGCAAGGATGACCGGCCGGCCCGCCAGCGCAGCCGCACCCGCAGCCGCGGGGGTCGGCCCGTGGAGGCCGCAGGCACCGACGATGCCGCCGCGCGCGCTGCCGGCGAGACCGCTGACGGCACCCGCGCCCCGGGCAGCCGCAACCGTCGTCGCCGGCGTCGTCGCTCCGGCGGCCCCGCCTCCGGCGCCCCCACCACGCCGACCGCCCCCGCCACTCCGACGGCGACGCCGTAGCGGCCCACTCCGGCGCGAGGAACGATCCCGGCGCTACCCGGTGGCGCGGGCGAGGAGCGCCTGGGTGACCTCGCGGTAGGCCTTGGCTCCCTTGGAGCTGCGGCTGGTCCGCAGGATGGAGCGACCGGCCGCGGGCGCCTCGGCGAAGCGGATCGTCTTCGGGATCGGCGGCTCGATCACGTCGAGGTCGTAGGTCTCCGAGATGGTCTCGAGCACCCTGCGCGCGTGGTTGGTGCGACCGTCGTACAGCGTGGGCAGCACCCCCCACACCGCGAGGCCGCGGTTGGTGAACCGGCGTACGTCGTGGACGGTGTCGAGCAGCTGGCCGACTCCTCGGTGGGACAGCGTCTCGCACTGGAGCGGGATCAGCACTCCCTCCGCGGCCGTGAGCGCGGCGACGGTGAGGATGCCCAGGGAGGGCGGGCAGTCGAGCAGGATCCAGTCGTAGTCGTCGAGGTCCTCCAGCGCCGTGGTGATGGCGTGCTCGCGGCCGGTCCGGGTGAGCAGGTCGGCCTCTGCCCGGGCCAGCTCGATGGTGGCGGGGAGCAGGTCGACCCCGTCCTCGGTGGCCACGATGACGTCCGCGGCGGGGATCCCCTTCGTCAGCACGTGGTGCAGCGAGATCTCGAGGTCCTCGGGATCGATACCGAGCGAGAAGGTCAGGCAGGCCTGCGGGTCCAGGTCCACCAGGAGCACCCGGTGCCCCTCGTCCGCGAGCGCCGCCCCGATCGAGGCGACCGTGGTGGTCTTGGCGACCCCACCCTTCTGGTTGGCGATCGCGAGTGTCGTCGTCATCGGCTCCATCATGCCGGACCCCCGGTCAGTCGGGGCAGCCGGTCGCGCCCAGCCGGTCCGGGGACAGCCGGCCGATGGCAGCCGGCCGGAGGCGGCGGCGCGGCGTCACCAGCCGGGTCCGGGGCCGCCGAAGGGCACCTCGACCAGCGGTGGGCCCAGCGTCGAGACGTCGACCAGGCTCCACTCCTCGCGGAGCAGCAGCATCGCCGAGGGCGGCCGCAGCACCAGCCACAGCCACCGCCCGAACGCCTCCCCCACGAACACCGCCCGGTCGAAGGCGGTGTCGGCCGCGCTGGTCGACACCGCCCACAACGGGACCGGGCGCCCCTCGACCCGCAGCCGCACCGCTGGGGCGCCGCGCCCGACGTCGGGGCCGGGGTCGGCTGAGGGGATGCCGGCACAGCGGCCGCCCAGCCCGGTGCCGGGCTCCTCGGCGACCACCAGCAGGTCCACCGGACCGTCGGCCTCGCTGGTCCCCGACGCGCAGCACATCGTGCCCACCACCGAGCCGGCCCACCGCGCCGAGCTGAAGTCGCTGATCCGCCAGCCGGGACTCAGCGGCCAGGGGAGGTACGTCGGGAACCCGGCCGTGGCGACCAGGTGCTCGGCAAACACGTCGTAGCCGGGCTCCACCGGTCGCCACACCCGCGGCACCTTCCCGTGCAGCGAGCAGGACCACACGCCGTCGGACTCCCCGACCGGGGTGCGGCACCGGGGGCATCCGGCGGGCTGCCACATGGGTCAACGGTCCCGACGTACCCCCTCCCCCGTCAACCCGTGCCCCGTGAACAGCGAGGAGTTCGTGAACAGCGAGGAGTTCGTGAACGGCTAGGAGTTCCAGCGCAGGATCACCGGGGTGTCCCGCTCGAAGCCCAGCTCGGACAGGGTCGCGGTGTCGAGGCGGAAGTGGGCACCGGCCGGCACCGGCAGGCCGAGCCAGCGGGCGGTCAGGGCCCGCAGCGCGTGACCGTGCCCGAAGACCAGGACGGGGCCCGCGACCCCGGCGAGTCGTGTGACGACCCGGTCGAGCCGGGCGGTCACCTGCTCCGGGGTCTCCCCGCCAGGCGCGGGGTGGGTCCAGATCGTCCAGCCCGGCACCGTCTCCCGGATGGTCTGGGTGGTGATGCCCTCGTAGTCCCCGTAGGCCCACTCGACCAGGTCCTCGGTGACCTCCGCGTCGGGGAACCCGGCCAGCTCGGCGGTGTGCCGGGCCCGCCGCCGCGGGGAGGAGAGCACGAGCGCGAAGTCGCGTCCGGCCAGCCGCTCCCGCAGGCCACGGGCGACCTCCTCGCCTACCGGGGTCAGCGGCAGGTCGGTGACCGAGGTGTGCCGGTGGTCGCGGCTCCACTCGGTCTCGCCGTGTCGGACGAGCCATACCGAGTCGCTCATGACCCGAGTCTGGCACCATCGGCACGTGCCGCCGCCTCACTCCGTCCCAGCCCTGCGCGGACACCGCCTGGCAGCAGGGGCGGCGTTCTTCACCCAGGGGTTCGTCTTTATCTCGCTCACCACCCGACTCCCGGCCGTGCAGGACCGCTGGGGGCTGGAGGAGCTCGGCCTCTCCCTGGTCCTGCTCATGGTGGTGCTGCTCTCCGGGGTCGGCTCGGTGGTGGCCGAGCGGTTGGCCCGGGAGCGGGACAGCGCCACCCTCCTGCGAACCGGACTGGCGATCGCGGCCGTGGCGGTGCCGACGCTGATGCTGGCGCCCGCCTTCCCGGTGTTCCTGGCCGGCATGGCGGCCTACGGCGTCTCGCTCGGCATGGTCGACGCCACCACGAACATGCAGGGCGTCGCGCTGGAGCACCGGTACAACCGGCCGCTGCTCCCCTCCTTCCACGGCCAGTGGACCCTGGGCGGCCTGATCGGTGCGGGGCTGGCGCTGGCCATGGGCGGTCTCCCGCTCGGGGCCACCGCGGTGGTGGCGCTGCTGCCCGCGACCGTCCTGTGGGCCGACTTCGTGCGCCGCGACCAGGGCCCGCCCGCGGTGCCGGTGCCGGTCCCCTGGCGTCCGATCGTGCTGGTCGGCCTGGCGCTGGTGCTCTTCTACATGGTCGACACCGCGGCCGCGACCTGGGGACCGGCCTACCTCGACGACGTCTTCGCCGCGCCCTCCCGCCTGGTGGCGCTCGCGACGTTCCCCTACCTGTTGGCCAGCGGGCTGGTTCGGCTCTTCGGCGACGGACTGGTCGCCCGGTTCGGGCCGGTCCGGCTGCTGCGCGTCGGCGCGGTCCTGGCCGCGTTCGCGCTGGCGGTGGTGGTCTTCGCACCCACCTGGCCGGTCGCGGTCGCGGGGTTCGCACTGCTCGGCACCGGTACGGCGGTCATCGCCCCGCTGAGCTTCTCCGCCGCGGCCCGGATCGCCGGGGAGGCCGGGGATCCCGAGACCCGGCAGGCCCGGGTGGACGCGGTGATCGCCCGGTTCAACCAGTTCAACTACCTGGGTGCCCTACTCGGCGCGGTGCTGACCGGTGTGGTCGGCGCCGGCAACCTCCGCCTCGGCTTCGCGGTGCCGATGATCCTGATCCTGGGCATTCTCCCCCTGGCGCCGTACTTCGCGCCGGGCCGCCGGACCGCGCCCACCCCCGCGCAACCCGGGTAGCCCGCGCAACCCGGGTAGCCCGCGCAACCCGGGTAGCCCGCGCAACCCGGGTAGC
>CAZKEZ010000006.1:0-47186 GCA_964551905.1 uncultured Nocardioides sp. | reverse complement strand
CGGCTCCGCCGGGAGCTGCCGCCTGCCTGGTCACCGCCATTCTCGGACTAGAGCCAAATTTCCGCCGGGTCGGCCGCCGTTTGCGCCGGGTCAGCCGTTGACGCGGGTGGTGAGGCCGGTGGGGCCGCCGGGGGCGCCGTGGCAGCGCTTGTACTTCTTCCCCGAGCCGCAGGGGCACAGCTGGTTGCGGCCCACCCCTGCGTAGGGATCGTCGGCGTTGGTCACCGTCGCGCCGGCGCGCACCTCGGCCTCGCCGGCCTCCGAGGGCGCGGAGTAGGAGAGGTTCTGCGGCGTGCTCGGCGTGGCAAGTCCCGGGGCGGTGATGTGGGGCGCGTGCGCGTGCGTGTGGACGTGGAGCACCTCAGCGTCCTCCTCGTCCTCCAGCTCCTCCTCGTCGTCCTCGAGCTGGACCTCGAGGTGGAACAGGAAGCCCACCGCCTCCTCCTTGATGCCCTCCATCATCGCGGCGAACATGTCGAAGCCCTCGCGCTGGTACTCCACGAGCGGGTCGCGCTGGGAGTAGGCGCGCAGGTAGATGCCCTCGCGCAGGTAGTCCATCTCGTAGAGGTGCTCGCGCCACTTGCGGTCCAGCACCGAGAGCAGCACCCGCCGCTCGAGCTCGCGCATGATCTCCGAGCCGACCTCCTCCTCGCGGCGTGCGTACGCCGCGTGCGCGTCGGCCTGGAGGGTGGTGATCAGCTCCTGGCGGTCGAGGTTCTCCACCACGCCGGCGGCCTCGGTGAGCGACTCGTGGGTGACACCCACCGGGTAGAGCTGCTTGAGGGCGACCCACAGCGCATCGAGATCCCACTCCTCGGGGAACTCCTCCGTGGCGGCCGTGACGTAGGTGGCGATGACGTCGTCGATGAACCCGCTGATCTGCTCGTGCAGGTCGGCGCCCTCGAGCACCTCCCGGCGCTCGGCGTACACCACGCTGCGCTGACGGTTCATCACGTCGTCGTACTTCAAGACGTTCTTGCGGGACTCGAAGTTCTGCGACTCCACCTGGCTCTGGGCACTGGCGATCGCGTTCGTGACCCGCTTGTTCTCGATCGGCACGTCGTCGGGCACCTTGAGGACCAGCAGGATCCGGTCCACCCAGTCGCTCTTGAAGAGCCGCATCAGCTCGTCCTCCAGCGACAGGTAGAACCGGGACTCCCCCGGGTCGCCTTGACGCCCAGACCGACCGCGCAGCTGGTTGTCGATGCGTCGTGACTCGTGCCGCTCGGTGCCGACCACGTAGAGCCCGCCGACGTCGCGGACCTCGTCGTGCTCCTTCTCCACCTGCTTCTTGAGCCGCTCCACGACGGCTGCCCACTCGGCTTCGTACGCCTCCGCGTCCTCCACCGGGTCCAGCCCCTGCTTGCGCAGCTCGTGGTCGGCCAGGAAGTCCACCGACCCGCCCAGCATGATGTCGGTGCCTCGACCGGCCATGTTCGTGGCCACGGTGACCGCTCCCTTGTGGCCGGCCAGTGCGACCACCTTCGCCTCGTCGGCGTGCTGCTTGGCGTTGAGCACCGTGTGCGGGACGTTGCGCTTCTTCAGCAGGGCCGACAGGTGCTCGGACTTCTCCACCGACACCGTGCCCACCAGCACCGGCTGGCCCTTGCGGTTGCGCTCGGCGATGTCGTCGACCACGGCGGCGTACTTCGCCTCCTCGGTCCGGTAGACCAGGTCGGCCTGGTCGGCGCGGATCATCGGCTTGTTGGTCGGGATCGGGACCACGCCGAGGCTGTAGATCTTGTCGAACTCCGAGGCCTCGGTCATTGCCGTGCCGGTCATCCCGGCCAGCTTCTCGTAGAGGCGGAAGTAGTTCTGCAGCGTGATGGTGGCGAGGGTCTGGTACTCCTCGCGGACCTGGACGCCCTCCTTCGCCTCGATCGCCTGGTGGAGACCGTCGTTGTAGCGACGCCCGGACAGGATCCGCCCGGTGTGCTCGTCGACGATGAGGACCTCGCCCTCGAGGACGACGTACTCCTTGTCGTTGTGGAACAGCTCCTTGGCCTTGATGGAGTTGTTGAGGAAGGAGATCAGCGGGGTGTTCACCGAGTCGTAGAGGTTCTCGATGCCGAGGTGGTCCTCGACGACGGTGATGCCGGGCTCGAGCACCGAGATGGTCCGCTTCTTCTCGTCCACCTCGTAGTCGACGTCGCGGGTCATGCCGTCGGCGACCTTGGCGAACTCGGCGTACCACCGGACCTCGTCCTGGGTCGGTCCGCTGATGATCAGCGGCGTCCGCGCCTCGTCGATGAGGATCGAGTCGACCTCGTCCACGATCGCGTAGTGGTGGCCGCGCTGCACGCAGTCCTCGATGGAGCTTGCCATGTTGTCGCGCAGGTAGTCGAACCCCAGCTCGTTGTTGGTGCCGTAGGTGATGTCGCAGCCGTACGCGACGCGCCGCTCGTCCGGCTTCATCGACGGCAGGATGACGCCGGTGGTGAGGCCCAGGAAGTGGTAGATGCGGCCCATCCACTCCGCGTGGTACTTCGCCAGGTAGTCGTTGACGGTGACGACGTGGACGCCCTTGCCGGTCAGGGCGTTGAGGTAGGTCGGCAGCGTGGCCACCAACGTCTTGCCCTCACCGGTCTTCATCTCGGCGATGTTCCCGAGGTGCAGGGCAGCGCCGCCCATCACCTGTACGTCGAAGTGGCGCTGGCCGATGACCCGCTTGGCCGCCTCGCGCACGGTGGCGAACGCCTCGGGCATCAGGTCGTCGAGGGCCTCGCCCTTCTCCAGGCGCTGCTTGAACTCCGCGGTCATCGCCTGGAGCTCTTCGTCGCTCATCGCGACGAAGTCGTCCTCGACGGCGTTCACCGCCCGGGACACCGCCTCGAGCTGGCGCAGGATCTTGCCCTCGCCGATGCGCAGGATCTTGTCGAGAATGGCAGGCACGTACAGAGCTCCTGAGGATGATCGGCTGCCCGGGGTGGACAGCGCGCCGCGGGCGCGCGAAACGCTCCGGTCATGCTACCCACGCCACCCAGGGCACACGGAATCTTGAGCGGGAATCATGAGAGCGTCCTCATCCGGCTCTCATCGCCCGCACACCGCGGCAGAACACGATAGGAGGGACAAGGAGGTGGATCACGTGGCTCGCTGGTGGGCGCCGCTGGTGGCGCTGCTCGTCGTCGTGCCGGCCACCCTGTTCGCCGCCGCCTTCCTCACCCGACCCGACCCGCTGCCACCGGAGCGCGAGCCGATCGTCCTCCAGCAGGACACCTCGCCGTCACCCGAGCCGAGCAGGAAGCCGGCCGAGCAGAAGGAAGGCAACAAGCAGGGAGCCAAGCCTTCGAAGAACTCGGTCGAGGGGGCGGTCCTCGACCCCGACGACCTGGACGACGATGACGACGACGACGGTCGGGACGATGACGACTGGGATGATGACGACGATGATGACGACTGAGCGGGACTGAGGAGGGTCGCAGACTGAGCGACCCTGAGGTCTCCGACACCGGGGCCCGGCACCGGCCGGGCCTCTCTGTGCGCGTCCGGATCACCCTGACGGTCTCCGTCCTGGTCGCTCTCGCGCTCGGCTCGGCCGGCCTGATCGCCTACGGCATCCAGCGGGACCGGGTGCATGAGCAGGTGCTCCGGGAGATTGACCAGGAGCTCGCGGAGTTCGCCAAGCTCGAGGAGGGCCTGGACCCGGAGACCGGCCGCCGGTTCGCGGACGTCGAGCCGCTGGCCCGCACGTTCCTCAGCCGCAACGTGCCCGACGACGACGAGCTGCTGGTCGGCTGGTGGGACGGGGCCCCCCGCATCGCCTCCCCCCGGGCCGACCCGCTGACCGGGGACCCGGAGTTCGTGCGTTTCCTGGAGGGACGGATCGCGACCGGCGGGTCGACGCTGTACTCCTCCCCGACGTACGGCGAGCTCATGGTGACCGTGCAGCCCGTGAGTGGGCGCGGCGAAGGTGCCTTGGTGGTGGTGACGTTCCTGGATCGGACCCGCGAGGCGCTCTACGACACGATCCGGACCTACGCGATCGTGGCCACCGGACTGTGGATCCTGGTGACCGCGCTGGCGGCCTGGCAGTCCGGCCGACTGCTGGCACCGCTGCGCGAGCTCCGGGAGACCTCGCGCGAGATCACCGCCACTGACCTGTCTCGTCGGATCCCGGAGCGGGGCAACGACGACATCACCGCACTGACGCGCACCCTCAACGACATGTTCGACCGGTTGGAGGGGGGCTTCGAGCTCCAGCGGCGCTTCCTCGACGACGCCGGACACGAGCTGAAGACCCCGCTCACGGTGCTGCGCGGGCATCTCGAGCTGCTGGACACCGGCGACCCCCAGGAGGTCTCCGACACTCGGGACCTGCTGCTGGACGAGACCGACCGGATGTCGCGGCTGGTGGGCGACCTGATCCTGCTGGCGAAGTCCCGCCGTCCGGACTTCGTGCGGCGGCAGCCGGTCGAGGTGCGGGACCTGCTGCACGCGGTGCTGGCCAAGGCCAGCGCCTTGGGCGAACGGGAGTGGCGGCTGGCCGAGCCGCCCGAGCGGGTGGTGGACCTGGACGAGCAACGGATCACCCAGGCCCTGCTCCAGCTCGCCGACAACGCGGTCCGACACACCGGTCCCGGCGACGTGATCGAGCTGGGCGCCTCGGCGTCGAGCCCGCTGGTGCTGTGGGTGGCCGACAGCGGACCGGGGGTGCCCGTGGAGGACCGTCAGGCGATCTTCGAGCGGTTCGGCCGAGGCAGCACCCCCATCGCTAACAAGCCCGTCGGGAACCAGCCCGTCGCGAACGGAGGGGTCGGCGAGGACGGCTTCGGCCTGGGCCTCTCGATCGTGCGGGCCATCGCCGAGGCGCACGACGGCACGGCGCGGGTCGTCGAGGACCCCGACATCGGCGGCGCCCGGTTCGAGATCATCATTCCCGAGGAGGAGTCATGGCCGGCATCTTGATCGTCGAGGACGAGGAGCGGATCGCCGCGTTCATCGCCAAGGGCCTGCGCGCGGAGGGGCACCAGCCGACGATCGTCGGCGACGGCAACCAGGGCCTCGACGAGGCGCTCAGCGACCGGTACGACCTCATGGTGCTCGACATCGGGCTCCCGGGGCTCGACGGCTTCGCGCTCCTCGACCAGCTCCGCGCCCAGGGCAGCCGGATGCCGGTGATCGTGCTGACCGCTCGCGACTCGGTCACCGACACCGTCGCCGCGCTCGAGGGCGGCGCCGACGACTACATGCAGAAGCCGTTCCGCTTCGCCGAGCTCCTGGCCCGGGTCCGGCTGCGACTGCGCCAGCCCGAGCAGGCCCAGGCGGCGTCCGCGGACCACCTCGAGGCCGGCGGGGTGCTTCTCGACCTGCGGACCCGCCAGGCCGAGGTGGTTGGGCGCGTCATCGACCTGTCGGCGCGCGAGTTCACCCTCGCCGAGATCTTCCTGCGCAACCCCGGCCAGGTGCTCTCGCGCGAGCAGCTGCTCGACCACGTGTGGGGGTACGACTTCGACCCGGGGTCGAACGTCGTCGACGTGTACGTCGGCTACCTGCGCAAGAAGCTCGGTTCGGGAGTGATCAGCACCGTGCGGGGCATGGGCTACCGCTTCAACGGCTGAGGGCTCAACGACCCAGCAGGGGCGGGGCTCAGCGGACCTTGAACCCGGTCAGTCGGGCCCGGGGCAGCGCCTGCAGCACCGGCTGCAAGGTGTCGGCCACCTCGGCCGGCAGCGGCCGGTCCTCGGGCCGCTTCTCCAGCATGGCGAGCACGAGCTTCGCCACCTCGGTCGGCACCCGGTCCGGCAGCTCGGCCGGGGCGAGCGCGACCTGCGGGAACCGGTCAGCCAGCAGGGGGGCGTCGGGGTCGCCCTCCGGGAACGCGGGCTCTCCGGCGACCGCGTGGAACAAGGTCGCGCCCAGCCCCCACACGTCGCTGGCGGGACCCGGGATGCCGGTGTCCGGCGGGTCGACCTGCTCCGGTGCCATGTAGGCGTCGGTGCCGATCGGGTAGGTCAGCGCGGCCGTCTCCTCGACGGTGCGCATCACCGAGAGGTCGATCAGCTTCGCGGGCGCACCCATGATGACGTTGCTCGGCTTCACGTCGAGGTGCACGAAGTCCTGGTGGGTGAAGTAGTGGAGGGCGGCGGCCACGTCGATGGCCAGCGGCAGGTACTGCTGCTCCTGCAGGGGTCCGAACCGGCGGATCAGGGAGGAGAGCCGCGGTCCGTCCAGGTGCTCCAGCACCAGGTGCGGCCGCTCACCGCCCGGCTCGTGCCGGAGGAGACGCACGACCGAGGGGTGTCGCACCCCGTCGAGCGCGCGCACCTCGCGACGTACCCCGCGGAGGGTGGATTCGTCGGTGACCTGGTCGGGACGGACCAGCTTCACCACGACGGGGGCGTAGGTGAGGTCGTCGAAGGCGAGGTAGGCCTCGTACGCGGAACCTCCGCCGAGCTTCCGCATGGCGGTCAGCTCGGCGGAGATCCGGTCGCCCTCGTGGAGGCCCCAGGAGGCGGACTTGCTCATCGGTCGATCCTGCCGTCTGTCGATCCTGCCCGTCTATCGGTCCGGTCAGCGACGCGTGTCGTTCCGGGTCCGGTCGTTGGTCTTGTTCGCGGAGTGGTCACGGGTCTTGTCCCCGCCGTCCCGCGTCCAGTCCTTGGTCTTGTCCGACCGGCTCAGGTCCCGGTCCCGGCTGACCTTGGTGAACCGGCTGTTGGTGTTGTCCCGCGTGGACCGGCTGGTGCCGGTGTTCTTGGACTTGGTGTTCGTGTTGGTGTTGTCGGCCTTGTCGTTGGTGTCGTCGTCATCGTCGTCGTCGACGAGCACCAGGTCGACGGTGTCGTCCTCACGCTTGGCCGCGTCTTCGTCGGCACTGGCGCTGACCTGGCTCAGACCGAGCAGTCCGACCGCCACCAGACCCACCAGGCTCACCGTCGCGGTGGAGACCAGCTTCCTCATCGTTCTTCTCCTTCGCTCTGGGCCGTGGGATCGGCCCGCTTGTTTGTCTCGACAACGAAGAAGTTACGGAGGCGAGGTGAAGTCACCATGAGTCGAACATGAGAGCCTCTTCACGAACACCGCGCACGCGCCCGCCGCGACGCGCCCTCCACAGCTCGGCGGAATCTCCCACAATCCGCGGCGCGGCGGCGCATCATGGATGGGCGGGGGGTATTCAGCGGCGCCGTCCGCGTTCCTCCCGAGAGAGTCAGACCGGAGAACGGACCCGCGAGGAGGTAGCCATGTGCGACCACCAGCTGTGGCCAGACGTTGCCTCCGTGGTGTGCCAGCGCACCGACGCCCATCGGCCCGGCGCGAGCTGTCGCTACGTCACGGACCCGGCTGCGGACCTGGCCGTCGAGGAGGCCACGGCCGACCTGCCGTGGTCGACCTGGGCCGGACTCGCCAGCTAGGCAGGCCCCGACTACGGACGACCCACTGCCGCGGCGAGCTGGGGCGCCAGGTCGCCGCGGTCCTCGACCACCACGGCGGACAGGCCCAGCCAGTTCGCGAGCCGCCGGAGCTCCTCGGTCAGCTGCTCGGCCGTGTCGTCGGGCGCGGCCGGCTCGGCGTACGCCGCCCGCACCAGCAGGACCGCCCCCGCCCGGTCCGCCTTGAGGTCCACCCGGGCCACGATCTGCTCGCGCAGCAGGAAGGGCAGCACGTAGTAGCCGTGCACCCGCTTGTGCGCCGGGGTGTAGATCTCGATCCGGTAGTGGAAGTCGAAGAGCCGCTCGGTGCGCTCGCGCTTCCACACGACGGGGTCGAACGGGCTCAGCAGAGTGCGGGCCGACACCCGGCGCGGGATCCGGGCGTCGCGATGGAGGTACGCCGGCCGCGCCCACCCCTCGATCCTTACGGGCAGCAGCTCGCCGGCCTCCACGAGGTCGGCGATCGCCGGAGCGGCGTCACGCTCGGTCATCCGGTAGTAGTCGCGCAGACAACCGGCGGTCGCGATGCCGTGGGAGCGAGCCGCCCGACGGACCAGCTCTCGGGTCGCCTCCGCGCGACCCGGGGTCGGCCGGGCCAGGACCTCCGGGGGCAGCACCCGCTCCGGGACGTCGTACAGGATCTCGAACTGGCTGTTGCGTCCGGCCACCGACAGGTCACCGACGATGAAGAGGAAGTCGAGCATCCGGCGGGTCTCCGACCAGTTCCAGCCCCAGTGCTCCTTGCTGCGCGGCAGCCCGTCGTCCAGATCCCGCGCGGTCGAGGGTCCCAGCTCCCGTACCTCGGCCAGCAGGCCGGCCTCCAGGGCCGGGTCGTCGTTGACGAAGCCCCACTTGCCCCGCTTGGCGCGGAAGTCATCCATCCGGTGCTGCATGAGCGGCCACAGGTCGACGGGCATCAGTGACTGAACGTGGGCGAAGTACTCCACCAACCGTCGTGGTCGTCGCTGCGCGGCGCGCGTGAGCAGGGAGACGTCGTAGGGGCCCATCCGCGAGTACAGCGGCATGTAGTGCGCCCGCTGGAGCACGTTGACCGAGTCCACCTGAAGCACGCCGGTGCGACCGAGGGTGCGCTGGAGGGTGCGCATCGTCGGCGGGGAGTGCGGCGGGTCGAGGAACCCCTGGGCGGCCAACGCGATGCGGCGGGCCTGCGCCTGCGACACCGCGGCGCTCGCCGTCGTGGCGCCCGTCAGTGCCGCCACGTCACGGGATGTCGAGCAGCTTCTCGCGCACGGCGTACATCACGGCCTCCATGCGCGAGTGCAGCTGGAGCTTCTCCAAGATGTTGCGCACATGGTTCTTGACCGTGTTCTCGCTGATGAACAGCTGGCGGGCGATCTCCCGGTTGTTCATGCCCTTGGCCACCAGCCGGAGCACCTCGAGCTCACGGTCGGTCAGCCGCAGACCCGGAACATGGTTCTTGTCGGGCTTGGACATCTGCTTGAACTCGTCGATCAGCTTGACCGCCATCGACGGGCTGATCAGGGACTGTCCCTCGGCGACCACCCGCACCGCCTGCGCGACCTCCTCGATCGAGGAGTCCTTGAGCAGGTACCCCGACGCGCCGCTCTTGACGGCCTCGTAGAGGTCCGCCTCCTCGTCGGAGACCGTCAGCATCACGATCTTCGCCGACGGCACCGCCTCCTTGATCTGCAGGCAGGCCTCGATGCCGGTCCGCTTGGGCATGCGTACGTCGAGCAGCACGACGTCGGGCATCGTGCTCACCGCGAGCTGGGTGCCCTCGACCCCGTCGCCGGCCTCCCCGACGACCTCGATCCCGGCCTCGGCACCGAGCAGCATCGTGATGCCCCGGCGGAACAGCTCCTGATCGTCGACCACGAGCACCTTGACCGGGTCCGGCTCACCCTCAGGTCGCTGCGTCACGCACGCATCATGGCACAGGCCCGCCCCCGGCCGGGGTCGATGCGGCGCGCGTACGGGTCGGGATCAGCCGCGGCCCGAGGAGTCGAGCTCGAGCGAGATCACGCCGTAGTCGTAGCCCCGGCGCCGGTAGACGACGGAGGGCCGCTCAGACTCCTTGTCGACGAACAGGTAGAAGTCGTGTCCCACCAGCTCCATCTCGTACAGCGCCTGGTCCAGCGTCATCGGAGCCGCCTGGTGGGTCTTCTCACGGACCACCAGCGGCCCGTCCCCGGTGACCGTGATCGGCCCGACCTGCCGCTCCAGTGTCTCCTCCTCCTCGGCCGGCGCCTGACCGTCCGTGACCGCCGGGTAGGCCGCCACGGGCGTCCGGGTCTGCCGGCTCCGCACCCGTCGGTCCGCGGCCCGCCGCATCTGGGAGGCCATCTTGTCCAGGGCCAGGTCGAGCGCGCTCATCTTGTCGGCGGAGGCCGCCTCGGCGCGGATCACCGGTCCGCGGGAGAACGCGGTCAGCTCCACCCGCACGGCCCGGTCGGCCTGGCGCGGGTTCCGCTCCCGCTCCACCTCGACGTCCACCCGCATGATCCGGTGGTCGTGCTTCTCCAACCGGGAGAGCTTCTCCGTGACGTGACTGCGGAACCGGTCCGAGACCTCGCAGTGCCGGCTGGTGACCACGACCTCCATGCGAACCTCCAGGGTGTCGACGCCGAACGGCCCGGGCAACTCATGCTCCGGACCGTCTCCATGACTCGACGCTAGTCCGTCGCCCCAACGGATCAAAGGGCGGGTCAGCCTCCGGACGGCTGGGAGCGTCGTCGGGTCGCCGCCACGGCGGCGATGCCCGACACCGAGACCCCGACCGCGGCCAGCGCCCGCTGCGCCTCGCGGGCGGTTGCGCCGGTCGTGAGCACGTCGTCGCACACCAGCACCGTCGCCTGGGGACGCCAGTTGGCCGCTCGGCGCAGCCCCGGGCAGCACATCGAGCCGTGCAGGTTGGCCGCGCGCTGGGCGGAGTCGAGGCCGGCCTGGTCGAGCACCGGGCCGCGGATCGCGAGCAGCGGCCGGGCGGCGGCGTCGTACCCCTCCCGGCGCAGGACCCGCGCGGCGGCGTTGGTCAGCGCCCGGGTCGGGTCGTGCCCGCGCGCTCGCACCACCGAGCGCCGCGATGGCACGGGCACGAGCAGCACGGGGGCGCCAGCGGACGCGAACGCCCCCACTGCGATGGCCAGCAACCGGCCCAGCACCGGGGCCAGTCCGATCCGGCCGCGCTCCTTGTGCGCCAGGATGAGGGCGCGGACCGTTCCCTCGTACGGCGCCGCTGCCCACGGCGGCGCCAGCCCGGCCGGCGTGGGCGTGGGCCAGGCCGGGTAGGCACGGTCCGGCAGTGCGGACCGGCACGCCGGGCACAGCTCGCGACCCGGCTGCTCACAGCCCAGACAGCGCCGGCCGAGCACCAGGTCCAGGGCGGCATCTTGGAACCCCATTGTCCCAACCCAGCCGTCCCCATGGCCGACCGCAACCCCCGGCTCGAGGTCTGTGGACGGCGACCGCGGGGTCTCAGCCGGCGTACGTGATCGAGGCGTGGGCCGCCTCGGGCTGGATGAGGACCGGGGTGGCGGCCAGGTCGACCACCCCCTGCCGCGAGATGGCGTAGGTGGGCTGCTGCGTCACCGGCGAGCTCGCCAACCACCGCATCGGGCCGCGCAGCGAGGTGGTGGTGGTGCGGCCCGAGTCCGGGGAGCCGTCGAGGGCGATCGTGCGCACCTGCGACAGCCCCTCGGCGAGTGGGGACAGCACCGCCACCGAGGCCGGGGTCGCCCAGCCCAGATCCCGCACCTGCAGCGGCTGCTCGAGGGCGCCGCGGATCCGCTCGGCCCGGAGTGCGACGGGGGCGCCGGCCGCGTCGAGCCCGAGGCGGCTCACCACGATCGCGTCTCCCGCGCGCCCGGCGAGCACCGCCACCAGCCGGGTCCCGTCCCGCGACACGGTGGCGGTGCGCACCCGTCGGCCGGTGATGCCCGGGACCCGAACACTCCTGACCTCGCCCCCCCGGAGCACGGTCACCTGAGCCCCGGCGCCGGTCCGGTCCACGACCCACAGCCGGCCGCTCAGATCCCAGGACGGTTGCAGGAGGTCGGTGCCGCCGCTCAGCAGTTGGCGGACCCGCCGCCCGGGGGTGGTCACTCGGGCCACCAGGATCCGGCCGTCGGTGGTCGCGCCGGCAACTCGGAGCCCGTCCGGGGTCACCGCCACCGACCGCAGCCCCTGAACCTCGCGACCGAACGGGCCGTCGATCGCCTGCAGGTCGTCGACCGGCCCGGCCACCAGCAGACCCTCCCGCAGCGCGAACAGGTCGCTGGTGGCCAGCACCCCGGTGGGGTCGTACTCCGCGCCCGAGGTGACCGGCAGCACGTCGGCGTCGCCCGGGACGTCCAGCACCTCCCCGCCGATGGAGACCCGCAGCGACTCGATCTCGGGCACCTGTCGCAACGTCCAGGTCAGCTGGGCCAGCATCAGCCCTGTGGTCTGCGGGGTGAGCTCGGAGGCGTCGCCCTCCAGCTCGATCTCGGCGACGCCGGACCGAGTGACCGGCACCGACAGGCCGGACGAGAGCCCGGCCGGGAGGAAGGTCCGGTAGACCCGCTGGAGGCCGTCCGGCGGGCCGAGCAGCAGGTTCGCGGTGAGCACCGTGGGGAGCTGCTCGCCGCGGGGCAGGAACACCGGCTCGGGCACGACCACCGATCCGGTCGGGTCGAAGAAGTACAGCGACACCTGCTGGAAGCGGGGCTGGAACCACGGGTCGGGGACGATGAGCGCGTTCGGGGCCCGGGCGATCCGCCACTCCCCCTCCTCCAGCACCACCGGGAACCGCAGCGTGCTGCGTGCCTCCGGGAGCGCGCCCTGCCATGACCCCCGGGCATCCAGGTAGTTGGCGCCGACCAGTGAGACCCGGAGCAGGTCGGTGCCGAACGGCCGGCCCTTGTCGGCGTACGTGATGATCTGCTGCTCGGGTCGCCACGTCTCGGCCGCCTCGCGGGTGAGGTACTCGCTGGCCACGCTGGTGGAGATCGGCGAGGCGGTCATCGCGTCCAGGAAGTGCACCACGATCTCGGTGGGCGACGCCCCCGTCACCGAAAGATGCACCACGATGTCGGCCGGGTCGGCGTCCCGGGCCGGGCCGCCGGACTCGGCGCTGACCACGGGGCCCTCGACCGGCATCGACATGCACCCGGCCAGCAGGCCCGCGGAGAGCATCGCCGCAACGAGCCCCGGGACCCTCCTGAGAGCAGCGCGTGTCCGAATCACACCCGCTCCTCGACGTCGACGGGCACCAGCGGGATCGGGCTGGCCTTCAGCTGCTGCCCGGCGTGCCGGGGCAGGGTCAGCCGGAACTGGGATCCCTTCCCCGGCTGGCCCCAGGCCTGCAGCCAGCCCCCGTGCAGGTGGGTGTCCTCCAGCGCGATCGACAGCCCCAACCCGGTGCCGCCGCTGGTCCGGGCCCGGGCCGGGTCGGCCCTCCAGAACCGGTTGAACACCAGCGCCGCCTGGCCAGGCTCCAGGCCGACACCGAAGTCGCGTACGGCGATCGCCGAGGCCTGAGCGTCCGAGGCGACGGTGATCACCACGTCGCCGGACTCGGCGTGGTCGATGGCGTTCGAGACCAGGTTCCGCACGATCCGCTCGACCCGACGGCCGTCGGCCTCCGCCAGCACCGGCCGGTCCGGCTCCTCGATCAGAATCCGGGTGCCGCGCTGCTCGGCCAGCAGCCGGCTCGCGTCGACGACCCGGCGGGCCAGCGCCCCGAGGTCGACGTCCTCGACGGTGAGCACGGCCGCTCCTGCGTCGAACCGGCTGATCTCCAGCAGGTCGGTGAGCAGCGTCTCGAACCGGTCGAGCTCGGTCTGGAGGAGCTCGGCCGCCCGGGCCGTGGTCGGGTCGAAGTCACCACGAGCGTCGTGGAGCACCTCGCTGGCCATCTGCACAGTGGTGAGCGGGGTGCGCAGCTCGTGGGAGACGTCGGAGACGAAGCGGCGCTGCACCCGGCTGAGCTCCTCGAGCTGCCGGATCTGGCGCTGCAGGTTCTGGGCCATCTGATTGAAGGAGGTGGCCAGCCGGGCCAGGTCGTCCTCGCCCCGCACCCGGAGCCGTTCTTGCAGCTCACCCGCGGCGAGCCGCTCGGCCACCTGGCGCGCCATCCGGATCGGGGTCACCACCTGCCGGGTCACGAGCCAGGTGAGGACGGCCACGAGCACCAGCAGCAGCCCGGCCGCGGTGAGCAGGGCCCGGGTGACCAGGGCCAGCGTCTCCGCCTCGTCGTCCAGCGGGAACAGGTAGTAGAGGACGTAGGTCTGACCGTCGGCCGGCAGCCGCACCGGGGAGCCGACGACCACCCCGGGGCCGGTGGCGGCACTGCTGCCACCGCGGTTGCGGATCTGGGTGTAGGTCCAGGCGGTGGCCGGCGACTCCTGGAAGTGCTGGTGCAGCGAGTCCGGGACGCTCTCGATGTCGAGACCCGAGCTGGAGATGGGGTCGCCCTCGGCCAGGCCGCTGCCGTCCCCGGTGACCGGGCCGGACAGCACCACGCTGTATCCCCGCAGCGCGGCCCGCTCCTTGATCGGGTCGAACAGGTCGCGCCGCTGGCCCGCGACGTCGAGGTCGGTGCCCGACACGCCGGCCAACCGCGACCTGGCGGCCGCGGTCTCGGCTCGGGTTTCGGCGACCACCGCTTGGACCCGCTGGTCCAGGAGTCCCTCGCGCACCTGCTGGAGGAGGAACCAGCCGGTCGCGACGAGCACCACGGCCGACAGCAGGACGGTGCTCGCCACCACCCGCGCCTGGATGGAGCGGCGCCAGAACGTCAATGCACGACGAACCGACTCGGGGGTGCTGGGGCTGGGCATTTGCCGTGCCGGACTAGGACGCGCCGGCCTTGTAGCCGACGCCTCGCACGGTCACGACGATCTCGGGGTTCTCCGGGTCGTGCTCGATCTTGGAGCGCAGGCGTTGGACGTGAACGTTCACCAGGCGGGTGTCGGCGGCGTGGCGATAGCCCCACACCTGCTCGAGCAGGACCTCCCGGGTGAACACCTGCCACGGCTTGCGCGCCAGGCACACGAGAAGGTCGAACTCCAGCGGGGTCAGGTTGACCTGGCGGCCGGCCCGTGTGACGGCGTGCCCCGCCACGTCGATCGCGACGTCGCCGATGCTCAACGAGTCGGCGCCGGGCACCTCGAGCCGGCGGATCCGGGCCCGGATCCTGGCCACCAGCTCCTTGGGCTTGAAGGGCTTGACGATGTAGTCGTCAGCACCGGACTCCAGCCCCAGCACCACGTCCACCGTGTCGGTCTTCGCGGTCAGCATGACGATCGGCACCCCGGACTCCGCCCGGATCTCCTTGCACACGTCGATGCCGTCGATGCCGGGGAGCATGATGTCGAGCAGCACCAAGTCGGGGCGGTACTCGCGGAACGCCTCCATCGCCTCGTCCCCCCGCGCGCACACCCGGGAGTCGAAGCCCTCCTGACGCAGCACGATGGTGAGCATCTCGGCGAGGGAGGCGTCGTCGTCGACGACGAGGATGCGCCCCTTGGCCGAGGCGTCCGCGGACTGCGTCATGGCTCCCAGTCTGCCAGCAGGCTCCTCGCGAACCGCGTTTTCAGTACCGGTACTGCTCGGGCTTGAACGGCCCCTCGACGGGGATGCCCAGGTACGACGCCTGCGCGTCGGTCATCGTGGTCAGCTTGACCCCGAGCGCGTCCAGGTGGAGCCGCGCCACCTCCTCGTCGAGGTGCCGAGGCAGGACGTACACCCCGACGGGGTACTCCTCGGTCTTCGTGTGCAGCTCGAGCTGGGCCAGGACCTGGTTGGTGAACGAGTTCGACATCACGAAGCTCGGGTGGCCGGTGGCGTTGCCGAGGTTCATCAGCCTGCCCTCGGACAGCACGATGATGGAGTTCCCGGTCGGGAAGGTCCACACGTCGACCTGCGGCTTGATGGTGGTCCGGGCGGCACCCTCGTAGGCCTCGAGGCCGGCCATGTCGAGCTCGTTGTCGAAGTGGCCGATGTTGCCCAGGATCGCCTGGTGCTTCATCCGCGACATCTGGTCGACGGTCACCACGTCCTTGTTGCCGGTCGCGGTGATGACGATGTCGGCGACGTCGAGGACGTCCTCCAGAGTCGAGACCTGGTAGCCGTCCATCGCGGCCTGCAGGGCGCAGATCGGGTCGATCTCGGTGATGATCACGCGGGCGCCCTGTCCGCGCAGGGACTCCGCGCAGCCCTTGCCCACGTCGCCGTACCCACACACCACGGCCACCTTGCCGCCGATGAGGACGTCGGTGGCGCGGTTGATGCCGTCGACGAGGCTGTGTCGGCAGCCGTACTTGTTGTCGAACTTCGACTTGGTGACCGAGTCGTTGACGTTGATGGCCGGGAACAGCAGGGCGCCCTCGCGCATCCGCTCGTAGAGCCGGTGCACGCCGGTGGTGGTCTCCTCCGTGACGCCGCGGATCTCGTTCGCGATCTTGGTCCACCGGTCCGCGGACTCGGTCAGGGAGCGGTTGAGCACCTCGAAGATGATGCGCTGCTCGGCGCTCTCGGCGGTCGCCGGGTCCGGGGCGCTGCCCGACTTCTCGGCCTCGACACCGAGGTGGACGAGCAGGGTGGCGTCGCCGCCGTCGTCGAGGATCATGGTGGCGAACTTGCCGTCCGGCCACTGCAGGATCTGCTGGGTGCACCACCAGTACTCCTCCAGCGTCTCCCCCTTCCAGGCGAAGACCGGCACGCCGGCGGGCGCGTCGACCGAGCCGCCCGGGCCGACCGCGACGGCCGCCGCGGCGTGGTCCTGGGTGGAGAAGATGTTGCAGGACGCCCAGCGGACCTCGGCGCCGAGCGCCACGAGGGTCTCGATGAGCACGGCGGTCTGGACCGTCATGTGGAGCGAGCCCGCGATGCGCGCACCGGCCAGCGGCTGGGTGTCGGCGTACCGCTCCCGCATCGCCATCAGGCCGGGCATCTCGTGCTCGGCGAGGCGGATCTCCGCGCGACCGAACTCGGCCAGGGTGAGGTCGGCGACCTTGAAGTCCATGTCTGCTCCTAGCTGTGGCCGGTTCTCTGTCGTTCGGTCCAGAGCCGGTGGCCACCCAGGCTAGAACCTGGGCTCGGCGAACGATAAATCCTCGACGTCGCGACGACCGCCCGGCGAGCGGAGCCGTCGCTTGCGGCTGCCTCAGTGGGCGGGCTCGGGCTCCCGACGCTTGCGGCGCGGTACGAAGCGGAGCACCAGCATGACGACGGCACCCACCGCCAGCCCGGTCAGCGCCGAGCACAGGGTGTTCAGGGTCCAGGCGAGGACGCCGCCGAGCCGGCCCGCCACGTCATGGGCCCACTCCTCCAGTTGGTGCACGAAGTCGTACGGCGCATGCCAGCCCAGCTCGTACACACCGTCGAGCAGGATGTGCCCGCCGACCCACAGCATCGCCGCGACACCCACCACCGAGATGATGCTGAGCACCCTGGGCATGGCGTTGACCATGCCTCGGCCGAGACGCTGCGTGGCGCGGGAGTCGCGCTGGGCGAGCTTGAGGCCGACGTCGTCCATCTTCACGATCAGCGCTACGACGCCGTACACGAGCGCGGTGATGAACAGGGCGACCACGATCAGGATCGCGGTGCGCGAGAGGAACGGCTCGCTCGCCACCTCGTCCAGGGCGATCACCATGATCTCGGCGGACAGGATCAGGTCGGTCCTGATCGCCCCGGCGATCATCTCGTCCTCCGCCTCGGGTCCCTCGATGACGCTGAGGGTCTTCTCCTCGTGGTGGCCCGTGAGGTAGTGGTGCACCTTCTCGGCGCCCTCGAAACAGAGATAGGTGGCGCCCAGCATCAGGATCGGGGTCAGCAGCCACGGCAGGAACTGGCTGAGCACGAGCGTCGCCGGGAGGATGAACACCAGCTTGTTGCGAAGCGAGCCCTTCGCGATCCGCTTCACGATGGGAAGCTCGCGCTCGGCGGCCAGGCCGCGGACGTACTGCGGCGTCACCGCCGTGTCGTCAACGACCACCCCGGCCGCCTTCGCCGTGGCCTTGCTCGCCGCCGCGCCGACGTCGTCCAGCGACGCGGCCGCCGCGCGGGCCAGGGTCGCCACGTCGTCGAGCAGTCCGAAGAACCCCGCGCTCATCCGCGCTGCCCTCCCGGCGCTACATCCACCGGCTCAGCCTAACCGTCGACTGAGGAACGCCCCACCGGTTGCGGGGGGACCCGCTGGTTGAGGAGCGCCCTCCGAGACCTCGTCCCTCGGCCTCCTCAACCCGCGAGGGTCGTTTTGGGGAGCTCAGGAGACGAGTCCGACGCGGAGGTACTCGGCGGCGTACCCGCCGGTCAGGATCAGGGAGGCGTACCGCGCGACCTCGCTGCCGGCATCCGCGGTCAGGGTCTCGAGGCGGACCCCGCGCTCGGCCGCGGCCGCCTTGAGCCGACCGCGCTGCTCACGCATCACGGGCTCGTCCGCACCGTCGTCGAGGACGAGCAGCACCGGCCGGGCAGCCGCATCGTCGGCGACCGGGTCGTCGAACACGTCGCGTCGTCGGGCCGCCTCGAGCACCGGCAGCAGGTGCTCGGCGTCACCGGCAATCGCGGTCCGGCCGCTGGCCCGGCGCAGTCCCTCGGCGATCCGGCGGGCGGCGCGCGCCGCCAGCACCGACCCGCCCCACACGATGGGGGTGGCGTCGGCCAGCGCGATGGCCAGCATCTTCGCCGGATTCACCGCCAGGTCACGGTGCGGAGAACACGCTACGGCCACATCGTCGAGTGCGGTGGCGACGCTCTCCGCGTCGGCCCGGGGCCCGAGGCCGACATGCTCGAGGTAGTCCAGCATCACCACCGCGGTCGCCAGGACGTCCCCGGTGTCGGTCGGCAGCAGGGTGGTCCAGCGTCCCTCGGCGTGCTCGGCGACCATCGAGCGGGGCGGACACGCCACCACGACCTGGCAGCCCCGGCGGACCGCCTCCGCCGCAGCGGATGCGGTGCCCGAGTCGGCCCCGGTCGGTGCGAGCACCACCACCAGGTCCATGCTTCCGGCCCAGCCGGGGAGCCCGGCCGCCGGCCAGGCGACGAAGGGCACGGGACACCAGGGCTCCAGCACCGCCCGGAGCAGGCGCGAGTCCGGTCCGGCCGCCACCACCGCTCGTGGGCGTTCCGACTCGCGGGCATTCTCGACCGCGGCCCGGAGGGCGGCGGCGGTGTCGTGGGCCTCCCGGCGGACCCGTGCCCCGGACTCCGCGAGCCTGCGCAGCTGCGGGTCGTGCATCTCGAGGACGCGCTGGTCGTCGAGCCGAGCCTCGTCGAACCACATGGTCATCGGCGGGTCATTCCGGACGCCGCGCCTCGTCGACCAGGAGCACTGGGATGTCGTCGCGGACAGGGTAGGCGAGGCCGCAGGCGGTGCACACCAGCTCCTCGCCCTGCACCGCCAGCTCACCGTGGCAGTCCGGGCACACCAGCAGTGCCAACAGCTCGGGATCGATGTTCATGAGGTGCTCCTGATGAGGGTGAGGACATCGTCGCAGAGGGTCTGGAGGAGGGCCGGGTCCCGCGCCTCGGCGTTGAGCCGGACCAGGGGCTCGGTGTTGGAGGGTCGCACGTTGCAGGTCCAGTCCGGGTGCTGCGCCGTGACCCCGTCGAGCTCGTCGATCTCGACCCCGTCCCGATCGGAGAGGCAGGCCCGGACCCGGGCCAGGACCGCATCGACGTCGGGCACCGTGGAGTTGATCTCGCCGCTGGCGACGTACCGCTCGTAGGTGCCGAGCAGCTCCGACACGGGCTGCTCTCTCTGCGCGGCGGCCCCCAGCACGTGAAGCGCCGCCAGCATGCCGGAGTCCGCCCGCCAGAAGTCCCGGAAGTAGTAGTGGCCGCTGTGCTCGCCGCCGAAGACCGCCCCGGTCTCGGCCATGGTCGCCTTGATGAACGAGTGGCCGACCCTGGTCCGGACCGGCACCCCGCCCAGCTCCCGGACCAGCTCGGGCACCGCCCGACTGGTGATCAGGTTGTGGATGATCGTGGCGCCGGGCTCGCGGGCGAGCTCCCGGGCGGCGACCAGTCCGGTGACGGCGGACGGCGACACCACCGCGCCCCGCTCGTCGACCAGGAAGCAGCGGTCCGCGTCGCCGTCGAAGGCCAGCCCGAGATCGGCTCCCTGCGCGACCACGTGCCGCTGCAGGTCGCGGAGGTTCGCCGGGTCGATCGGGTTCGCCTCGTGGTTCGGGAAGGTGCCGTCCAGCTCGAAGTAGAGCGGCACCAGCCGCACGGCGTCGCCCAGCCGGGAGAACACCGCCGGGGAGGTGTGCCCGGCCATCCCGTTGCCTGCATCCACCACCACGGTGAGGGGACGCACTCGCGCCGGGCCGAGCCGGACCGGGGCCAACGTCACCAGGTGGTCGGCGTACTCCGCCAGCAGGTCCCCGTGCCGCACGGTGCCCGCCGCTGAATCGGGGTCCGCCGAGTCGGCGCCGGCAGCGCCCGGGCCGGCCAGGACCGCGTCGCGGACCGCGTCCAGGCCGGTGTCGGAGCTCACGGGTGCGGCGCCGGGCAGGCAGAGCTTGAACCCGTTGTACTGCGCGGGGTTGTGGCTCGCGGTGACCATCGCCCCCGCCCGCTCGAGGCTGCCGGAGGCGAAGTACACCTGGTCGGTGGCGGCCAGCCCGATGTGCAGCACGTCAGCCCCGGCGGCGGCTGCTCCCGCGGCGAACGCCCCGGCCAGCTCCGGCGAGCTGGGTCGCATGTCGTGACCGACGACGACCGCGTCCTGGCCCAGGGTCCTGACGAACGCCCCGCCCAGGGCGTGCGCGAACTCCGCGTCGAGCTGGTCGGGAACAGTGCCGCGCACGTCATACGCCTTGAACACTGCCTGGACCGGCGACATGGGCCTCACCCTACGGCCGGGGCCGGGTCTCTGAACCGGGTGGTCAGTCGGAGGTCAGCACTCGCAGGTGTCCCCGGCGCGCCCCGTCCGGGCCGGTGCCGGCGTCGGTCGGCTCCTCGGGTGCGGGACGGGCGGCCTCGCGCACGGCGTCGGCGAGGGCCAGCAGGTCGTCGCTACTGGGACCGGCCAGCGCTGGGTCGAGGGCGAGGCGCAGCACCTCCCAGCCCAGCGGCGCGGACAGTCGCTGGCTGTGCTGGTCGCACAGGTCGTACGCGTGTGGTTCGGCGTGCACCGCGAGAGGGCCCAGAACGGCGGTCTGGTCGGCGTACACATAGGTGAGCGTGGCGATGGCCGGGCGGCCGCAGGCCGCGCGGGAACAGCGTCGGGCGGGACTCACGGCACCGACCGTACCCGGCCGGCCGGTGACCCCCGATTAGGCTCGCGGTCATGGAGAGATCCTGGCCGGACCCCCGCCCCCGGGGCCGGGACCGGCGCGGGCGCGGCATGCGCGGACCGGCCCTCCTACCGGGTCGTCCCGGGCGGCCGCCGGACCGTTCGGATCGCGAGCGTTTCGACGCGCTGGTGCTGAGCCTGGTGGCCGAGTTGGAGGAGCGCTGGCACGACCGGCTCGGACTGGTGGAGTACGCCGTCGAGGACGCGCCCCAGATCCCCGACGACTGGGATCCGCACACCGTGCCGCTCTCGTCCCTGATCCCCGGCTCTGGCGGCACCCCCACCCGGATCGTGCTGTTCCGGCGGCCGATCGAGCGGCGCAGCGAGACCCGCGCCGACCTGGCGGCGCTGGTGCTCACGGTGCTGGTGGAGCAGGTGGCCGAGCTGCTCGGGCTGGCCCCGGAGGACGTCGATCCCCGGTACGCCGCGGATTGAGCTCGCCGGGAGCCCTCAGGGCAGGCCGGGGCGGACGACGGGGACGAAGCCGACGGTGTCGGGTACGACGAGCGGGACGACGGTGGCGCCGGGCCCGGTGACCAGCACGGAGCCGACCACGGTGGTGCGACGGACCCGGGCCAGGACGGAGGCCGTCTTGTCGGGCAGGTCGACGGAGGCGCTGCGCTCCGGGCCGACCTCATGCCTCGTGCGGTCGAGCACCGTGCCGTCCTCGGCTCGGCTGATCACGATCACCACGCCACTGGACGCGGCACCCGCGAGCACCAGCCGGGCGTCGCCGCGCGGGATCAGGGCGACCGCCTCGTCGTCGAACGGGGCGGGAGCGCCCGCCACGGAGAGGTCGTCGTCCACCACCGAGGCCAGCGAGGCGACCACCGAACGAGTCCCCTCCACCAGGATCCCCACCGCGCCTCGCCGCGTCTCATCGGCCAGCACGTCGTCGAGGGTCAGCGAGACGGTCGAGCGGGGCGCGATCCGGACCTCCTCGACGCCAGCCGGGGCGAACACGCTCTCCGGCGCGACCACCTGAACGGTGGCCCTGGCCTCGTCGTCGCCGGGGTTGAGCAGCGAGAGCAGTCGGGTCCCCGGACCCTGAGGCACGCCCAGGAGGAGCAGGTCCACGGCCGGCTCCACCTGCCCCGGGACCCAGTCGCGGGAGGGGTCCCCCCCGATGTCGCCGACCTGATCGAGAGCGGTGACGGCGGCCCGCCCGCGTGAGATGGCCACCCGCACCGAGACGTCGACCCGGCGCGGGACGGTGGCCGCCAGGTCGATACGGACCGCGGACCGGCCGGGGAGCCGCAACCCGCGCAGGTCGGGCACGTCCAGCACACCCCGGCGGGCGAAGACGTCGACGTCGATCACCGCCGCGCCGTTGTCGGGGTTGACCAGCTCCAGGACCGAGGCGTGGTCGGCGCGCGCACCCAGGCCGGCGAACCAGGTCTCCGCCCGAGGGGGCGGACAGCCGGTGACGGCCAACGGCGTCCCACCGGTCCGCGCGGCCAGGAGACCGGGGGCCAGACCCTGCCGCCCGGTGATGACGGTCTCCTCCGGCCGGTCCTCGACCCGGGTCACGGCGCCGGGCTCGACGGACAGCGGCTCGGGTTCTTCGTCCTGGTCGAGTCCCGCGGCGGTACGCAGCTCGACGCTGCCCTCTCCGGTCGCCTCCCCGAGCTCCGGATCCGCCGGCGGGGGGTGGGCGGAGACCAGGAGCGCGCCGTCGGCGGCAGGGCAGCCCAGGTCGGTACGGTCCAGCGGCTCGGCGGCCGGCGGCATGGTCGTCGGCGCCGGCGCCTCCTGGTCCACCACGGCCAACGCACCGATGGTGGCCAGAGGCAGCAGCACTGCGAGCACCAGCGTGGGGTTGGGGCGGGGCCGCCGCCGCTCGACGGTCGCCCGACGCCGCCCGCCGCGGACGGTCGGCGTACTCATCGCTCACCTCGATCCCGGGTCCCACGCAGCGTGGGACCGGCCAGGACCAGCACGACCACGACGGCAACGCCCTGCAGCACCAGCAGCGCGGTACGCAACCACGACGACGGCCCGGAGAGCGCGGCGGGATTCAGCTCCTGCTCGACCTGCCAGGCCCGGGCGGCCCGATCCTCGGTGCTGGCCTGCGCGAGCCCGGCGGCGGCGTCCAACGTGGCCGCGATCCGGCCGTCCGCGGGGGCGCGCAGGAGCACGTACTCGATGCCCTGATCCGCCAGCCCGTCGACGACCGCGGTGGTCGGCCGTGACACCAGTGCCTGGACCCCGGCCGTGAACCCGGCGTCCTCCGGGGTCAGCGCCTCGATCTCGTCCTCACCCGTGGTCGGTCCGTCGCCGCGCCGGATCGAGTACGTGACTCCCTCATCGACGGTGCCCTCGAGGATCAAGATCCCGTGCGCCTCGCCGAGGGCCGAGCTCTGCACCATGTACGCCGGGATGTCGGTGCCGCGCGGCTCGTCCAGACGCGGGTCGTGCATGTCCAGCCCCATCTCCTCCAGCCCGGTCTCGTCCAGCCCGGCGGCGGCCAGGTCCGACCCGACCACGAACCAGGCCATGCCCAGCACCGGCACCAGCGCCAGGGCCAGCGCCCCGGCTACTCCGAGCACGCGCCACCGGCGGCTCCGGATCGCCTCCTGGGCGGCCACCACGACCGCGGTGATCCAGGCGCCCTGCAGGACGACCACCAGGGAGCCCAGACCGGGCTGGAACTCGGTGGCGGCCAGCGGCACCGAGATCGGGGCCAGGAGCGCAGCCGTTCCGGCGGCCACGAGTGCGGCCAGCCAGCACAGCAGGACAAGGATCCGGGAACCGCGCGGCAGGAGGGCCAGCACGGCCAGGGTCACGACGGCACCGCCGATCACGACGGGGGCGGCCCCGGACTCCGCCCGCCCCAGCAGCAGGTCGGTGAACCCGAGCGCGACGGAGGGGAGTCGTCCGGCCTCCACCAGCAGCCCTTCGGCGGCGCCCTGGGACACCAGGGTGAGCCACCAGGGGAGCAGCAGAACCGGCACCACAGCCAGCGCGGTCAGCGGCGGGCCCCAGACCGAGGGGCGCCGGATGGCACGGCCGGCCAGCAGCGCGCCCGCCACCAGCACGACCACCGCCAGCAGCGCCGCGAAGATCCAGACTGCGGGCGCGAACGCCGCGCACACGGCGAGCAGCAGCCCGGTTCTCCAGGCGGCCCGCCAGCGCCGGTCGCTCTCGGGGTCGGCGAACCCGAGGGCCGCGTGCGCCAGCCAGGGAAGCACCGTGGCGGCGACCACGGTGCCGAGCCGTCCACCGCCCCACGCGCCGCTGGTGACGGGGACCAGGGCGTACCCCCCCGCCCCCGCGGCCAGGATCCAGCGCGAGACCCCATCGGCGCTGACCAGTCGCCCGGCGACGCGGAGAAACCGCCAGGCGCCCCACAGCGCCACAGGTACGGCGAGGACGAGCACCGCCGACAGCGCGGTCGGTGCGCTGCCCGCGAGGAGCGTGGCCAGGAGCGCGAGCGGCACCAGGTACGCCGGCGCGGCCACGTCGGTGCCGGTGCCGAGCGGGTGCCAGTGCTCGCCGTACAGCGTCCACCAGTCCATGGCCCCGGCCGGAGCCGGGGAGAGGGCGCCACCACCCACGTCTCCGAACGCGGTGCGGGCACCCACCAGTGCCAGGGCGACGAAGACGGTCAGCGCGACCGCCACCGGGTTGGTGAGGAAGCGAGCGACGATCCCCGAGTCCTCGGCGAGCTCGTCCTCCTCCTCGCCCGACGAGTGACCCGGCGAGCGGCCCGACGAGTGACCCCGTCGTCCCGCGGTCACTGGCGGCGCCGCGGCCAGGCTGGCCGCTCGGCGCCGCTCGGCCACGTCCTGGGCCTGGTAGACCGCGGCGCTCACCAGGTCGGAGGCGAAGTCGAGACCGTGCCGGTACGGCAGCCACCATGGCGGAAGGAGCGGCCGGACCGTGTCCGGGTCGGCGGTCCGCAAGGGTGCCCGGGCTCGGCGCGCCTGGCGGATCTGGCCGGGCCGGGCGTAGATGGAGCCGAGCGCAGCCAGCTCGTCGAGTGCCGGACCGACCGCCCGGACCAGGAGGAACCCGATCGCGCGGAGGAGGGTGCCGAAGGCCAGCCGGACGGTGCGGAACGGCAGGGAGCGTCCTCGACCGTTGGCCAGCAGGGTGTAGAGGGCGGCCCGGCGTTCCTGATAGTGGGTGTGGCGTCCGGTCAACGGGGTGCGCCGGGTGCCGCGGTGGGCCGCCTCGGCGTGGAACACGACGGCCCGGGGCACCACGATCGTGCGGTGCCCGGCCAGCGCCGCGCGCCAGCCGAAGTCGAGGTCGTTGCCGAAGACCGGGAGCTGCCGGTCGAAGCCGCCGAGCTCGTCGAGCACGCTGCGCCGGACCAGCATCCCGGCGGTGTTGACCGCGAGCACCTGCCGCACCTCGTCGTGCTGACCCTGGTCATACTCCCCGCGCTCGAGCCCGGTCTCCCGGCGACCGGTGCCGGAGATGGTGATGCCCACCTCCAGCAGCCGGCGCAGCGAGGGCCACTCACGCAGCTTGGGACCGAGGATGTCGGCCCGCCGGTCGGCCGACGCGGCGGCGAGCAGCTCGGCCAGCGCGGTGGGGGCCGGGTTGGCGTCGTCGTGAAGGAGCCACACCCAGTCGGAGTCGGGGGCCTTCGCCAGGGCAAGGTCGACGGCCGCACCGAAGCCGGTGCCGCGAGGAGCCGTGGCGAGGGCGTCGGCACCGAAGGCCGCGCGGACCAGGTCGGCGCTCTCGTCCTTGGAGCCGGTGTCGACGGCGACGCAGTGGTCCGGGGGATGGGTCTGTGCCGCGAGCCCCTCGAGCACGGCGGGGAGCCACCGGGCGCCGCCATGACTGACCAGGAGCGCCGTGACCGTCACCGGGGCAGCCTAACGACCGCCCCCCGGCGATCAGACGGCGCGCTTCTTCAGCTTGCGCCGCTCGCGCTCGGAGAGCCCGCCCCAGATGCCGAAGCGCTCGTCGTTCATCAGCGCGTACTCCAGGCAGTCGTCGCGGACCTCGCAGGTGAGACAGACCTTCTTCGCCTCACGGGTGGATCCACCCTTTTCGGGGAAGAACGCCTCCGGGTCGGTCTGAGCGCACAGCGCACGCTCCTGCCAGCCCGCTTCCTCGGCGTCCGGTTCGAGAAGTAGCAGCTCTCGCACGGTCTTCGCCCTTTCGACCCATGTGGCGTGCTCCGAGAAGCACATTGGGGGAATTACATGCCTGTCGTACCCGGAAAGTCAAGCCCCCATCTGGTATGGCCGAGACCGGTCCAGTCCGGTGCGGTCCCGCCCGAGGCCCCCATCCGCCCGCCCGCGGGCAGGCGTGCGGCAGGCTGGGCCCATGACCGAGCAGCCCGCACGACGCCTCGCCGTACTCTCCGGCGGGTACGGCGGCGCCCGGTTCGTCGAGGGCCTGCTCCGGTCCCTGGCCGGCGCCGAGCCTCCGGCCCCTCCAGCCGAGGTCACGGTGATCGCCAACACCGCCGACGACTGGTGGGTGCACGGGCTGAAGGTGTGTCCCGACCTGGACACGGTGATGTACACCCTCGGTGGCGGGCTGGACACCGACCGCGGCTGGGGCCGCCGGGACGAGACCTGGAGCGTGCGCGAGGAGCTGTCGGCGTACGGCGTGGAGCCCGGCTGGTTCGGCCTGGGCGACCGCGACGTCGCCACCCATCTGGTCCGTACGCAGATGATGGACGCCGGCTTCCCGCTCTCCGAGGTGACCGAGGCGCTGTGTCGTCGCTGGCAGCCGGGAGTGCGGCTGCTGCCGATGACCGACCAGCGCGTGGAGACCCACGTCGCCGTCGCCGACGCCGAGGCGCCCAGCGGGCGGCGGGTGATGCACTTCCAGGAGTACTGGGTGCGGCTGCGGGCGGAGGTGCCGCCGGAGACGGTGGTCGTGGTGGGTCTCGAGGCCAGCAGTCCGGCGCCGGGGGTGCTGGAGGCGATCGCGGCGGCCGACGCGGTGATCCTGCCCCCCTCGAACCCGGTCGTGTCGATCGGGACGATCCTCGGCGTCCCGGGGCTGCGGGACGCGGTGCGGTCCGGACCGGCGCCGGTGGTGGGCCTCTCCCCCATCGTCGGCGGCACCCATGTGCGCGGCATGGCGAGTCAGCTGCTGACCGCGATCGGGGTCCCGGTGACGGCTGCCGGCGTGGCGCTGCACTACGGAGCTCGAGGCACCGGCGGGATCCTCGACGGCTGGCTGGTCGACGAGACCGACGCCCACCACGTGCCCGAGATCGAGGCCGCCGGCATCCGGTGCCGCGCGGTCCCGCTGATGATGACCGACCCGGACGCCACCGCGGCGATGGCGACCGCCGCGCTGGAGCTGGTGTCGTGACCGGTCCCGCCCAAGGGGCGCTGACCGTCCTGGCACCCGACGGCGTCCCGGAGATCGGCCCGGGTGACGACCTCGCCGCCCTCCTGGTCGGGCTGGTGGCGCTGCACGAGGGCGACGTCGTCGCGGTGACGAGCAAGGCGGTGGCCAAGGCCGAGGGAGCCCTCGTCGCGGAAGACCGCGAGTCGGTCGTGGATCGGGAGACCGCCCGAGTGGTGGCCCGGCGCGACGGGCTGGTGGTGGCCCGGACCCGGCACGGGCTGACCTTGGCGGCGGCCGGAGTCGACTCCTCCAACGTCCCCGCCGGACACGCGCTGCCGCTGCCCCGGGACCCGGACGCCTCCGCCCGCGGCCTCCGGGCCCGGCTCCGCGGACTGGCCGGCGTCAACGTCGCCGTGCTGGTCACCGACACCGCCGGACGGGCCTGGCGCCGAGGGCAGGTGGACCTCGCGGTCGGGGCGGCGGGACTGGTGGTGCTGGACCCGCATGCAGGCCGGACCGACCCGTTCGGCAACCTGCTCGCGGTGACCGAGCCGGCGGTGGCCGACGAGATCGCAGGTGCGGCGGAGCTGGTGCAGGGCAAGCTCTCCGGGCGACCCTTCGCGGTGCTCCGAGGCCGCCCCGACCTGGTCCTTCCCCCGGACCAGGACGGCCCGGGTGCCGCGGCACTGGTCCGCCCCGACGCCGAGGACCTGTTCGGGCTGGGTGCGCGGGAGGCGGTGCTGCGGGCGCTGACCGGTGACCCCGCCGTCGCCCCGGCCTTCGGCTCCCCGGCCTCACCCGGCGACGCTCTCCGCGCCGTACGACTGGTGCTCGGGGACGCCGCCGGCACGCGGGCGGCTGGCGCGGTGACCCCGGAGGGCGGCCTGGTGGTCTCCGGCGACCCGGCGGTCCTGCGCTCGTTGGCGTTCGCGCTCGGGTGGGTGCTCGAGGAGCCGCCCCAGTCGGGCGACGGCGCCGTGCTGCGCCCGCCGAGCGTTGTCTAGACTCTCCGCACGCGCCCACTCGGACGCCGGCCCACGGCCGTGGGCGACGTACCAGCCCGCTGCCGAAGGACTTTGCACGTGGCCAAGAAGAAGCCCGCCAACGACCGGCGCGCCGTCGTCGACGAGATGCGCGCTCAGCAGCGCCGCTCCGAGCGCACCCGCGGCTTCGCCGTCGTCGGCATCTCCGCGCTGGTCGCGCTGGTGATCATCGGGTCGGCTCTGTGGTTCGGCAGCGCGGTGCCCTACGTGAGCAGCAAGTGGTGGGACAACCGGGAGTTCGACGCGCTGGCGCTCGCCGAGATCGGGGAGCCGGCGTCGGTCTGCGGCGAGGTCACCACGAAGCCGGCCGAGGGCCAGCAGCAGCACGTCCCCGAGGGCACCCCGTTGGTCTTCACCGACTCCCCACCGGCGTTCGGTGAGCACTACGACCAGCCGGAGACGATGGACCGCAAGTTCTACACCGCGGACGACCGGCCCCCGCTGGGCAAGCTGGTGCACAACCTGGAGCACGGCTACACCGTGCTCTGGTACGACGAGACCATCGCCGCCGACGACGCCGCAATGGCCGACATCGAGGCGATCGCCCGCAAGATGCGCGGCACCGACAACTTCCGCCTCAAGTTCAAGGCCGTCCCGTGGCTGGAGTCCGACGGTGAGCCGTTCCCCGACGACCAGCACATCGCGCTGACCCACTGGTCCGTCGGCGGGGTCGGCGAGGCGGCGACCGGCGAGCAGGTCGGCGTCTGGCAGTACTGCTCGGCACCGAGCGGGGAGGCCCTCGAGCAGTTCATGCGGGACTACCCCTACCTGGACTCCCCCGAGCCCGACGCCATGTGACGCGTCGCCGGGCCCCGGCACACGTCAGAGCCGGCACACGTCAGAGCCCGACACACCTCAGAGGAGGTCGGCGCGGCCCGTCTCGCCCAGGGCGGCCACGATCGAGCGCACCTCCTGGGCGCGGGCGCGGGTGGTGACGAGCACGGCGTCAGGGGTGTCGACGACGACCACGTCCTCGACGCCCAGGAGCGCGACCAAGCGGCCCGCGGCCGGGACGGCCAGCCCGGAGGCGTCCAGCGACCGCACCAGTGCCTCGTCACCGAGCACGGTCACCCCCGCTTCGGTGGCGCCGAGGAGGCCGGCCAGGCCGGAGAAGTCGCCCACGTCGTCCCAGTCGAAGTCGGCGGGCACCATCGCGACCCGGCCCGCCTCGGACGCCGGCTCCGCGACGGCGTGGTCCAGCGAGATCCGCGGGAGCCGTGGCCACACCTCGGTCAGGGAGCCGGGCTCCGCCGCGATCGCGCGCAGGTCGGCGGCGAAGTCGGGGTGCCCGTCGGCCAGGAGGTCGAGCAGCACGCCCGGCCGGACCAGGAACATCCCGGCGTTCCACCGGTGCTCACCGCCGGCGAGGTACTGCTCCGCCACGACGGCAGAGGGCTTCTCGACGAAGCGGCGCAGCGCGAACCCGCCCGGGTGGTCGGTGAGCGGCTCCCCCACGTGCAGGTAGCCGAAGCCGGTGGCCGGGTGGGTGGGCGCCACCCCGAGAGTCACCAGCCAATCGGACCGGGCGACCTCCGCGGCCAGCCGGACCGCTTCGGCGAAGGCGTTGCCGTCCTCGACCACGTGGTCGGCGGCGAACGACCCCATCACCGCCTCGGGGTCGCGCCGCTCCAAGAGGGCGGCCGCCAGCCCGACTGCGGCCATCGAGTCCCGCGGCGCCGGCTCGGCGATCACCGCATCGTCGGGAACCAGCCCGGCGAGCTGGTCGCGGACGATCGGTGCATGCCCCTCACCTGTCACCACGAGCACCCGGTCGGCCACCAGCGGACGGAGCCGGTCCACGGTGCCCTGCAGCAACGATCGCCCGGAGCCGGTGAGGTCGTGGAGGAACTTCGGTGACGCCGCCCTCGAGAGCGGCCACAGTCGGGTGCCGGCCCCTCCGGAGGGGATCACGGCCCACAGGTGCGGGACGGCGGACATGATGCGGCAGCCTACGCTGGCCGCCGTGACCACCTTCCCGGCCCTGCTCACGCGAGCGCTCGGCGCGGCGCCGGGCCGCCCTCTCATCACGTTCTACGACCTGGCCTCGGGCGAGCGGACGGAGCTGTCGGTGACGTCGTACGCGAACTGGGTGGCCAAGACCGGCTCGCTGCTGGTCGACGAGCTCGACCTGGAGCGCGGCGACCGGGTCCTGGTGGACCTCCCCCTGCACTGGCTGGGGCCGGTCTTCCTCGGTGCCGCCTGGTCCGCCGGCATCGAGGTGGTCTGGGACGGCGCCGCCGACCTGGTGGTGTGCGGTCCCGATGCGATGGCGCGGCACGCGGCGACCGGCGTCCCGGTGCTGGCGAGCGCGCTGCTGCCGCTGGGGGTCCGCTTCCCGGACCCGGTGCCGGAGGGCGTCCGCGACTACGGGGTGGAGGTGTGGGGCCAGCCGGACGGGTGGCAGGCCTGGGACCCCCCGCAGCCGCAGGACCCGGCGGTGCCGGGACTGACGCAGGCGCGGCTGTGGGAGACGGCACTCGGCGGGCAGCCGGGCGCCGCCGGCCGGCTGCTCACCACGCGGAACCCGGCCAGCCCCGAGGGGCTGGAGGTCTTCACGACGCCGTTCGCCGGCGGCGGTTCGCTGGTGCTGGTGGCACTCGGTCCCGACAACGCCGCCGCCAGGCTCGACGACATCCACGCCACGGAGCGGGCCACCGCCCGCGGTTGAGCCCCCGCAGCCAGCCGGGTCAGCCGGCGAGGTCGAACCCGGACAGGTCCTCGGCCAGCAGCTGGCGCGGACCGAAGCCGGTGCCGGTCCCGGGCAGCAGCCACAGGTCGCCGGTGGCGCGGGCCCGCGTGACCAGGTCGGCGTGGCCGTCGCGGTTGACGTCGCCGAGGCCCAGGATCCAGTTGTAGGCGGCGATCCGCGGTCCGACCGTGCGGACCCTGCTGGTGAGGCCGCCTGGGCCGTTGCCCGGGTAGAGCCGCAGCTCACCGGAGCGACGCAGCAGGCTGTCGGGAGCCCCGTCGGCGTCGAAGCGGCCGACGCCGATCTGACCGCCGGCGGTGATCGAGCTGTACGCCGGGTAGCTGGCCCGCAGCCCGGCCGACCCCGCCCCGGGATAGATCCGCATGGAGCCGCCGGCGGGCTGACCCATCAGGTCCGGGCGACCGTCCCCCGTCATGTCGCCGACCGCGGCCAGCAGACGCACCCGGGAGAAGCCGGTGCCGATCACCGTGCCGGAGGAGAAGCCTCCCGAGCCGTCGCCACGGCGCAGCACCAGGTTCCCACTGCCCTTGCTCCGCAGCACGACGTCGCCGTGGCCGTCGCCGTCCCAGTCGCCGACGTTCAGGATCCGGTTCACCCCGGTGAGGTCGAAGCCGGCGTCGACGGGCCGACCGGTCTCGAAGGTGCCACGGTTGGGCAGCAGCAGCCAGGCTCCGCCGCGCCGGCCGACGAGGTCGGGCGCGGCGTTCCCGACCACGTTCGCACCGGTCACGCCGACCAGCCCGCGGACCCGGGCCACCTTGCCGCGCAGCTTTCCGAAGTCGCCGTCGGCTCGGGACGGCAGCGCGCTGCCGAGCCCGGTGGCGGTGGACCGCACGAACAGGTCCGGGCGGCCGTCGCGGGTGTAGTCCCCCAGTCCGGTGATGAGGTCGAACCCGGCGAAGCTGCGGGTCAGGGCCACCGGCGCGCCGACCTTGCCGGCCCCGTTGCCCTTCCGCAGCCAGGCTCGACCGGACCGGTCGACGGCCACCAGGTCCACGTGGCCGTCGCCCGAGACGTCACCGGTTCCGGCGATGCGGGAGTACGTCGACCAGCCGCCCCCGAGCGAGCGGCGGGCGAAGGTGCCCCGCCCAGTCCCGAGATAGACATTGAGGCGCCCCGTCGACGCCCGGCCGACCAGATCCTGGTGGCCGTCCTCGTTGAGATCCCCGACCGCGGAGATCTGGTCCCGGTCCCGGAACGCTCCGGTGGCCCGCAACGGCTCACCGAACTTGCCGGCCCCGACGCCCGGGTGCACCCGAGCCAGCCCGTCGGGTCCGCGCACCAGGAGGTCTCCGCGTCCGTCCCCGGTCAGGTCGGGCGCCGCCACCACGGTGTGCTGGGCCCCCCACGTGGGGTCGAGGCTCCGTGCCTTCGCGAAGCGGGTGGTGCCGCCGGTCGGGATGAGGAACGCCCGCCCGTCGCTGGCCCGGCGCACCAGCAGGTCCGGGTCGGGGGTGGAGGTCAGGTCGGTGCTCCGCTCCCGACCGGCCCAGCTGGCCTGATCGGCAGCGGCCAGGGCCCGGATCCGGGCCAGCTTGGCGTAGAGGTAGCGACCGGGACAGGCCGTCGCGGCGGCGTCGCGATGTCCGTTGATGGCCCGGAACCGGGTCGGCCCGACCTGTTGGCTCGTCGATGCCGCCGACACCCCGTGCAGGGAGAGCTTCCAGGCGAAGAGCGCGCCGTACGCACGTAGCACCCTCGCCTTGGGGCGGACGGTCTCGAAGTTGCCGATGGCCGACATCGCGAACGAGTAGTCGTTGTAGCCCAGCGTGTGCGCCCCCACCACCGGCCGGTCGACGCCGCCCGCGCGACCCTCCCAGATCCGACCGAAGCGGTCGACGAGGAAGTTGTAGCCGATGTCGCTCCAGCCGCGCGAACGGGTGTGGTAGGCGTAGATGCCGCGCAGCAGGGCGGGCACCTGGGCCCGGGTGTAGCTGTTGGAGTTGACCGTGTGATGGACGAACCCGGCATGCACCTCGAAGTAGTGCAGAGAGCCCTTGTCGCGCATCGACTCGTTGGCACCCCACTGTGCGCGGGAGAAGATCTGGGGCTTGGGGGTGTACGCCGCCGCCTGCAGCGCGATCGCCCCCTCCTCCTGCTCGGCGCCGGTGACCTTGGTCCCCGCATCGGGCGTGGTGGGCACGCCGGGCGTCGGGGTGCCCAGCGACGAGGTGTCGATGGCCGGTCGCTCCCGGGTCACCTCCGCCGACGCACCCGGGTCGATCACCGCCAGCCGCAGGTCCGCTGGCATCGCGGTCGTCGACTCCGCCTTGACCTGCACCTGGTCCACCTCGCCGACGAGCAGCGCGTCGGTGCCGGGACGTGAGTGCCGGCCCTCCGGGCTGTCGGGGTCGGGGCCGTGCTCGGCGTCGTAGCCCAGCTCGGTCCACTCCGACCACACCTCCCCGGTGCGGGTGCGGACCTGCAGGGCGATGTCGTCGTCGGCGAGCCGCTCCTCCGGCGACCAGGTGACCCCGACGGCGCCGTACCCGGTCACCGGCTCCGGCTGCGCCACCAGCTGGGTGGAGCCCGGGGTGGAGCCGGCCGCGACCCGGGCCCGCAGCGCACCGGCGGCCGGCTTCTGTCCGGGGGCGGCGGTGAGCGGGTACTCCTTCACCACCGGGTCGACCGCCTCGGTGGGCACCACCGCCGACGCGGGCCGGAACGCGGCGGCGGGGGCGGCGCTGGCCGCCGGCGCCGTGCCGTCCGGAGCGCTACCGACGACGTCGAGGCTCACCACACTGGCCGCCGGGGTGAGCACAGCGAGCACGACTCCGAGCGCCAGCAACTGCTGGCAGGCGGTGACGAACCTGGCCTGGCCGGGACCCATTCAGCAACTCCAGTGGCGGGGAAGAATTCACAGGAGTAGCAAGTTTCACACCAGTCACAGGGGTCACCGCAAGGTTTCGTGAGTAACTACAAGACTGTAATTTCCAGTCGACACGCCGACCGGCTCCAGATTCCTGATCCGAGATTCTCCCCGGCGGATCAGGCGTCGGAGTCGGAGAGCCCCTCGAAGGTCAGCTTCCACGTCTCCGGCGAGGTCATCTCGGCGGAGGCGTCGCGGTAGCGCTGGGCGAGCTCGGGCCACTCCCGGTACAGCTGGGCGTGGAGCTGGGCCGAGCGCTTCATCTGCCGGGCGAACTCCTTGGGGTCGCGCTGGTACCACGAGGCAGTGGTGCCGTCCGCGGAGGAGACCACTGCGGAGTCCATCTGCGCCAGGCGCCACCACTTGAGGTCGACATGCGGCACCAGCCCCTCGGGGTGCTCGTGCGCCAGTGCTCGCACCGGCCGCACCTGACGGACCAGCCCGGCCGCGCCGGCCTTGATCTTGCCCAGCGGACCCGACGGCGGGATCACCGCCCGCCCCTTGCGCGGCGGCTTCTTCGTGCGCGCCACGGGGAACTCGTCGAGCACGTCGCCGGACTGGCCGTCGGGGTAGCGCGACCGCAGCTCGCGGATCTCCTTGCCGCGGAAGGTCATGTCCCGGTGCATCCGCTCCGGCCCGGCCAGCACGTCCTCGAGCGCCAGCAGGATCAGCGCGCCGGTGCCGTACTGCATCGACACCATCCGGGCGGAGTGGTTCTCCCAGCTGGCCCGCACCAGCCGGCCGCCGCGCTCGTACGGCGTGTGCAGCAGCGCCGAGATCAGCCGGTTCCGCTCGTGGTAGTAGGCCTGCCAGTCGACCGTGTCGTCCTTCTCGGTCCACGGCACGTGCCACACCGCGACCCCGGGCATCGTGACCGTGGGGAACCCGGCCGCTCCGGCACGGAGACCGAACTCGGCGTCGTCCCACTTGATGAACATGGGCATCGACAGCCCGATCTCGCGGATCGCCGCGGTCGGGATCAGGCACATCCACCAGCCGTTGTAGTCGACGTCGACGCGGCGGTGCAGCCACGGCGTGGAGCGCAGCGTGCGACGCGCGAAGTTGTGGCCGTGGTAGGTGTTCGGCGCCGGCCCCCAGAACCAGGTGTAGCGCGCCAGGGTCTCGCCGAAGGCGTGCATGACTGACCGGTCGTAGAGGCTGAACATCTGGCCGCCCACGATCACCGGCCGCTTCGCGAGGTCGGCCATCGCGACACCCCGCAAGATGCCTTCGAGCTCGCAGACCACGTCGTCGTCGAGGAGCAGCACGTAGTCCGAGGCTCCCTTTCCGGCCGCCTCACTCATCGCCCGCGAGAAGCCTCCGGAGCCGCCCAGGTTCGGCTGGTCGATGACTCGCAGCTTGGCGCCGAGCAGCTCGGCGGCCTCCTCGAAGAACTCGTTGTCACGGACCTTGTCGGTGCCCTGGTCGATGACCAGGACCTCGTCGATGATGTCGAGGACCTCACCGCCGTGGCCGAGGTTGAGCAGCTGGTCGACGCAGAAGTCGGGTCGGTTGAACGTGGTGATCCCGATGGTCAGGTGGCCCGACGCCAGCCGCTCGGTCTCGAAGCTCCAGTCGGCGTCCTCCAGGGTCAGCTCCCCCTCTGCCGCCTCGAGGTCGAACCAGTACCACCCGCCGTCGATGAACGGCTGGAGGCTGAGGTCGAACTCGAAGGTCTGCAGGTGGTCGCCGTCGACGAAGTCGGAGGCCGCGCGGACCACATGCCCCTTGGCGGTGGACCGGTAGACGATGATCGAGCCCACACCGCGGGCGCGCAGGGTGAGCCGAACACTGGAGAAGTCCGTCCACCGCCGCCAGTAGCTGGCCGGGAAGGCGTTGAAGTAGGTGCCGAACGTGAGCCGCCGCTCGGGGTCGACCACGGCGAACCCGTCCTCGGTGACCCGGCCGTACCCGGCCAGACCGCGGTCGGCCTCGTAGACCTGCTCCTGCTTCTCGGAGTCCTTGCCCTCGGTCTCCTCCGATCCCGACCCGCTGATGATGCTCGATCCACCGCCGAGGTAGAGGGGGCGTACGTCGAACTCCTGGTCCGGGCGGATCAGGGTGCGCTGCACGATGCGGTGGCCCTCGCCGGACTGGCGGGCACGCCGTCCGGCGGCCGGGGCGGCGGTGTCGGTCACGGTGTTTTCCTCGCCGGGATCGTCGGTGGGGGGACCGCCCCAAGGTATCAAGCGGGACCCCGGCGACCCCGAATCGCCGCTGCGGCTCCGACGCCCCCTCGAGGGTCTCAGTCTGTGCGGAGTGGGCTTCAGCCGACCCGGCGAACGAAGTCGCTCACGTGCCGGCGAGCCGATGCCTCGGTCAGCGCGAGATGCTCGAGGATCGTGTACCGGTCCGGGCGGGTCGACGGACCGGCGAGGACGGCGGCAGTGAACTGGTCCTCGGTCAGCCCCAGATCCGTGGGGGTGCGCGGCAGCCCGTGCCGGAGCAGGCAGGCCGCGATCGGGTCGAACCGGGCGTCCTCGCGCAGGAAGCTGGCGAACAGCGCACCGACCCCGGCCAGCTCCCCGTGGTTGGACGTCCCCGGGTAGAGCTTGTCCACGGCGTGGATGATCTCGTGGCACGCGCCGCTGCACGGTCGGGAGGTGCCGGCCACCGACATCGCCATGCCCGACAGCACCAGCGCCTCGGCCAGCACGACGAGGAACTCCTCGCTCTCCACGCCGTCGGTGCGGTGCAGGACCGCCTCGGCCGCGGTCCGGGCCAGTGCGACCGCCAGCCCGTCGACCCGTTCGCCGCGCTCGCGGTGGGCCAGCATCCAGTCCTCGATCGCGGAGAGGTTGCTGACGGTGTCGCCGATCCCGGCGCGGACCAGCACTACCGGAGCAGACCTGACGTAGTCCAGGTCCACCACGACGGCCAGCGGCATCGCCACCCCGAAGGAGCCCTTCCCGTGTTGGTGCTCCAGCGAGGCGACCGGGGAGCAGATGCCGTCGTGGGCGAGGTTGGTGGCGACCGCGACCACCGGCAGCGCCGCCCGGGTGGCGGCGTACTTGGCCACGTCCAGGGTCCGGCCTCCCCCGATCCCCACCACCGCGTCGTAGGACCGCTCGGCCAGGGCCTGCTGCAGCGCGCCGGCGGCGTCCAGGCTCCCCGCCCGCACTTGGAACACGCCGGCGTCGGGCAGCGACGGCGCGATCCGGCGCCAGATCTCCTCACCCTGGAACGCACCGACGGCGACCAGCACGTTGCCGGTGGTCGAGATGTTGCGCTCGTGCAGCAACGCGGAGAGGTTCTCCACGGCCCCGCTGCGGATGTCCACGAACAGCGGGCTCGCCAGCATCCGGGCTAGTAGTGGCACGCGATCTCCCGGGCCCGGGCCAGGTCGGCATGGTCGTCGACCTCCACCCACGAAGTACCACTGGCAATGCTCACGAGCGCGATCCGCTCGCCCCGGTCGGCAAGCTCCTGGTAGCCGTCCTCGTAGTAGAGCTGCGGGTCGCGCTCGAAGGTGGTCCGCAGCGCGTCCGCGAGCCGGTCCACGGCGGCGCCCTCGATGAGACTGGCGCCGATGTACTCGCCGTACGCGGCGGCCGGGTCCATCAGCTTGGTGATCCGGCTCAGGTAGCCGTCCTCGCCGGCGACCACCTTCATCTCCTCCTCCGCGAGGACCTTCTCGGTGTCGATGGCCAGCAGCACCTCGGAGCGCCCGCGCGCGGCAAGCAGCACCTCCTCGACCGACACCGGGTGCACCGTGTCGCCGTTGACCATCAGCACGCCCTCTGCCATCTGCTCGCGGGCGGTCCACATCGAGTAGGCGTTGTTCCACTCCTCCGCCTTGTCGTTGTGCACCAGCTCGAGCCGAACGCCGTACCGGCGCTCCAGGTCGACCCGCCGCTCCTCGACTGCTCCCGCGGCGTACCCCACGACCACGACCACGTCGGTCAGGTCGACCGCAGCCAGGTTGCGCAGCGCGATGTCGAGGATGGTGTCGTCCCCGTCGACGGGCACCAGCGCCTTCGGCAGGGTGTCGGTGTAGGGCCTCAGCCGGCGCCCGGCCCCGGCGGCCAGCACCATCCCGATCATGTCGCCCCTCCCCAGACTCACCCCGCAGACGCGGCGGCACGCAAGGCTATCGCGCCGGGTCGGCCGGCCCGGGACGTCGGGTTGGGGTGGCGCGGGTCGGTGTAGGCTGTCGCGACCCAGGCGACGAAGGTGATGCACTGCCCATGAGGGACCCTCGATGAGTGATGGAGCTCGCAGCGAGAGCGGCCGTTCCCTGTCCGACCTGACCCCGCAGCGGCTGAAGTCACGCTGGCGCGTCGTACGCGACGTCGCCAGCCTCGGCCGGCGGTTGAGCGAGCTCGAGGCCGAGATGCAGGAGTGCCGCCGGCTCAACCGGCGCCTGGCCGAGCTGCTCGACGTGGTCGAGGAGCTCCTGGTCCCGCTGAGCCAGCGCGACGAGGAGAAGGTGCGGGAGTACCTCGAGCGCTACGCCTCCTCGCTCTGAGGAGGAGCATTGGCACGGCGCGTCTTCTTCCACATCGGCGTCCCCAAGTCCGGGACGACGTTCCTCCAGACCACCATGTGGCACAACCGCCCTCGGCTGCGGGCGCAGGGCTTCCTGTATCCGGGGTCCAACCGGATGGAGCACTACCACGCCTCGGAGGTGGTACGTCGAGTCAGCCGCAACCGCGGCGGGGAGGCGGCCAACGCCTGGGACAACCTCGTCGGCGCCCTGGCCCGCTGGTCGGGGGACGGCCTGATCAGCCACGAGTTCTTCGGCATGGCCACCGGGCCCCAGGCCGCGCGCGCGATCGAGGAGCTCGCGCCCGCCGAGGTGCACGTGGTGCTGACCGTCCGCGACTACGTGCGCCAGTTCCCCGCGGTCTGGCAGGAGGCGCTGAAGATGCGGTCGGGCTCGTCGCTGGACGAGTTCATGCAGGACGCCTTCGCCGACCGGCTGAAGGGTGCCTGGGGATGGCGCAGTCAGGACGTCCCAGCGATCCTCGAGCGCTGGTCGGCCACGGTGCCCATCGATCGGGTCCACGTGATCACGGTGCCGCCCTCTGGAGCGCCGCGGCACCTGCTGTGGGACCGGTGGTGTGAGGTGCTGGGTCTGGACGACTCGAGCTTCTCCACCGACGTCGCGTTCGGGAACGAGTCGCTGGGGGTCGCGCAGGCCGCTCTCCTGCACCGGGTGAAGCCGCACCTCGCGGGCGAGCTCACGCACACTCCCGTCACGCACCGCTGGGTCCGCGGCTACTTCGGGCACGAGGTGCTGGTGCCCCAGGCCGGCGACCGGTTCGGGCTCCGCGCGGAGCAGGCCGCGGAGCTGCGGCGCCGTTCGGTCGAGATGGTCGACGCCATCAGGTCAGGTGGGTACGCCGTGACCGGCGATCTGGCCGACCTCGTCCCGGCCGATCCGCTCCCGGTGCTCCCCCACCCCGACGACGTCTCGGACGCCGAGATCGTGGACGTCGCCGCCCGCGCCCTCGCCCGGATGATCGACGACGTCCGCGTCCTGACCGACGAGCGCGACCGGTGGCGGCGTCGCGCCCGCCGGGTCCCGGTCTCGCCGGAGTCCCGGCTCGGCCAACTCGCCCGCCGAGTGCGGGACCGCCTCCGCCGCTAGGGGGCCCCACGCCCGGACATCGTGGGAATTTCGGCACATACGGCCGAAATTCACACGATGATCGCCCACGCGCTGGCCGGCTGGAACCGACTCAGGGTGCGGCGCGTCCCAAGATCGTTCATGCAAGGACGGACCGGGAGGTATGACGTGAGATCCCAAGTGGTGGGAGTGATGCTCGGTCTTGTCCTCCTCATGCACGGGGCGGCCGGGTGCGCACCCAGCGACGAGCCCGATCCCTCAGCCGGTCACGGAACTTCCGGGAGCGAACCTGGGGCCACGACACCAGCGGACCCTGACACCGCCGCCGCGGTGTGGAGGTTGGCCCGCAACCAGGACGTCAGCAACTCACGGATCACCGTGATGGTCACTCGACTCGGCTGCAACAGCGGGGTCACCGGCGAGGTGATGCCACCCGCGGTCGTCCAGGAGGGTGAGCAGACCGTCATCACCTTCGTCGTGGCGCCCGGTGAACCGGCAGCAGCCACCTGCCAGGGCAACCCCTGGGTGCGTTACCGCCTGGACCTCGGTGAGCAGTGGGCCAGCAGCACACTCGTCGATGGCCAATGCCTGCCCGACGGCGAGGCAGTCGGTACGTCCTTCTGCAATCGCGGCGGCGTCCGCCACCGGGCCACGAGCTAACCATCGTCCGCGAAGGCGCCCTCCGTCGGCGTGACCGGACAATCGCCGTTGCGGTGACCTTCCAAGGCTGACTACGTGCCTTGCGCGACAGGCTGCGGGGTGTTCCCGAACTTCTGGGACAACAGGCTCTCCAGCAGCTCCTCCCACCGTCGGGCGATCTCGGGCTGGGATTGGGAGTGGGCGCGGGCCAGGCCGGCCTCCCCCAGCCGTCGCCGACCCTCCGGACCCAGCTCGATCAGCTCGACGAGGGCGACCGCGAGGGCCGCTGGGTCGTTCGTGGGCACGAGCACCCCGTCGGTGCCCGACTCGATCATCTCGCGCGGCCCCGACGGGCAGTCCGTGCTGACCACGGGCAACGCGCACGCCATGGCTTCCAGGATCACCCGGGGATAACCCTCAGCGCGCGAGCTGAGCACAAAGATCGATGCGGCCGCCAGCTCCGCCTGCAGCTGAGTGGTGAACCCACGGAGCCGCACCTGTTCGGTGAGTCCCAGATCGGCGATCTGTCGGGTCAGGTCCTCTCTCCCGTGGCCCTCACCGTAGATGTCGAGCCGCCAGTCGGGGTGGATCTGCGCCACCTGGGACCAGGCGTCGATGAGGATGTCGAAGCCCTTCGGCCGGGTCAGTCGTCCAGCCGCCACGACGACGCGGCTCTCGCCGGTCGAGCGGGGGCCGTCGTACGGCGGTGCGCCGTTCGCGAGGGCCCGGACCTTCACCCGGCCCGACATCAGCTCGCGGAACCGTCGGGCATCGGCGCGGGTCAGGGTCAGCAACAGGTCGAGGTTGCCGGCGTAGCGCTGGTAGGCATCCAGGACCTCTGGTGGCCTGCGGGCAAACGGCCGGTGGTCCTGGCCGACCCGTACGACGGAGTCCCTGCCCAGCCGGGCCGAGGCGATGGTGAGGCCGGGCTGCATCGTCACCAGCACCCCCTCCCGGACGCTCCGGAGGTAGCGCCACAGCACCAGGTCGGTGTGGAGGCTGTATGCGTCGCTTCGGACCTCGAACTCCGGCATCAATCGGCTGCGCCACCGCTCGCTGAGCGCCCGCAGCGGGTTCCACCAGCGGTGGGAGTCGCGCGGCGTGGTGAGCGACCGGACCCGCACCCCCGCCGGCAACGGGTGGATGGGCTCCATGGGGTGACCGATCAGGCTGACCAGCTCGACGTCGTGCCGCTTGGCCAGCTCCTCGGCCAGCGAGAACGTCACGGTCACCACTCCTCCGCCCTCGCCGAAGGCGTCGTGCAGCAGGAAGCGGATCCTCACGTCCTCATGGAAGCACACCGACCACAACCGCCCGGCCCGCACCGCCGCACCGGTCCCCGCTACGGTGGCAGGCGTTCGAGGCGGGAGATCACGTGAGCAAGCGAGTGTTCCTGCACGTGGGGTTGCCGAAGAGCGGCACCACCTACGTGCAGCGTCGGCTGTCGGCCAACAAGGAGGCCCTCGCCGAGGGCGGAATGCTGTTCCCGGGGGCCACCTGGTACGACCAGGTACTGGCCGTGCGCGACGTGCGCGAGATGCGGCGCCAGCCAGCCCGGGCGCGCGGAGCCTGGTCCCGGCTGGTCAAGGAGATCGTCGCGTGGGACGGCGACGCGGTGGTGTCGATGGAGTGGCTGTGCGCCGCCGACGAGGCGCACGCCCGGACCATCGTCAACAGCCTCGCCCCGGCCCGGGTCGAGGTCGTGTTCACTGCACGTGACCTGGGTCGGACCCTGCCGGCGGCGTGGCAGGAGTTCGTCCAGAACCGCTACGACTGGTCCTGGCAGGAGTTCCTCGACGGCGTCGCCGAGGCGGACCGCTGGTCCCATCCCGCGGGCCGGGCCTTCTGGAGCCAGCAGGACCTCGCCGGCCTGGTGGACCGCTGGGCGGCGACGGTGCAGAAGGACTGCGTCCACGTGGTCACGCTGCCGCACCCGGGCGCAGATCGCGACACTCTGTGGCTGCGGATGGCCGAGGTCCTGGGCATCGACCCGGCGGCCTACCCGGCCGAGGGTGGGGCCGACAACGAGTCGCTGGGCCTGGTGTCCGCGGAGCTGATGCACCGGATCAACCCCCGCACCCGGGCGGCGGGCATGCGCCGCAACGCCTACGACCGGGCGTTCAAGCACACCTTGTCCAAGCAGGGGCTGGCCGGACGCCGGGCTGCCGAGCCCCGCCTCGCAGTCCCCGAGAACCGGCGCGAGTGGATCACCGCGGCGGCGGCCAGGCAGGCCGAGGAGGTACGGCGGGCCGGGGTCCGGGTCGTCGGCGACCTGGACGACCTGAAGCCCGTGTTCGGTGACGGCCGCCAGCCCGAGGACGTGCCGGACGGGGCCCTGCTGGAAGCCGCCCTCGACGCGGTGGTCTTCCTCGGCGCCGAGCTCGCCCGGACCAAGCGGGAGCTGGCCGCCCTCGAGCGCCGCGCGGCCAAGCGGGAACAACGGTCGGGCAGTGTCGACGCGGCGCCGGTTCGGCGAGCGCGGTGGCCCCAGCGCGGGGGCGGGTCGTGAGCGCGACGCCGCCGACCGGGGAAATACACTGAACGCCATGGCCAGCCCCGCGCCTCCGCCGGCCCCACCCCAGACGGTGGTGCTGCACGTGGGGACCCCCAAGAGCGGGACCACGTTCCTTCAGCGGGCGCTGTGGGCGACCCGCGACCAGCTACTGGATGCGGGGGTGCGGTGCCCCGGCGACCGTCAGCGCGACATGTTCCTCGCGGCCGTCGAGGTCCGCGACCGGCACGAGGCCTGGGGTCTCCACGCTGCGGACCTGGCCGGCACCTGGCAGCGGCTGTGCCAGGAAGCCCGCGACTTCCCCGGCATCAGCGTGATGAGCCACGAGCTGCTGGCGGGCGCCAGCCCCGACCAGATCGACGCCGCGCTCGCCGGGCTCGACGGCCTGGACGTACACCTGGTCGTCACCGCGCGCGACCTGGCCCGACAGGTCGTCTCCGAGTGGCAGGAGCGGGTCAAGAACGGGAAGCCGATGACGTTCGCCACGTTCGAGCGGGCCATCCTCTCCGCGATCGAGGCGCAGCAGTTCGAGACCACCTTCTGGCTGAACCAGCACCTCCCGCACATCCTGGATCGGTGGGCGGGCGGCCTGCCGAAGGATCGGGTCCACGTCGTCGTGGCGCCGCGTCGCGGCGCGGACCCGCTCGAGCTGTGGCGACGGTTCGGGGCGGCTGCGGGCTTCGACGGCGCCGCCATCGAGCCGACGCTCGACGAGGCCGCCAACGAGACGCTCGGCGCCACCCAGGTCGCCGTCCTCCGCCAGGTGAACGAGGCGCTGGGCGGGCGGATCGTCCAGCCGGAGTACGCCCATGTGGTCAAGCGGTTCCTCGGCCAGAACCTGCTCACCCGCTACCCCACCGACCGGCCCGCGTGCCCTCCCGACCTGGTGGAGGTGCTCCGCGACCTGTCCCAGACCTGGGTCGACGACCTCACCGGCCGCGGCTATCAGGTGCACGGGGAGCTGGCCGAGCTGCTGCCGGCGACCGGTACGTCGGACGCCCCGCACCCCGACCAGGTGGACCACCACGTCCAGGCGGACGTGTCCGCGGCGGTGATCGCCGACCTCCTCGTCGAGGTGGGCCGACTGCGCGATTCGGGCCGGGAGACGCCCGCGCCGGCCCCGGCTGAGGTGCCAGCCCACTCCGGGAACGCGGCCCGCCCGATCGCTGTGGCCGACGAACCACCGGCTCCGCGCCCCCCGACCCGGACGGAGGGCCGCACCCAGGTCTCCGGCCCCGCGGCCGCGGCCGAGCGACACCGGGTGTTCCTGCACGTGGGGAGTCCCAAGACCGGGACCACGTTCCTGCAGAACGTCCTCTGGTCGCAGCGTGAGCTCGCCGCGGAGCAAGGCCTGCTGCTGCCGCTGGAGCGGTACTTCGACCACTTCCTGGCCACCCTGGACGTCCGCGACCTCGCCGGCCGCAAGGAGCACCCGCCCCGGGCGGTGGGCATCTGGAAGCGGCTCGTCGACGAGGCCGAGCGCTGGCCGGGGACCGTGCTGGTCTCCCACGAGCTGTTCGCCGCTGCGACCGAGGAACAGGCTGCCCGTGCGGTGGCCTCCTTCGGGCCCGACACCGACGTCCACGTCGTGCTGACGGCGCGAGACCTGCTGCGCCAGATCCCGGCGGAGTGGCAGGAGCACGTCAAGCACCGCTCCAGCCGCACGATGGACTCGTTCGTCGACGGCATCCGAGCCGACCACGAGAGCAAGACCTGGTTCTGGCGGGTCCAGGACTTCGCGAGCGTCCTGGAGCGGTGGGGAGCCGCCTTGCCCGCGGACCGGGTGCACGTCGTCACGGTCCCGCCCTCCGGGTCGGACCCGGAGATCCTGTGGCGTCGCTTCGCCGAGCTGCTCGGTCTCGACCCGGAGCCGTTCGACACCACGAGCTCCCGCTCCAACACCTCCCTCGGGGTCGAGCAGGCCGAGCTGCTGCGACGGGTCAATGCGGAGCTCGGGGACCGGGTCCGGCTTCCGGGCCCCTACCCCGCCGTGGTCAAGAACGTGCTCGCCCACCGGGTGCTGGCGGCCCGCACGGGCACCCCGCTCGCGATGGACCTCGCGGGCACCGAGTTCGCCGTACGGCGGTCGGCGGAGATCGCCGAACGTCTCGAGGGCATGGGTGTCGACGTGGTGGGCGACCTTGCCGAGCTGGTGCCGGACCGGGTGGCCGCACGCGCGGCGGCCAACCCGACGGCGTACCGCAAGCCTTCCGCGGAGGTGCTGCTGGGCGAGAGCGTGGCGGCGCTCGCCGGGCTGCTGGACGCGATGGCGGCGCGGACGTCGCAGCGTCAGTACGAGGACCTCGTCAAGGAGCTCAAGCAGGCCCCGGTGCGCTTCGTGCTCCGCCAGGCCAGCGAGCGGAACGCCGTGCTGCGCAAGGCCCGCAGCGGCGTGCGACGCGTGCGCCACCCCAACAGGGACGCCTAGCCCCGGCCGGAGCCAGACCTCAGATGTCCGCGCCGAGCTCCTCGTCGGGGTCCGGCTCGTCGGTCTCCACGTCGTCGTCGTACTTCAGGTAGCGGATGCCCTCGTCGACCTTGCCGTCGAAGCCGAGCCGACCCGACTCCAGCACGATGACCCTGTCGCACATGCGACGCACGGAGGCCGCGGCGTGGCTGACATACACCAGGGTGCGGCCGCTCTCACGGACCTCCTGCATCCGCTGCAGGCACTTGCGCTTGAAGGGCCGGTCGCCGACCGCGAGGACCTCGTCGGCGAGGAAGATGTCCGAGTCCACATGAATGGCGACCGAGAAGCCGAGCCGGGCGGTCATGCCGGAGCTGTAGTGGCCGACCTGGCCGTCGAGGTGCTTGCCGATGTCGGCGAACTCGACGATGTCGTCGAACTTCCGACGAGTCTCCGCCTCCGACATACCCAGGATGGCCGCGTTCAGGTTGATGTTCTCGCGCCCGGTGAGCTGCGGGTGGAAGCCGGCTCCGGTGGCGATGAGGCCGGCGATCCGGCCACGGGTCAGCACCCGCCCGGCGTCGGGTTTCATGATCCCGTTGACGAGCTTGAGCATGGTGCTCTTGCCTGAGCCGTTGAGACCCATCAGCCCTACCGACTCTCCCTGCTCGATCGTGAAGGAGACGTCGTCGACGGCGCGGAAGCGGTCGCTGACCTCTTGTCCCCGCAGCGCCGCGACCGAGATCTGCTTGAAGGTCCGGTGATAGCGGATGGTGAACTCCTTGGTGGCGTTCTCGGCCACGATGGAGGCGGTCATCAGAGCATCTCCGGGATCTTGCTCTGCAGTCGTGAGAACACGACCTGCGCGATCACCAACAGCACGAGGGCCCCACCCAGGTGGGCGAACCCGAGCGCGAAGAGGTTGTCGGGCATGTGCTCGGCGATGGTGACGGCGGGATCGTCGGTGGAGCCGACCCAGAACGCCCGCTGGAACAGGAGCACCGCCTCGGCCATCGGGTTCCACAGGTAGAACTGGGCCGCGGCCCCGAACCGGTCCTCGACCAGGCTGTAGGGGTAGATCATCGGGACGCTGAAGGTGACGAACTGGGTCAGCGTCTGCACCACGTTGCTGAAGTCGCGGAAGAACACGTTGGCCACGCTGAACAACAGCGCCAGGGCCGTTCCGAGCACCGCCACGAGGAGGAATCCGAGCAGCCCGGCGGCGAACTCGATCGGGTTCGGTCGCCATCCCAGCAGTGCGGTCAGCCCGGTGAGCAGGAGGATCGCTGGTCCCACGTGGTACGCCGACACCAGCATCGAGGCGACCGGGAACATCTCCCGCGGAACCGCCATCTTCTGGACGATCTGACGGTTCCGGACGATCGACCGGGTGCCCGCGGTGAAGGTCTCGGTGAAGTAGTGGACCATCACCAGGCCCGCGAACACGTGGATCGCGAAGTTGTCGATGTTCGCGCCGCGGCCGATGAGGAGCTGGAAGACGAAGTAGTACAACGCCAGCTTGACGGCCGGCTGGATGTAGGACCAGAAGAGCCCCAGGAACGAGCCCGAGTACCGCGCCGAGATCTCGCGGCGGACCAGCAGCCGGAGCAGGTAGCGCCGGCGGAAGACCTCGAACAGCCCGGTGGTGCTGGACGGCGGCGCCAGGGGTGCGTCGACCACGCGACGCGGCCGATCGCCCGCGGCGGTCGCGACCTGCTGGCCGGCCGTCATTCGTCGACGCCCCCGCTCCGGAGCGGTGCGCCGCCCTCGAAGTGGGGGCGGAGCTTGTTCTCGAACATGCTGAGCGCCGAGCCGATCGCCATGTGCATGTCGAGGTACTTGTAGGTGCCGAGCCGGCCACCGAAGAGCACCATCGGCTCCTGCTTGGCCAGCTCGCGATAGCGCAGCAGCGTGGCCCGGTCCTCGGCGGTGTTGATCGGGTAGTACGGCTCGTCGTGGTCCTCGGCGAAGCGCGAGTACTCGTGGACGATGACGGTCTTGCCCGGCAGGTACGTGCGCTCGGGGTGGAAGTGCTTGAACTCGTGGATCCGGGTCCAGGGGACGTCCTGGTCGTTGTAGTTCATGACCGCGCAGCCCTGGAAGTCGTCGACCTCCTTGACCTCGGCCTCGAGGTCGACGGTCCGCCACGAGAGCCGGCCCTCGCGGTGTCCGAAGTACTCGTCGACGGGGCCGGTGTAGACGATCGGGACCTTCCCCTTGAACTCCTCGGCCACGTCGAAGAAGTCGGTCTCCAGCCGCACCTCGATGTTGGGGTGGTCGGCCATCTTGCTCAGCCACGCGGCGTAGCCGTCCACGGGCAGGCCTTCGTACTTGTCGTTGAACCACCGGTTGTCGAAGTTGTAGCGCACCGGCAGGCGGGTGATGATGTCCGCGCCGAGCTTGGTCGGGTCGGTCTGCCACTGCTTGGCGGTGTAGCCCTTGATGAAAGCCTCGTACAGGGGACGGCCGATCAGGCTGATCGCCTTCTCCTCGAGGTTGGTGGCGTCCTCGGTCGCGA
>CAZKEZ010000005.1:0-54370 GCA_964551905.1 uncultured Nocardioides sp. | reverse complement strand
ATCGCCGAAATCCATGTCGTTTGGACCCAATCGGCGACCTTCCCGACGCCGGTGGGCGACCGCGACCCACCACCTCGCCGCACCCTCGCAGCGCTGGGGGCGGCAACCACCCACCGCCAGTCACTGATGAGCAACACCCACGGATGTGTCACTAGAGCCGCAGATGGCGGCGGGTCTACTCCTCGCCGCGGATGAAGGCCTCGACCCGGCGCCGACCCTCGTCGTCGGGCAGCTGCACCGGCGGGGACTTCATCAGGTACGACGACGCCGAGATGATCGGGCCACCGAGACCGCGGTCCTTGGCGATCTTCGCCGCGCGGATCGCGTCGATGATGATGCCGGCGGAGTTCGGGGAGTCCCAGACCTCGAGCTTGTACTCCAGGTTCAGCGGCACGTCGCCGAACGCGCGGCCCTCGAGCCGGACGTAGGCCCACTTGCGGTCGTCGAGCCAGGCGACGTAGTCGGACGGGCCGATGTGGACGTTCTTGTCCTGGACCTTGCCGGCCAGCGAGCCGTGCAGGTTCGAGGTCACGGCCTGGGTCTTGGAGACCTTCTTGGACTCGAGCCGCTCCCGCTCCAGCATGTTCTTGAAGTCCATGTTGCCGCCGACGTTGAGCTGGTAGGTGCGGTCCAGCGCCACGCCGCGGTCCTCGAACAGCTTGGCCAGCACCCGGTGGGTGATGGTGGCGCCGACCTGCGACTTGATGTCGTCGCCGATGATCGGCAGCCCGGCGTCCTCGAACTTCTTGGCCCACACGGGGTCGGAGGCGATGAACACCGGCAGGGCATTCACGAAGCCGCAGCCGGCGTCGATCGCGCACTGCGCGTAGAACTTGTCGGCCTCCTCGGAGCCCACGGGCAGGTAGGAGACGAGCACATCAGCCCGCGCCTCGCGCAGGGCGGCCACGACGTCGACCGGCTCGGCGTCGGACTCCTCGATGGTCTCGCGGTAGTACTTCCCGAGGCCGTCGAGCGTCTCGCCGCGCTGGACGATGACCCCGCTGGGCGGCACGTCGCAGATCTTGATGGTGTTGTTCTCCGAGGCGTTGGTCGCCTCGGAGAGGTCGAAGCCCACCTTCTTCGCGTCCACGTCGAACGCGGCGACGAACTCCACGTCATTCACGTGGTAGTCGCCGAAGGTCACATGCATGAGACCCGGCACCGTGCCCTCGGGGTCGGCGTTGCGGTAGTACTCCACGCCCTGAATGAGGGAAGTGGCGCAGTTGCCGACTCCCACGATTGCCACTCGAACCGATCCCATCGGTCTCCTCTTCCTTGATCTGCTGCCGGTCAACTCTGTTGGTTACTGCCTGGGTACGGCGGTCAATGTGCCGCGGCGTCCGGAGCCGCGGGATCGGCAGGGGGCTGCCGGGTCTGGTGGTGCTCGGCGGTGATCAGCTCGGAGAGCCACCGCACCTCGCGCTCGACCGACTCGACGCCGTGCCGTTGCAGCTCGGCGGCGTAGCGGTCGACCTCCTTCTGCGTCATGGCCAGCTGGCCCTGCACCCGATCCAGCCGCTCCTGCAGCCGGGTCCGGCGACCCTCCAGCACGCGCAGCCGGATCTCCATGTCGGTCCGGCTGAAGAACGCGAACCGGATGTCGAAGTTGTCGTCCTCCCAGGCGGTGGGCCCGATGTCGGACATCAGTCGCTCGAACTCGCGGTGCCCCGCCTCGGTCACCTCGTAGACGATGCGCGGCCGGCGGGAGACCGGAGCCTGGCCGACCGGGGTCTCCTCGATCAGCGAGGCCCGGAGCAGCTTCTTCAGGGTCGGGTAGAGGGAGCCGTAGGACAGCACCCGCCCCCAGCCGAGCATGAGGTTCAGCCGCTTGCGCAGCTCGTAGCCGTGCATGGGGCCCTCGTGCAGCAGGCCAAGCACGGCCAGCTCGATGGTTTCCCCGCGACGTGCCATACGACCTATCGTAGCGATATATCCGTTCGACGCGAATTCTCGATGCGTCCGGTGCGCCGATCCGGTCGCCGACGCTCCCTGAGAGGGACCTGAGTGGAGTTGGGAGCCCGGTAGGCCTGCCCGTACCCTCAGGGAGGCCATTCGGCCCACCCACCATCTTCTCGACCATCGGAGCACCACGACGTGAGCAAGCGCAGGGCCACCGGCCGTGCCAAGACCAGGAAGCCGCAGCGGCCGGGCACCGGGCGCCGCCGCTTCCGCAAGGTCCTGCTCTGGTTGCTTGCCGTGGGGCTGGCCGGACTCCTGTTCGCCGTGGGGGCGTTCGTCTACGTCTACCAGACCACCGAGATGCCCGACCCCAACGAGGACTTCCTCACCGAGACCACCAAGGTCTACTACTCCGGTGGTCAGGACGAGCTGGGCTCGTTCGCCACCCAGAAGCGGGAGTCGGTCACCCTCGCCGAGATGTCACCGCTGTTGCAGGACGCGGTGATCTCGGCGGAGGACCGGTCCTTCTGGACCAACCGGGGCATCGACCCCCGCGGCATCGTCCGCGCCGCCTTCAACAACGCCCAGGGCGGGTCGACGCAGGGGGCGTCGACGATCACCCAGCAGTACGTGAAGATCCTCTACCTCACCAACGAACGGAGCCTGTCGCGCAAGGTGAAGGAGGCCGTGCTCTCCCTCAAGGTGCACCGCACCCAGAGCAAGGAGCAGATCCTGGAGGGCTACCTCAACACGATCTACTTCGGCCGCGGGGCGTACGGCGTACAGGCGGCATCGCAGGCCTACTTCAACACCACCGCCAACGACCTGAACCTGCGCCAGAGCGCCGTCCTGGCCAGCGTCCTCAACGACCCGACCGACCTCGACCCCGCCAACGGCCGCGAGGCGCGGGAGGACCTCAAGGCCCGGTTCAGCTACGTGCTGGAGGGCATGGCGGAGATGGGCAGCATCAGCGAGGCGGAGGCCGCGCAGGCCGCGCGCCGGCTGCCGAAGTTCCCGGAGATCCCCGCGGAGAGCCAGTACGGCGGTCAGCGCGGGCACATGCTCACCCTGGTCCGCGACGAGCTCCACGACCTCGACTTCACCGACGCCGAGATCGACGGCGGCGGGCTGCGGATCACCACGACCTTCACCGAGGAGGCCATGGACGCGGCCGAGGACGGCGTGCTGGCGCAGCGGCCGGAGGGGTTCAAGGACAAGCAGCTGCACATCGCCGCCGCGTCGGTCGAGCCGAGCACCGGCGCACTGCGCGGGTTCTACGGCGGTCAGGACTACCTGGACAGCCAGATCAACTGGGCGAAGTCGGGCGGCATGGCCGGCTCGACCTTCAAGATCAACGCCCTGGTCGCGGCGATCCGGGACGGCTTCTCCCTCAAGGACACCTTCGACGGGAACTCGCCGATCGTGCTGTCCGACGGCTTGGACTTCGAGAACCAGGGCAACGCGTCCTACGGCTCGGCGATCAACATGATCACCGCGACCGAGAACTCGGTGAACACGGCCTTCATCGACATGGTCAACAGCATGGAGAACGGCCCGTCGAAGGTGCTCCGGGCCGCGCGGGACCTGGGGATCCCGAGCAGCGACGGGTCCGACGACTTCGGCATCCCCAGCAGCACCGTCGACCTCGAGCCCGTGCTCGGCATCCCACTCGGCACCGCGCAGGTGAGCCCGATCAACATGGCCAACGCCTACGCCACCATCGCCGCCGGGGGCCAGCGCGCCGACGTACACGTCATCGAGGAGGTGCAGAGCCGCAGCGGCGAGACCCTCTACCAGTTCAAGTCGCCCACCGAGCGCACCGTGAACGAGGACATCGCCGCCGACGTCTCCTACGCGCTGCAGCAGGTGGTGAAGTCCGGATCGGGCACCGCCGCCCTGGCGCTCAACCGGCCCGCCGCCGGCAAGACCGGCACCGCCACGAACGCCCAGGGCGAGGTGTCCTCCGCCTGGTTCGTCGGCTACACCCCGCAGCTGTCCACGGCCGTGATGTACGTGCGCGGCAAGGGCCGCGAGCAGCTGGAGGGCTGGCTGCCGGAGTACTTCGGCGGCTCCTACCCGGCCCGCACCTGGACCGCGATCATGACCACGCTCATGGACGGTCTGCCGATCGTGGAGTTCCCCGAGCCGGTGTACGTCGACGGCGAGGCACCCGACGAAGGCCATGCGCCCACCGTCGCGCCGCCCAAGCCGTCGAAGACGAAGAAGCCCACCAAGAGCCCGCCGTCGTCGCCGGCGCCGAGCAGCGACCCGCCGTCGGAGGAGCCGACCGAGGAGCCCTCCTCGCCGCCACCGTCCTCCCCACCGCCGTCCTCGCCGCCGCCCAGCCCCTCGAACCGCGACTGAGGTCTCGAGACGCTCGCTGGCGCTCGCTCCTCGACCAGCGGGATGGGGTCCGTAGGGTTCTCCCGTGACGCCGACCCACCCGACCCGGGACGACCCGGTCGTCGGTGCGCTGAGTGAGGGCATCGGGGGACGCATGGGTCGCCGCGGCGGCCACCACCCCTGGTGGACGCCGGTCCGGGTGCTGCTGGCGCTGACCGCGCTCACCTTCGCGCTGGGCATGGTGCAGAAGGCGCCCTGCTACGCCAAGTCGTGGCAGGACGGCCAGCAGGTGTACGCGCAGATGTGCTACTCCGACCTGCCCTACCTCTACACCGGCCGCGGCCTGGCCGAGCTCAACTGGCCCTACACCGGCGACGAGCAGGTGCGCGACCGGTACGAGGTGATGGAATACCCGGTCGGCATCTCCTACTTCGCGTGGGGCGCGGCGTGGGTCACGCACTGGCTCTCCGGGAGCCCCGACCTCGACGACCGCCTGGGCGAGGCCACCGAGGACCTCGGCCGAGAGCGCGACATCCTGGCCGAGATGCGGCTCTACGTGGCCGTCTCCGCGGTCGGCCTGGCGCTGGCCGCGCTGCTGTCCACCTGGTTCCTCGCCGGGGTGAACCCCGGCCGCCCCTGGGACGCCGCCGGGTTCGCCCTGGCCCCGACGCTGGCGCTGGCCGGGCTGATCAACTGGGACCTGTTGGCGGTGGTGTTCGTCGCGGGCGCGCTGTGGGCGTGGGCCCGGGACCGGCCGGTGCTGACCGGCGTCATGATCGGCCTCGGCACCGCGACCAAGCTCTATCCGTTCCTACTACTGGGTGGATTGCTCGTGATCTGCTGGCGGGAGCGGCGGTGGCGCGATCTGCTCATCACCACAGGGGCGGCGGTCGGGTCCTGGGTGATCGCGAACCTTCCCGCCCTCCTCACCGGACCGGAGCAGTGGCGGGTCTTCTGGAGCTTCAACTCCGGGCGGGGCGCGGACTGGGGCACCCTCTGGCTGCTGGTGTCCCAGGCCGGCGACGTCACGTTCGCCCCGGAGACCATCAACCGCTGGTCCTGGCTGCTGCTGTTCGGTTGGTGCGTGGCGGTGCTGGTGATCGGGCTGTCGGCGCCGGCCACGCCCCGGCTGGCCCAGCTCGGGTTCCTGGTGGTGGCCGGGTTCCTGCTGGTCAACAAGGTCTACTCACCGCAGTACGTGCTGTGGCTGCTGCCGCTCGCGGCCCTGGCCAGGCCCCGGTGGCGCGACCTGCTGATCTGGCAGGCGGGGGAGATCCTCTACTTCGCGGCCATCTGGTGGAACCTCGGCGGCTACCTCGATCCTCCGGGCGACGGGGACCCGGGCTTCTACTGGCTGGGGATCCTGGCCCGCGTGGTGGCCACGCTCTACCTGGTGGCGATCGTGGTGCGCGACGTGCTCCGTCCCGAGCACGATCCCGTCACTCGACGACGATTCGATCGAACAGCGTGGTCGTGAAACGCACCCGCACCTCAACCTCGTCACCCACCGCCGGGACCGAGCACCCGTCCGGAAGGAAGATCATCGAGGCCTGCATGTGGGGTGGTTCGGCGAACACCCTGGGCGCCCCGTCGACGATGAACGGGGACCGGGCCACCCCGACCGCGTCCAGCCCCCCGCGCGCCAGCGCCGAGGCGCGGGCCCGCAGCGCCCGGTCCCCGGTCGGCGCGACCAGGCCGAGGCCGTGGGAGGTGCCGCCGCTGACCACCAGGAGGTGCCCGGACCGCGGCGCTCGTCGGCCGCGGTAGCCGAACCGCTGGCCGCGGGCCACCGGGTGTACGTCGAGCACCCGAGCGGTGACTCGCAACGCCCCCCGGTCGCCCAGCCACAGTGAGGTGCCCACCCGCGGCCGGATCCGGAAGTCCGGATAGGCCGCACGGAGCGCGGTCAGCTCGCTGGGCAGCAGGTGGCTCACCCAGACGGTGTCGGTGTCCAGCCCGGCGGCGACCAGCTCGTTCATCAGCCGATGCACCTCGGGGAGGTGGTCCCCGGCCGCCAGCGGCAGATGCATCGCGACGCCCTCGAGGCGGCCGGGCCGGGCCGTGCCGGCCAGCAGCCGCCCGGTCTCCCGCAGCTGGGCCGGCCCCATCCCGTGCCGGAGCATGGAGGTCAGCTGCTCGAGCACGAATCTCGCGCGTGGATCCTGGGCCAGGAGAGCCTCGAGGTCCTCGGGCCGGCCGACGGTGTGGATCACGCGGGGGGCCAGGTCGGGGTGCACCGCGGGGCCGTTCGGGCGCCACGGCGTCAGCACCAGGAGCGAGGCGGCGCACCGGTCGGCGGCCTGCTCCAGCTCGTCGTACGTGCCGACGGCCAGCACGTCACCGCCGAGGTCGTGGTCGGCGAGCCACTGGGTACGACGCGCGAGCCGGCCGATCGTGAAGCCGTAGCCGTTGCCCTTCGCGACCGGCACCAGGCCGGGGGTGGACTCGGCCAGCCGGCGCAGGTGGGCCCGCCACCGGTCCCCGTCGACGGTCAGGGTCAGGCTCACGAGCGCCTCGCCATGTAGAGGCGGAAGGCTGTGTAGAGCAGTCGGCTCAGCGGCAGGTCCCATTCGCCGGCGTACTCGACGGCGCGGCCGCCGGTGCCGACCTTGAACTGGATCAGCCCGACGTGAGGGTCCTCCGGATCGAGGGTGTCGGTGATGCCGCGCAGGTCGTAGACCGCGGCTCCGGCCGCCAGCGCCGCGCGGATCATCGCCCACTGCACGGCGTTGGAGCCGCGGACCTCTCGCTTCTCCGTCGAGGAGGCGCCGTAGGAGTACCACACGTGCCGCCCGACCCGGATCGCCAGCGTCGCGGCGACCAGATCCCCCTCGTGGTGGGCCAGATGGAGGGCGATCCGGTCCGGGCTCTCGGCACTGAGCGCGTCGTACATCGTCTCGAAGTAGCTCAGCGGCCGCGGGGTGAACCGGTCGCGTTCGGCGGTGTGGAGATAGAGATCGTGGAAGGCCTTGAGGTCGGCGCGGACGCCGACCGTCACGGCGACGCCCGCCTTGTCGGCCTTCTTGATGTTGCGCCGCCACAGCTGGTTCATCCCGGCCAGCACCTGCTCCTCGGTGAGCGCCCGCGGGTCCTCACCCGGGGCGGCCTCGCCGACGAGCGGGATCCAGAAGTTGTACGCCGGCTGGCCGGCGGAGAACCCGCCGACGGTGCCCTGGCGCTGCCAACCGAGCCGCTCGAGCTGGGCGACCACGTGGGCGCCCGTCGGGTGCCGCTCGGCGGGCGGCAGGTCACTGAGCCGGGCCACGGCCGGATCGGCGATCCCCGCCTTGACCTGCGCCGCCGTCCAGGAGCGGACCAGCACCGGTGGGCCGAGCCGGATCCCGAACGCCCTCTGCGAACGCAGGTGCCGCGTGAGCGGGTCGAGCCAGGCGGCCAGGTCGTCGTCGGCCCAGTCCAGCAGCGGACCCTCCGGCAGGTAGGCGAGGTAGCGCCGGAGCCGCGGAACCTGGCGGTACAGCACCAGTCCAGCGCCGACCAGGACTCCCGTCGCGTCGTACCAGCCCAGGGACTCGTGCCGCCACTCGGACTTGACCGTCCCCCAGGCGGGGGTCTGCAGGAAGCTGGCGCCCCGCTCGATGCCGAGCGGGGAGTCGAGGAACGCCAGATGCTCCTCGGCGGTGATCGCCCGCACCGACAGCGGCGGGACCGCGGCAGCGCTCTCGGTCGGGGTGGCGGTCACGGAAGCCGAGGCTACCCGCAGGCCTCGTCCACCCTGGGGACCCACCAAATGCGGACAGGGATCCGACCGGTCCCCCGCACCGCTCGGATCCCTGCTCCGTTGCCCCCCAAGAGCGGTTCCGGGGGACCCTGATACCCCCCAACCGAGATTTCGGGAAGAATGTGGCCACAGCACGGCCCGCGAGTGTCTCGGCGTGGACGTATCTGACCGGGCTCGACACGCTCCTGACCTGTGTGACCACTGGAACCGTAGGTGTGACGACCCGGAGGAGGACTCCATTGGGTGCTGACACCGACGACCGTCGCGACGCCCCCGGCGGCGACCGACCGAGCGCGGTGTGGACCGAGGCCACCGACAGCTTCCAGCGTTGGCTGGACGGTGACCCGGCGGGCCTCGACGACCTGGTCCGGGTGATGACCCCGGTGCTGTGGCACGTGGTCCGGGCCTACCGGCTGCCCCCGGAGTCGGCCGAGGACGTCATCCAGACGACCTGGCTGGCCCTGGTCCGCCGCCGCGACGCCATCAACGACGTCGTGGCCGTCGGTGGCTGGCTGACCACGACCGCCCGTCGCGAAGCCTGGCGGGTCGGGCAGAAGGCCGGCCGCGACCTTCCGGTCGACGACCAGGAGTTTGAGGTCCGGCTCCCCACCCAGCGCTCCGCGGAGTCCGAGGCCGTCGACCACGACGAGCGCGACCGGCTCTGGCTGGCGGTGGCCACCCTCAACGAGCGGTGCCAGCGACTGCTACGGATCGTCGCCTTCGAGCACCGCCCCGACTACAGCCAGGTGGCGGCCGCCCTGGACATGCCGGTCGGCAGCATCGGCCCGACCCGGGGCCGGTGCCTGGCCAAGCTCCGCACCGCCCTGTCCGCCGCCGCGGACGCCGCCCACGCCAACGCCGTACTCAACGAGGAGGGGCACCGATGAACCGCGATCGCGTCTTCGACGAGCTCGAAGCAATGTGGACCCACCGTGACCCGATGCCCACCGGGCTGGTGGAGCGGATGCAGGCCGTCGCCGCCGCCGAGGCGACGCTGGCCGACACCGACCTGGACTACGAGCTGATGCTGCTCATCGAGCGGTCGACCGAGCTGGCCGGCACGCGGGGCGCGGCGACGACGGCGTACACCCTCACCTTCACCGCCGACGGGCTGGACCTGATGGTCCGGGTGGGTGGCGCCCGGGACGACGGCACCACGCGCCTCGACGGCTGGATCGTCCCGCCCGCCCCGGCCACCGTGCGCGCCACCCAGGTGCAGGACGCGGCCGACGGCGAGCCGCGCAGCTGGGAGGCCGAGATCGACGAGCGCGGCCGGTTCGAGTTCGCGGCGCTGCCGCCCGGCCTCTATCGCCTGTGGCTGGATGCGCGGGACGATGACGCCAAGGCCTTCGGCACTCCGGCCTTCGAGATCTGACCATCCCTTCCCCCGAGGAGCGAGTCCGACATGCAGTACTCCGGCTCGAACACCAGCCCTGATCATTCACGCGGCGCCAACGACCCGCGACTGTGGCGGGATCCGACGCCCCCGCCCAAGCAGTTCCTCGAACGCTCCGACGCCCGGGTGCTCGACCCGGCCACCTCGATCTCCGTGCCGGGGGTGGCGCCGTACTCCACGGTGTATGTCGGTCCGCGGCTCCTGATCTCCGACCTCTTCGACGTGGGCGGGCTGTACGAGAAGCTGGCCAGCACCGCTGCCGGCCTGGGCTGGGCCCTCACCGTCGATCGCGGCCAGGAGGTCCCGGCTCCGCGGCGGGACCAGGCGCCGGGGCCGGCGTCGGCGAAGGACGCCCGCACCGAGCCGGGCCGGCGGATGGGGGTGCTGGGCGTCGAGTTGTCCGTGGCACCGGGCAACGGCAAGGCCGTGGAGGCTCCGGATGCCTGGGTCCTGCTCCAGCAGGCGCGGGCCCAGCACGGCGTCGAGGAGCTGCGCGGGGTGGGACTCGACCACGTCGTGCTGCTCCGGCCGATGTGGGGTCCCAACCCGATGTGGGGCCCGAACCCGATGTGGGGTCCCAACCCGATGTGGGGTCCGAACCCGATGTGGGGTCCGAACTCCGACGGGCCGGTCGGTTCCTACCTGATGCAGGGCAGCGGGGGACGCCAGCCGATCGCGTACGTCGGTCCGCGGCCGGTCCGCCGCGACGACGACCGAGTCGCCGGCCGGCGCCCGGTGGTGGCCGTGCTGGACACCGGCTGCGGCGAGCATCCCTGGCTGAAGGGCGTCGTCGACCGGGACGTGCTGCTGAACGGACAGCGGATCGGTTTCTGGGACGACCAGACCGACCCCGAGATCTACCCCGACCAGATCGGTGGGCTCGATGGTGGGCTCGACCCCTATGCGGGGCACGGGACGTTCATCTGCGGCCTGGTGCACCAGGGCTGTCCGGACGCGGACATCGTCGCGTGGCGGATCCTCGGGTCGGGCGGTCCGATCCGCGAGTCGGCGCTCATCGACGCGCTGGGGGACATCCTGGAGCTGGTGGAGTCACACCGGGACGACCCGGCCAAGGGACACCCGATCGACATCCTCAGCCTCTCCATGGGGTACTACCACGAGACCCCGGAGGATGCGCTGATCGATCCGACGGTCTTCGAGATCCTGCGCAGGTTCGGAGCTGCCGGAACCCTGGTCGTGTGCTCGGCGGGGAACGACGCCACGGCCCGCCCCATGTTCCCCGCGGCGTTCGGACCGTGGCTCGACGACGGGGAGCCGATCCCGCTGGACCCGGGTGCGCTGCCGGTCGTCTCGGTCGGCGCCCTGAACCCCAGCGGCCGTAGCGACGCCCTGTTCTCGAACGCCGGTCCCTGGGTGCGCGTGCACGTGCCCGGTGCGGCGGTGATGAGCACGGTCCCGCCGTCCTTCAACGGGGGACTCCAGCCGGTGGCGCGCACCGAGGCCTACCAGCGGGTCCGCGAGGCGATCGATCCGGACAACTACCAGAGCGGCTTCGCGGTGTGGAGCGGGACGTCGTTCGCCGCCCCGCTCCTCGCCGGGCGGCTCGCCGCGCAGCTGTGCCTCTCGATGCTGGACGTCACTCCGGACGAGGATCCGGGAGCGTCTCGCAAGCGGGCCTGGGCGGCCCTGGTGGAGGAGACCGACCTGCGGCCACCAGAATGAGTCCATGCTGTCGGCACAGACCCTCTACGACCGGGGGGTCGCCGCCAGCAGCGCCGGCCGGTTCGGGGCGGCCCGGCGCTATCTGACGCTCGCCGCGGAGCGGTCCGACGAGCCGGACCTGTCCGCGCTGGTCGCCATCAGCCTCGCCTACGTAGAGGCGGAGACCCGCGACCCGCGGGCAGCGGTCGAGCTATGCGAGTCGGCGCTCGCGCGGGACGGGATCTCCGAGCGGACGCGCGCGGTGGCAGTCAGTCAGCGCGGCCTGGTGCTGGCCCGACTCGGTGACACCGGAGGGGCGCTGCGCGACCTGACCGATGCCCTGACGGTGATCGGCGACGACCCGGTCCTGGCGGGGCGGGCCCTGCTCAACCGCGGGGCGTTGGAGCTGCACCTGGGTGACGCCGCGGCCGCCCGGGCGGACTTCGAGGCCGCCCGAGAGGTGCTGGGTTCCCCGGAGGCGGACCCGAACTACGACAAGGCGGGCTTCAACCTCGGGTACGTCCACCTGCTGCGCGGGGAGCTGGTGCTGGCCCTGGAGCTGATGGACGAGGTGAGCCCCCGGCTGGCCGAGCTCGGCCCGGTCTATCGGGCGACGATCGCCCAGGACCGCTCGGAGATCCTGATCGCGGCCGGCCTGGTCCGGGAGGGCGAGGCGGAGCTCGCCCGGGCGGCGCGGGCCTACGGCCAGCGGGGGCTGCGCCAGTACCAGGCCCAGGCCGAGCTGGTGCGCGCCCGCACCCTGGTGCCGCTGGAGCCGCGCACCGCGCGCACCGTCGCCAGGCAGGCGGCGCGCCGGTTCCGGGCCGGCGGCAGCGACGTGTGGGCGCACCGGTCCGACGCGGTGGCGCTGATGGCGGCGGTAGCCGACGGCGGGTCGTCCCCAGGTCTGGTTGCCGAGGCCGATGCGCTGGTCCCGGTGCTGCGGCGCGAGCGGCTGTTCAACGACGCGATCCTCATCGAGCTCCAGGCGATCCGGGTCCAGATCAGGCGGCGCGAGCTCACCGCCGCCGCCGAGCGGCTGGGTCGACTGCGGCTCCGACCCGAGACCGCACTGGCGACTCGGCTGTTGTGGCACGAGGTGCGCGGGGATCTGGCCAGGGCCCGCGGCCGCCGTACCCAGGCCCTGCGGCACGCCCGCGACGGACTCGCCGAGCTCCAGGACTGGCAGGCGTCATTCGGCAGCCTGGATCTGCAGAGCGGCCTGGTCGCGCACGGGCGGCAACTCGCGGTCGACGGCCTGCGGACCGCGCTCTCGGTCGGCTCCCCCGGGCTGGTGTTCGAGTGGTCGGAGCGGGGCCGGATGCTCGTCAGCCGGGTGGTGCCGGTCCGGGCTCCGTCCAATCCACAGGTGGCGGCGGAGCTGACCGAGCTGCGCTGGCTCCAGGGCCAGCAACCGGATCCGCGCTCCACGGCCGGCCGTCGGGCGGCGACGCTGCGCTCGCAGGTGCGCCAGCACGCCTGGTTCGGCGGGGGGTCGGGCGAGGTGACCGAGCCGTGCTCCCTCGGCGACCTGCAGGAGGCGCTGGGCCGCACCACCGCCCTCGTCGCCTATCTCGTGTCGGCCGAGCGGGTGGTGGCGCTGACCGTGACCGACCGGGCGACGCTCGTGAACGACCTGGGCAGCCGGGCCGTGCTGGACTCGCTCCTGGGCGGGCTGCACGCCGACCTGGACGTGTCGGGGGCCGAGCTGCCGGCGCGCTTCGCCCGCACCGCCCGCGCTCCGCTGGTCGCGAGACTGGAGGAGCTGGCGGGGCTTCTGGTGGCGCCCCTGGTCGATCAGCTCGCCGATCGGCGCGTGGTGCTGACGCCCTCCGGAGTGCTTGCCGGAGTGCCCTGGGGTCTGCTCGCTGGCCTGCGGGGGCGGCCGGTGACCGTGGCCCGGTCGGCCACCTCCTGGCTCGCCGGTCAGGAGCGTCGGCTGCGCACCGACTCCGCCGGCTTCGTCGCCGGCCCGCGGGTCGACCGGGCGGAGGCTGAGGTGGGTGCGGCCGCCTCCTGCTGGCCCCGGGCGCGGGTGCTCTCCGGATCGGCCGCCACCACCGCGGCCGTGTCGGAGCTGGCCGCCGGGGTCGACGTGCTCCACGTGTCCGCGCACGGCCGGCACTCGGCGGAGAACCCGCTCTTCTCCGGTGTGGAGCTGGTCGACGGCCCCTGGTTCGGCTACGACATCGACCAGCTGGCCGGGGTGCCCGAGGTCGTGCTGCTGTCGGCCTGCGAGGTCGGCCGCTCGCAGGTGCGCTCGGGTGAGGAGCTGATCGGGATGACCACTGCCTGGCTGCACGCCGGGGCCGGCTGCGTGGTCGCTTCGGCGGCGCTGGTCAACGACGGGGTCGCGCACGACGTGCTGATCGGTGTCCATCGGGGACTCAGCGCGGGGCTGGACCCGGCCGCGGCGCTGGCGGCGACGCTCCCCGAGCCGACCGCGGACTCCGCGCCAGCCCCCTTCGTCTGCTTCGTCTGATTCCCGCTTCTCTGCCCCGGCCGGTGCGGCGGGGTGGACGTATCTGCGCGGCGCTGGGCCCCTCCTTGCCTTCATCGATCCGGACTCGTCCGCCGCCGCGCCGCCCGTGGCGCGGCCACCACTGGGGAGGCCCGTCATGGTCACCGTCGTCACCGATCCGCCGTCGGGCAAGGTCCTGCGGGTGCGTCCCGGCACCCGCCTCGAGCTCCGCTTCCGGCGGGGCATGAGCCGCAACCGCTGGCGGGTCGCCGAGCACCCCGGTCACCTACTCCCCCTCGTCGAGCCCGGCGAGGTCCCCACCCAGGCCACCGCCGACGACAAGGAGTGGGCCCTGCGCTTCCTCGTCTTCCGCGACGCCGAATCATCCCGTCCCCGGCCACTCCGCCTCGAGCTCACCCGCGACGACCTGGCCACGCCTGCCGACGTACGCCGCCTGAAGCTCCTGGTGACGGGATAGCCGGCGTTGCGGGGTTGACGGGGCCGGGGCTGGGTTGACGTTTCACCAACCAAAAGTGCTGGCCGCAGAGCCGAAAGCGAACCATTTTGGTTGGTGCGTCGGAAACCTAGACCCGCGCGAGCAGCCAGTCGGCGTCGGTGCGGTGATCGTCGGGGCCACCGGGTGTCTCGAGTACGACGGGGGCGCCGGCCTCGCGGACCACGCCGGCGAGCAGGTCGGGATCGATCTGGCCGGAGCCCAGCGAGGTGTGCCGGTCGGCACCGGAGTCGAAGGCGTCCCGCGAGTCGTTGCAGTGCACCAGGTCGATCCGCCCGGTGATGGCGAGGACGTCCGCGACGATCGTGTCGAGGGGGTTGCCGCCGGCGTGGGCGTGGCAGGTGTCCAGGCAGAAGCCGACCATCTCCGCGCCGTCGGCCTGCGCGATCGCCTCCCACACACCAGCGATCCGCTCGAGGTAGCGGGTCATCGCGTTGTCACCACCGGCAGTGTTCTCGATCAGCACCGGCACCCGCAGGGTCGTGGCCTGCACCGCCTTGCGCCAGTTGTCGAACCCGATCGACGGGTCGTCGGCCTTGTTCAGGTGGCCCCCGTGCACGATCAGTCCCTTGGCGCCGATCGCGGCCGCCGCGTCCACGTGCTGCTGGAGGAGCTTGCGGGAGGGGATCCGGATCCGGTTGTTGGTGGTCGCCACGTTGATGAGGTACGGCGCGTGGACGTACAGGTCGATCCCGGCTGACTCGGCGTCGGCCCCGAGGGCGTCCGCGCCGCCGGGGTAGCGCACCTCCGGTCCCTTGTACCCCTGTGGCTCACCCAGGAAGAACTGCACCAGCGGCATGTCGCGCGCCCGCGCCTCGGCCACCGGGTCGGTCTGGTCGACGTGGGCTCCGATGCGCAGGGTCATGCACCGACCCTAGCGACGCCGGTGACGCCCGCGGGACGTCATACGGACGGAGCAGACGCCTCCACCGTCCGTATGACGTCCGCGGGGGGTCGCGGATTCGGGAGAGGGTACGGGGCGCTGTTAGTCTTGAGCGTTCCCCGGTGGCCGGCCCACAGTGCCGACGCCCCCGGACGACGCAACAGCCCTCCTGCCACGGATCGCCCGTGGCCGCCGAGTCCAGAGGAGGTGGAGCCAGCTGTGCGTGCCTACGAAGTGATGGTCATCCTCGACCCGAACCTCGACGAGCGGACCATCGAGCCGTCTCTCGACAAGTACCTCAACGTCATCCGCAAGGACGGCGGCACCGTCGACAACGTCGACGTGTGGGGGAAGCGTCGGATGGCCTACGAGATCAAGAAGTACGCCGAGGGCATCTACGCCGTCATCACGCTGCAGGCCGACCCGGCCACGGTCAAGGAGTTCGACCGGCAGCTGACGCTCAACGAGTCCGTGCTCCGTACCAAGGTGCACCGGCCCGAAGCCCACTGATCCCCAACCCGGGCACGACCCTTCCGGTCTGTCGGTGGTCTCGGCCACGATGACCACGACGGGCCGAGCCTCGTGGGCCGATCCCGACGTACCGATCTCGACATCGAGCAGGAGACCTGACATGGCAGGCGAAACCATCATCACGGTGGTCGGCAACCTCGTCGACGACCCCGAGCTGCGCTTCACCCCCTCGGGGGCGGCCGTGGCCAACTTCCGGGTCGCCTCGACCCCGCGCACCTTCGACCGCCAGACCAACGAGTGGAAGGACGGCGAGGCGCTGTTCCTGACCTGCTCGGTGTGGCGGCAGGCGGCTGAGAACGTCGCCGAGTCGCTCCAGCGCGGGATGCGGGTCGTGGTGCAGGGGCGCCTGAAGTCCCGGCAGTACGAGACCCGCGAGGGTGAGAAGCGCACCGTCTTCGAGATCGATGTGGACGAGGTCGGGCCCAGCCTGAAGTACGCCACCGCGAAGGTCACCCGCACCACCCGCCAGGGCGGCGGCGGTGGGTACTCCGGTGGCGGCCAGTCCGGCGGCCAGTACGGCGGCGGACAGCCTGCGGGCGACGACCCGTGGGCGACCCCGGCGCCCTCCGCCCCGGCGGGCAACCAGGGCGCTCCGGCGGGCAACCAGGGCGGCACGTCCGACCCCTGGGGAGCGCCGGGCGTGGCCTCCGACGAGCCACCGTTCTGATCCTCTGATCTGAGTAACAGCGAAAGGAACCACCACCATGGCCAAGGCCGTGATCCGCAAGCCGAAGAAGAAGGTCTGCCAGTTCTGCCGGGAGAAGGCGACCGGCGTGGACTACAAGGACACCGCGCTGCTCCGCAAGTTCATCTCCGACCGCGGCAAGATCCGGGCCCGCCGCGTCACTGGCAACTGCGTGCAGCACCAGCGTGACGTCGCCATCGCGGTGAAGAACGCCCGCGAGGTCGCCCTGCTGCCCTACACCGGCGCCGGGCGCTGAGAGGAGACCCGACGATGAAGCTCATCCTGACCCAGGAGGTCGACGGTCTCGGCTCCCCCGGGGACGTGGTCGAGGTCAAGGACGGCTATGGCCGCAATTACCTCGTGCCGCGCGGCCTGGCCACGCGGTGGACCCGCGGCGGCCAGCGGACCATCGACTCCATCAAGGCGGCCCGCTCCTCGCGTGCCGTGCGCGACCAGGCGCACGCCGACGAGATCAAGGCCAAGCTCGAGGAGGCTCCGGTCAACGTCCAGGTGCGGGCCGGGTCGGCCGGTCGGCTCTTCGGCGCGGTCACCGTCGCCGAGATCGCCGACGCCCTGGCCACCGTGTCCGGGGAGCCGGTGGACAAGCGGACGATCGTGGTGGCCAACCCGATCAAGTCGCTCGGCGCCCACCAGGTCGCGGTCCGGCTCCACGACGAGGTGTCGGCCACGGTCGCCCTCAACGTCATCCCCTCCTGACCCCGTCCTACGCTGCCCGAGGCTGGTGACGCCGGCGCGGGGTCAGCCGGTGCCGGTGACCAGCCAGGTCGGGCCGCGCTCGCGGTACAGCAGCACCACCGCGCGGGCGCCCATGAAGACCGCCGAGAACGCTACCCAGATGCCGACCAGGCCGGTGCCGAGGTGGGCGGCGACGAGTACGGCGGGTGCGTACACGGCCAGCACGAGCAGGCCGGCCCACGCCAGGTAGGTGCCGTCCCCGGCTCCGATCAGCACCCCGTCCAGCACGAAGACGACCCCGCACAGCGGCTGGCTGACCGCCGCCACCAGGAGCACCGGCACCAGCAGCTCGCGGACCGCCGGATCCGGGGTGAACAGGGCCCCGATCCACGGGCTGACGACGGCCAGCGCGGTCCCCGTCACGACGCCGCTGAGCAGACCCCACCCCATCATCCGTCGGGTCAGCGCCCTCGTGGTCGGCACGTCGCCGGCGCCGAGGTAGCGGCCGGTCAGCGCCTGCGCGGCGATCGCGATTGCGTCCAGCACGAAGGCCAGGAACACCCAGATCGTAAAGGCCAGCTGGTGCGCCGCGAGCTCGGTCCCGGCCCCGGTCTCGGGCGACCGGGCCCGGGAGGAGACGACCACGGCGTACGTCGTCACCAGTAGCGCCGCGCGCAGGGTCAGGGTGCGCACCACCAGGGCCACGGCGGCCCGGGCCGCGGTCCGGATGCCGGGCAGGTCGGGTCTCAGCGAGGCGCCCTCCCGGCGGGCGCCGCGCAGGACCACGACGACCAGCGCGGTGGCGGAGGCGACCTGGGCGAGCACGGAGCCGAGGGCGGACCCGGCCAACCCGAGCCCGAGCGGGAAGACCAGCAGCCAGTTGAGCAGCGCGTTGAGCGCGTTGCCCGCCACCGCGACCACCAGCGGCGTCCGCGTGTCCTGCAGGCCGCGCAGCACCCCGGTGGCCGCGAGCATCAGGAGCAGCGGGACGACTCCCAGCGCACCGATCCGCAGATAGGTCGTGGCGTGATCGGTGGTGAGGTCGTCGGCCCCGAAGATCCCGACCAGCGGCGCCGCCAGCGCGACCGTCGTACCGGTGGCCAGCACCCCGATGAGCACCGCCAGCCAGAGCCCGTCGATCCCCTGGGCGAGCGCGGCCCGACGGTCGCCGGCCCCGAGCTGTCGAGCCACCGCGGCGGTGGTCCCGTAGGCCAGGAAGACGCACAGCCCCACCACGGTCTGCAGCACCGCCCCGGCCACCCCGAGCCCGGCCAGCTCGGGAGTACCCAGGTGGCCCACGATCGCCGCGTCGACCAGCAGGAACATCGGCTCGGCCACCAGCGCGAGGAACGCCGGGACGGCCAGCCGCACGATCTCGCGGTCGTGGCCGGCCCGCTCCGTCCGGCTGGTGGTCATCGTGGCCTCGCGCCTGTGACGCAGGTAAACCTGTGGGTAAGTGGGTGATTCCTGTAGACAAACCGATCCTGGGCCTCGGGTTGTCGACAAACCAACTCCGTCGTCCAGATGACGAGAAGATGAACGTCGATTCTTCCGCACTTTGTGCCGTACACAGGGTGGGAGGAGCATCTGTGCAGGTCAGAGCCGCTTCGCGGGGTTGCTGACGACCTGCATCCACAGCCCGGTCAACAGCCGGTGCACAGTGAGGTGCCCGTCCTCCACCTGCCTGACCGGGTTATCCCCAACGCCTGTGGATAACGGGGGTTCCCCGGGCCCGGGAGGCGGCGTAGCGTCCGCACCCGGACCACCCCGCGGACCCCATGGCGCGGGGTCGTCCACCAGCAGTCCCGGGCCCGGTAGCCCGCCCGTCAACCCCCACATCCGGGCGGGCAGCCGGGGTTGGACGGCCGCGACGAATTCCGTCGGTGCCGGACTCTAACGTCGGTTCCGCATCCATCGGCAAGGAGGGGTTCACCGACGTGAGCATCATCGACACCCCCGCGGATCGAGACCCCGGCGGCTTCCCGGAGCCGCCGTACGACGGCTGGGGTGACGGGCCGGCGGCGTACCCGCCCGGCGAGGCGCCGCTGCGCCCCGGTGACCGCACGCCGCCCCAGGACATGGCCGCCGAGCAGAGCGTGCTCGGCGCCATGCTGCTGTCCAAGGACGCGATCGCCGACGTGGCCGAGGTGCTGCGCGGCGACGACTTCTACCGGCCCAGCCACGAGATCATCCACAACGCGATCCTCGACCTGTTCGGGCGGGGCGAGCCGGCCGACCCCGTCACTGTGGCCGCGGAGCTCCAGCGCACCGGCGACCTGGCGCGGGTGGGCGGCGCGCCGTACCTCCACACCGTCTCGGCGAACGTGCCGATCGCGTCGAACGCCGGCTACTACGCCGAGATCGTGCGGGAGAAGGCCATCCTGCGCCGGCTGGTGGAGGCCGGGACCAAGATCGTGCAGATCGGGTACGCCGGCGAGGGGCAGGTCGACGACGTGGTCGACCAGGCCCAGGCCGAGGTCTACCGGGTCACCGACCGGCGCACCAGTGAGGACTACGCGCCGCTCTCGGACATCATGGCCGGCGTCCTGGACGAGATCGAGGCGATCGGGAACCGGGATGCCGGGCTGTACGGCGTGCCGACCGGCTTCGCCGACCTCGACGACCTGACCAACGGACTGCACGCCGGGCAGATGATCATCGTGGCGGCGCGGCCGGCCATGGGGAAGGCGCTCGCGCTCGACACCCCGCTGCCGACCCCGAGCGGGTGGACCACGATGGGGGAGGTCGCCGTCGGCGAGGAGCTGCTGGACGGCGCGGAGCGTCCGACCCGGGTGGTGGCGGCCACCGAGGTGATGTCCGGGCGACCCTGCTACGAGCTCGCCTTCTCCGACGGCGCGGTGGTCGTCGCCGACGCCGAGCACCTGTGGGTCACCCGTCGACAGGCCTTCGGGGTGCGGAGCGGCCCGGACCGCCCGGGCGCGGTGCCCGAGGTCCGGACGACCGCGGAGCTCGCGGCGACGGTCGATGCCGTCCACACCATCGCCATGCCGGACGGCGGCGTGGTCAAGGTCGACTCGGTCCGCCCGGTGCCGTCGGTACCGGTGCGGTGCGTGCAGGTGGCGACCGCGCCGCACCTCTATCTGGCGGGCCCGACCGGGATCCCCACCCACAACTCCACGCTCGCCCTGGACCTGTGCCGGGCCGCCTCGATCCACAACAACATGACCAGCGCCTTCTTCAGCCTGGAGATGAACCGCTCCGAGATCACCATGCGGCTGCTGGCCGCGGAGTCCCGGGTGCCGCTCAACCACATCCGCAACGGGCAGATGAACGACGACGACTGGACCAAGCTCGCTCGCCGGATGGGCGAGGTCTCGTCGGCGCCGATCTTCATCGACGACAGCCCCAACATGACGATCATGGAGATCCGGGCCAAGGCCAGGCGTCTCAAGCAGCGCCACGACCTGCGGCTGATGGTGATCGACTACATGCAGCTGATGACGTCGGGCCGGAAGGTGGAGTCCCGCCAGCTCGAGGTCTCGGAGTTCTCCCGCCAGATCAAGCTCCTCGCCAAGGAGCTCGAGGTCCCGATCGTCGCGCTGTCGCAGCTCAACCGTGGCCCCGAGCAGCGCTCGGACAAGCGGCCGATGCTGAGCGACCTGCGCGAGTCCGGGTGCCTGACCGCCGACACCCGGCTGCTGCGCGCCGACACCAACGCCGAGGTCACCCTCGGGGAGCTGATGGAGTCCGGTGCGCGCGACGTGCCCGTGTGGGCCCTGGACGACCGGCTCAAGCTGGTGCCGCGCACGCTGACACACGCCTTCCCGTCGGGCACCAAGCCGGTCTTCGAGCTGTCCCTCGCGTCCGGGCGGCGGATCCGGGCGACCAGCAACCACCGGTTCCTGACCCACGACGGGTGGATCCCGCTGGCCGAGCTGACCGTCGGCGCCCGCCTGGCTGCGCCACGGCACGTGCCGGCCCCGCTGGAGCTCCGACCACGCAGCGACGACGACGTGGTGGCGGCGGCCCGGGCGGTCCGCGACCCCGGCGACGCCGCGCTCCCCGACTGGGTCGGCGCCCTTCCCAAGACCCAGCTGGCGGCGTTCCTGCGGCAGGTGTGGGCGGTCGCCGGGATGGTCTGGTTCGACGAGGCCGCGGCCGAGGGACGGATCGGGTACGCCGCCGCCAGTCGTCGCCTGGTCGACGATCTCGCGCGGCTCCTGCTGCGGTTCAACGTCTTCACCTCCATCAATCGGGCGCGGACCAAGGACGCTGGGGTGCGGTGGCACCTCCGCATCGACGGTCCGGAGAACCAGCTGCGCTTCCTGACCCGGGTCGGTGCACCGACCGCGCACGACGAGCAGGCCGAGCTCCTCACGCGCCACCTGACCGGCCGACGAGGTGACGACGCGGCTGCGCTGCCGGTGTCCGGCGCCGTCCAGGGTCGGCTGCGCGAGGTCCTCACCGAGGGATCTCCTGCCGGACCGTCGTCCGTGACGCCGGGATCGACTCCTGCTGCCCGGCAGCGGATGGCGCAAGTGGCCGCCGTACTCGATGACGCGGACCTCGACGTGGTCGCCACCAACGACGTCCACTGGGACGCGATCACCGCCATCGAGCCGGCGGGCCGCGAGTCGGTCTACGACGCGACCGTGCTCGGGCTGCACAACTTCGTCGCCAACGGGATCGCCGCCCACAACAGCCTGGAGCAGGATGCGGACATGGTCGTCCTGCTGCACCGCGAGGACGTGTACGAGAAGGAGTCGACCCGCCCCGGCGAGGCGGACCTGATCGTCGCCAAGCACCGCAACGGCCCCACCCGCGACATCACCGTGGCCTTCCAAGGGCACTACTCGCGCTTCGTCGACATGGCCCACTGAGCCGTCCGTCATTGTCCCTCCGCTGTCGCGAACCGGGACTACTCGCTGACCTGCCGTAGACTTGCCCCGTGACGATCCGCGTAGCGCAGTGGTGGTGGCCGACCGAGTAGGCGGCCACCGATCGTTACCACCCCATCGAGCCGCCCTTGGGCGGCTCGTGTGCATGGGGGATCGACGTCGTGCACGCCCGAGGGCAAGACCCTAGGAGCAGGCATGACCACCACCGTTGATGCAGCGAGGAACCGCAGCCGAGAAGTGGCGGCTTCCATCGCCGCCGACCCGAGCCGACACCGGATGCTCACCGGAGACCGGCCCACCGGCGACCTTCACATCGGCCACTACCTGAGCAGCCTCCGGAACCGAGTGGCACTCCAGGAGCATGGAGTCGACTCGTTCGTGTTGATCGCGGACTACCAGGTGATCACCGATCGGGAGTCGGTAGGCCAGCTCAAGGCGAACACGCTGTCGCTGGTGGCCGACTATCTGGCAGCGGGGATCGATCCCGACCGGTCGACGATCTTCACGCACTCAGCGGTGCCGGCGCTCAACCAGCTGATACTGCCGTTCCTGAGTGTGGTGACGCAGGCTGAGCTGCAGCGCAACCCCACGGTCAAGGAGGAGCTGAAGGACAGCCAGCGGCCACTCTCGGGGCTGCTGCTCACCTATCCGGTCCACCAGGCTGCCGACATCCTGTTCTGCAAGGCCGACGTGGTTCCGGTGGGGAGGGACCAACTGCCGCACGTCGAGCAGACGCGGGTCGTCGCCCGGCGCTTCAACACCCGGTTCGCGGACGGCGCGCAGGTGTTCCCGGAGCCGGCCGCCCTGATCAATGATCAGCAGCTGATCCTGGGTGTCGATGGGCAGAAGATGGCGAAGAGCCGGGGGGATGCCATCCGCCTCGGCGCCACCCCAGAGGAGACGGCGGCGATCCTCCGCAAGGCACGCACCGACTCAGATCCGGTGATCACCTACGAGCCGGAGCGACGGCCGGAGGTGGCGAACCTGCTGAACATCGCTTCGGGGTTCACGGGTGCCGCACCGGAGGACGTCGCATCAGCCGTGGGGACCGGCGGCGGCAGCGCCCTCAAGGCACTCGTCACCGAGGCGGTCAACGACGGCCTGCGCGAGCACCGCGAGCGGCGGGTGCGCTACGCCGCCGATCCCGCCCAGCTGACCCAGATCCTGCGCGCAGGGAATGCCCGCGCGGCGGCGGTGGCCGACCAGACCCTCGCCGAGGTCCGCCAAGTCATGGCCATGGACTACTGAGCGGGTGGACCCTTCTGGGTGACCACGCACCAACCGTATGGGTCGTCATTTCGCTGTCTCGACAGCAATTTCGGTTGGTACGTCGCACCATGCCGGCGGATCGCTACATCGAGTGCCCGTCGATGCGGAGGACCTTGCCGGTCAGGGTGACGACGAAGGCGGTGCCGTGGACGATCTCGAGCGAGGTCGGCCGGTCGAGTCCGTCGACCACGGTGCGGAGGGCGCCGTTCCGCTCGAGGCGCAGGATCGCCCCGGTGTCCGGTGCGGCCGGCTTCCCCTCGTTCTCCGGGGTCGGGGGCAGGTCCCAGACTCCCTGGGAGAGTGCGTAGAGCCGCCCGCGACCGACCTCGACGTCGACCGCGAGAGGGACGCCCGCCGCCACCTCCACCGGGTCGGAGCCACGGGGGAGCCGGACGACGCGGCCGTCCGCTGGCCGGTGCGGAATCGGTCCCGCCTGGGCCAGGAAGAGCATCCTTCCCACGGCTTCGACGCCGGTCGGGACCACGTTGCCGAGGGCCCGCAGTTCGCGGATCCGCCCACTGCGGTCGACGGTCAGCAACCGGTTGTGGTGCCCGTCGGTGATGACCAGCTCGTCCCGGACCCGGTCGAGGGCGTACTGCACTCCGCTGGCGATGAAGAAGTCCGTGGCGGGTGGGTGCGCCGCCGACCAGGCCCCGACGGCCGCGATGGCGCGCGGCCGGCCGTGCTTGCCGATGCGGTACACCCCCGAGACCACGTCGGGTTGGCCGAACTCGGGCCCCACCAGGGTCACCAGCACGTAGGCCGTGTGGCGGATGAACGCAACGTCGATCGCCCCACCGATGCCCACCTCGGGGATCGCCCGTGGCAGCCCGTCGACGTACGTCGTGGTCGCACCGCTCCAACGGTCGACCCGCAGTACGCGGCCACCCGGACCGTCCGTCACATAGAGGGCACCGTCGGGTCCGACCGTGCTGCCGGAGCCGCAGCCACCGGTGCAGCCGGGTGCGGCGAAGGTCGTGAGCTCCCGCACGACGGACTCGGTGCTGACCGACCCTTCGAGGTCCACCGGGATACTCGCTTCCGACGGGGCCCCCAACGGGGAGAGGGCCAAGGCCATCATCACCGTCGCGACGGCCCCCAGCATCCGGGTGGAGGGGAGCCGGGTCCGGCCGCTCATCGGGAGACCTCGTCGGGCGCGATGTTCTGGTTGATCCGGAAGAGGTTGTCGGGGTCGTAGCGGCGCTTGAGGTCGACGAGGCGCTCGTAGTTGCCGCCGTACGCCGCGCGGACCCGCTCCCGGCCCTCGTCCATCATCATGTTGACGTAGCCGCCGCCCGCCGAGAACGGATGCAGCTCCTCCCAGTAGCGGCGAGCCCAGTCGGTGACCGTGGCCAGGTTGGCCGGGTCGGGGTCGATGCCGCCGATCACGCCGTTCCACCCCCCGTTGCGGAACGCGAACGCGGTGGCGTCCACGGGCACCCGGGCGGCGACCCCGCTGATCGGGTAGAGGTGCATCGTCGACAACGAGGTCGGGATGGTTTCGCCGTACTTGCGATGGATGGCGACGGCCTCGTCGGGGATCTCCTCGTAGACGTCGGCCTTCCAGTACCACTGCAGCCCGGCGGGCAGCAGCCCGTCGAAGGCGGACTGGAGGGTGGAGTAGGGCATCGGCTGGAGGCCCATGAGGACGGGTGAGCCGAACGCTCGCACTTCGGCCAGGACGTTCTCCGCCCGGTCGTGCGGGCCGGAGTAGCACCAGACGATCCCGCACACCTTGCGGGCCCACAGCTCCTCCGGGAACGGTGCGGCTGACGGGACCTCCAGGACACCGATCCAGCCGTTGAGCTCGTCGGGCAGGCCAGGGAGGAGATCCCTATACCAGCCGAAGACCTGCTCGGTGTCGGCCAGGTCGTAGAGCACCGGGCCGCCGATGACGGTCCCGGCCTCGCCGATCGGGTGGCACCGGAACGTGAACGAGGTGGCGACGCCGAAGTTCCCCCCGCCGCCGCGCAGTCCCCAGAACAGGTCGGGATGGCTGTGCGCACTGGCGGTGACGAAGCGGCCGTCGGCCAGGACCACGTCCACCGACAGCAGGTTGTCGATCGTCAGCCCGAGATGACGGGTGAGGTAGCCGGTGCCGCCACCCAGGGTCAGGCCGGACACCCCGGTCGTGGACACGAAGCCCGAAGGGGTCGCCAATCCGAACGGACCAGTCGCATGGTCCACGTCTCCCCAGGTGCAGCCGGCGTCGACCCGAACCGTGCGAGCCTGCGGGTCGACGGTGGTGGACCGGAGCGCCGAGAAGTCGATCACCAGGGCCTCGTCCCAGACACCGAAGCCGGCCCCGTGGTGGCCACCTCCACGTACTGCCAGGGGGAGCCCGTGCTCCCGGGCGTGGTCGACGCAGGCGATCACATCGGCGACGTCGCTCACTCGGACGACGGCCAGCGGGTGCCGGTCGATGGCGCCGTTGTACACCCGCCTTGCCGCGTCGTACTCCGGGTCGTTGCGGTCGATGACGCGACCGCGCACGAGCTCGCGCAGGGTTCCGACCACCCGGTCGGTCTGGTCGTTGACGATGGTCATGATTGCTCCTCTGGGGCACGTGGCCCGGGCGTGGGAAAATGTGCCTTTGACGCTAGGAAGCGCCAGGGCGGCTCGGAACGCCCGAGCCACCGGTCGCCTTGTCCGTTCGTCCGGATCGATCGGGCAACGTGCCCGGACGTCCAGCCGGGTTGCCTGAGCGTCCGGAGGTGCGCAATGGATGTCCTGTCCGACGTCTTGCTGGCGGTACGGCTCAACGGGGCGGTGTTCTTCGACATCGACGCGCGGATCCCGTTCGCCACCGAGAGCCCGACGTCGGAGGAGATCGCGGACCGGATCAGCGCTGACTACGACCACGTCATCGCCTTCCACGTGATCACCGAGGGCTCCTGCTGGGCGGCGTCGGTCGAGGACCCCGACGCGGCCGTGCTGGTCAGCGCCGGTGAGATGGTCATCTACCCGGCCGGTGACGCCAACATCCTGGCCTCGGAGCCCGGAGTGCGCGCGCGGCCGGACGCCTCTCGCTACTACCACCCCGTGCACCAGACGCTGCCGTTCCCCATCGAGGTCGGGGAGAGCGGCGCCGAGCGGTGCCGGTTCGCCTGTGGCTACCTGGCCTGTGACGTGCGGCCGTTCAACCCGCTGCTGGAGTCCCTGCCGCGGCTCCTGCGCGCGCCGGTCTCGGCACGCAGCTGGACCTGGATGACGGGTCTGCTCGACGCCGCCATCGAGGCCAGCCAGAGTCGTGACGCGGGCCAGGAGGCGATGCTGGCGAAGCTGTCGGAGCTGATGTTCCTCGAGGCGTTGCGCGCCCACATCGAGAGCCTGCCGCCCGACGCGCGCAGCTGGGTCGCCGGGCTGCGCGACCCGCAGGTGGGGCAGGCACTGCGCCTGATCCACGGTCGGTTCGCCGAGCCGTGGACCCTGGAGCGGCTGGCCCGCGAGGTCGACATGTCGCGCTCCTCGTTCGCCGAACGCTTCACCAACTACGTCGGCATGCCACCGATGACCTACCTGGCCCAGTGGCGGCTGCAGGCAGCGGCGCGGCTGCTCCAGAGCGGCTCGGTGAGTGTCGCCCAGGCCGCCGCCCGGGTCGGCTACCAGTCGGAGTCGGCGTTCAACCGGGCGTTCAAGCGCCAGGTCGGCATGGCCCCCGGCACGTGGCGGCGGGGCTCGAGGTCGGGTCAGGCGGGCGCGGGGAGCACGCAGAACTCGTTGCCCGACGGGTCGGCGTAGGTCCGCCAGGGCAGGTCGCCCCAGCCCGGGTGGAGCTCGCGCCCCCCGCGAACGGTGATCTCCCGCGCCACCGCGTCGGGGTTCTCACCTGCGCTGAGCCGGACGTCGAGGTGCATCCGGTTCTTGGTCGGTCCCTTGGGCGCCACCTCGGGGCACAGCTCGAGGAGCGGGCCGCGCTGCGACGGGTGTCGCAGGCTGAGCAGCCCGGCACCTTCGACCGGCACCCAGCCGGTCAGCCAACCCCAGAACTCCCGGTCGCGGTGGGGGTCGGCCACGTCGAGTGGCAGGGCCGCGACCGGGCCGGTGTCGACGTACTCCTCCCGCTCCTCCATCACGCAGAACGGGTTGCCCTCGGGGTCGGCGAGCACCACCCACGGCACCTGCCCCTGGCCGATGTCGGCCGGGGCGGCGCCCAACGCCGACAGGCGGTCGACCACCTCCCGCTGTTCCTGAGCGCCCCGGAGGTCCAGGTGGAGCCGCTGCGGACCGGCGGGCGCCTCGGGCACGCGGGGGAAGCACAGGTCGAGGACCGGACCGTCGGGCACCGTCAGCCGGGTCTCGAAGCCTGCGTGCTCGTCGGTCAGCGTCTCGGTCCCGAGCGCGGCCTCCCAGAACCGGCCTAGCGCTTGCGGGTCGGCCGCGTCGATGACGACGTTCTCCAGGTACATGCATTTCAGCGTAGGTGGCCGGCGAATTCGGTTGGTACGTCGAACGGGCCGAGGCCCGGCACCACGGGGGTGCCGGGCCTCGTCAGGGGGTCAGTGCGGACCGCAGGGTCACCGCTTGACGATCGTGCGAACCTTGCTCGCTCCGCCGACGCGCTTGATCTTCACCTTGAAGACGTCCTTGCCCTTGGTGTTCGGGCGCTTGCGCTCGACGTCGTTCACGTCGCCGTCGCTGTCGGCGGTGCGGGTCTGCTTGAAGAACCGCTTGCCGTCGTGCCAGAGGGTGATCCGCCACTTGCTGCCGGGCTTGGCGTCGTCGATGTCGACCTCGACCTCGAAGCGACCGTCATCCTTCTCGACCGAGAAGTCGACGTCGGCGCCCCCCACCTTGAACTCCTTCTCGGTGGCTGACGCGGGCGAGGCGAAGGCGAGCGGCGAAGCCAGCAGGGCGCCGGCGGCGGCGAGAGCGGTGGTACGGCGGATGTTCATCGTTCGTCTCCTCTTTCTGTGAAGCTCTGGTCCTTGTGGTTGATGGTTCAATCATCACCGGCCGTTCTGAAGCGGCTGTGAGACGAGCATGAGAGGGCTCTTATGCAGGGTTGCGGCGGGTGGCGCGCACGATCACGTCGCTGAGGAGAACCCCACCGCCGTGGCCAGCGGCCGTCCGGGCCTGCGTCTCGGCGGTCTCGACCCGCCACCCCGCCGGGTCGAGCGACTCCCGGATCTCCGCCGCAGTGACCGTCGTCTCCGCGGGCGGCCCATGACGGTGGTCGGGGTGGTCGTCAGTTCTGCGCCTCGGGTCTGCGGCGGCGTGGGCGACGACCAGGAGGGTCCCACCGGGGGCCACCCAGGAGGCGAGCCGGCCGAAGAACTCCGACCGCGACAGCTCCGGGTGGGTGTAGTGGGACGTGACCAGGTCGAACGAGCGGCCCGGCTCCCAGCTCGTCAGGTCTGCCTCGACCCACTCCACGGCCCCCGATGGTCCGTCCGAGGCGAGGCGGGCGGCGGCCTGCGCCAAGGCAGCGGCGGAGATGTCCACCGCGACCACTCGCCACCCTCTGGAGGCGAGCCAGAGCGCCTCGGTCCCGGTGCCACAGCCGGCATCCAGCGCACTGCCCGGTGCCAGCCCGCCGGACTCGCGGACCAGGTGGGGGTTCGGCGGCAGGGCCCGCAGCTGCGCGCGGTCTTCCGGCGGGCCGTGTCGCCAGTGCCGTTCCCAGTAGTCCTTGTCGAAGCCGGGCGTCATCGGGGCCTCGCGCCGCCACCGAGCACCATCGCGTCGCGTACCTGCCGGGTCATCGTCCCTCCCACGGTTGGTTGGCGACCCGTTCGGGTCGTGCGACGAGCGTCCCTGAGGCGGCGGCGGATCTGCAAAGCCTGTTGCCAAATGGCAAACTGGAGGGATGGCCGACTCCACCGCCCGCACCCTCGACGCCGTCGGACCCCGGCTGCGGCAGCTGCGCCAGCACCGTGGCAGCACGCTGGCCGAGCTCGCCGAGGAGACCGGTATCTCGACGAGCACGCTGTCGCGCCTGGAGGCGGGCCGCCGCCGGCCCACCCTGGAGCAGCTGCTCCCCCTGGCCCGCGCCTTCGGCGTCACCCTCGACGAGCTCGTGGACGCGCCGCCCACCGGGAACCCGCGGATCAACCTGCGCCCCATCGCGTGCAGTGACGGGTCGACGATCTTGCCGCTCACCCGTCGACCGGGAGGCATCCAGGCCTACAAGTTCGTGCTGCCCCGCGGTGCCGACGACGCCGTGCCGGAGCCGCGCACCCACGAGGGGTACGACTGGGTCTACGTGCTCGACGGCCGCCTGCGCCTGGTCCTCGGCGAGCACGACCTGATCCTCGAGCCGGGGGAGGCCGCGGAGTTCGACACCCGCACCCCGCACTGGTTCGCCGCGACCAGCGCCGGGCCGGTGGAGTACCTCAGCCTGGTCGGGAAGCAGGGCGAGCGGGCCCATGTGCGGGCCGCGCCGAGAGTTCGTGGGGGCGCGTGACCCGAGATCTCCACTCTCAGGTCTGGTCAGTAAGGGAAGCCTTACCTATACTGGATCGCATGAGGAGGTCCCGTCGGCGCTGCCATCCGCTGCTGCACGTGCTGATCGCGGGCGCGGGCGAGGACATCGACGCGATCCGGCAGGTCGTCGCGCTGCTGCCCGACGACGCCTTCGGACAGGTGTACGTCGAGAGTGACCCGGGCGCCGTCCTGCCCGACCTGTCGGTCCCGCAGCGGGTCACCGTGAACCACCTCCGGCGGAGTGGCCGGGACGCAGCACCCCTTGGTGATGCCGGGGCCGAGCCGGGCGTCCTCCTGGCCCGGGCCGTCGCGGCCTGGGCGGCCGAGTGGATGCCCGAGGAGCCGGACGAGGACCGGGAGTTCCAGATCTGGACCTCCGGGCAGGTCGGCCAACACCTCGCCGGGCAGGGCCTGTCGTTGCTTCCCTGATCGCGCGGCGCTGCTCACGCGTCAGGCAGGAGATCCTCCCCGGGGTGCGCCTCTTGCCAGGCGACGATCGCCGCATCCCACTCGCGACCGTCGAGCTCGACGAGAGTCGCCGGGAACAGCCCGTCCTCCTCCTTGCTGATGTGCTCGGTCAGCTCCTGCACCGACACCCGGAACGCCCGCCGCCCCTCCTCACTGGCCAGGTCGACGGTGGCCAGGTAGGCATCGAGGTCGCGATGGTCCTGGACGAGCGGTGCGATGTAGTCGGCGTACCGCTGGTCGCGCGCCGACATCACCACGAAGATCCCGGCCTCCTCGCCCGCCCAGTGCGACCGCAGCTCCGCGCCGTACGCCTCGAGGTGTCCGCGCGCCTCATCGAGGCGACCGGCGTCCGCGGCGCGAAGGGCGGCATCTGCTGACGCCAGCGCCCGCTCGTGCTCGGCGATGTAGTCGCGGATCAGGGGGAGCTGGCGACAACCGCAGTAGTGGCACATCGGCGACCTCGGCGCTGGGGGTCTCCAGCCTCCCACGAGGCCGCCGGGTGGTTCCAGGTCCGAGGCGCTGATGGGCTCGGCGCGGCTGGGTACTCTCCGGAGGACCCGCGCCGTACGACCCAGGAGGAGCATCGTGGCTCACGGAGACATCACCCACATCGACATCCCGGTTGCGGACCTCGAGCGCGCCTCGGCGTTCTACTCCGACCTCTTCGGCTGGCAGATCGCGGAGATCCCCGGCTTCGAGGGCTACCCGATGTGGCAGGCACCCAACGAGATCAGCGGCGGGGGCCTGGCCCCCCGCTCCGACGGCTTCACCCAGCCGCGCTCCTACGTCGTGGTCGACTCCATCGAGGACACCCTGGCCAAGGTCACCGCCAACGGCGGCACCGTCCTGATGGAGAAGTCCCCGATCTCCGAGACCAGCTGGTGGGCGGTCTTCAGCGACCCCGACGGCAACCACCTCGGCCTCTACGAGGGAGTCACCGAGGCCTGAGGGTTTCGCGACGTACCAACCAAAATTGCTGCTCGCCGCCCGTTTCGGCGACCAAAACGGTTGGTGCGTCGGCAAACCGCGCCCTCACTGCAGGTGCGGGAGCACCTCCCGGCCGTAGAAGTCGATCATCGCGAGATGGTGGGGGCCCATATTGGCCACATAGAGCTCGTCGTAGCCGGCGTCGGCGTACTCCTTGGCCGCGTGGAGGTGGGTGTCGGGGTCGGGGCCGGCGACGGCGGTGGCGCGGGTGTCGTCCTCAGTGACCAGCTCGGCGGCCTGCTCGAAGTGGCGCGGGGAGGGGAGCACCTGCGCGAGCTCGCCCGGCAGCCCGCTGGTGGACCACAGGCGGTGGGCGTGGCTCACGGCCTCGTCGACGGTGGGGGCGTAGGCCACCTTCGTGCCGGCCTGAGCCGGTTTGCCGCCGCTGGCCTTCTTGAAGCGGGAGACCAGGTCCGGCTCGTTCTTCGTCGAGATGTAGCCGTCGCCGATCCGGGCGGCCACGTCGGTGGCCTTGGGGCCGAACCCCGACACGTAGATCGGCGGCGGGGTTTCGGGCAGCGTGTAGATCCGGGCATGGTCCACCCGGTAGTGCCGGGTGCGGTGGGTGGCGAAGCCGCCCTGCCACAGCAGCCGGATCAGCTCGACCGCCTCCTCGAGCATCTCGAGCCGGACATCGATGGACGGCCAGGCGTCCCCCAGAACGTGCTCGTTGAGCGCCTCACCCGTGCCGACGCCGAGGATGAAGCGGCCCTCGGTCAGCACCGCGGAGGTGGCGGCCGCCTGCGCGATGATCGCGGGATGGATCCGCACCGTCGGACACGTCACGGCCGTCGTGATCGGCAGCGAGCACACCTGGGACATCGCCCCGATCACCGACCACACGAACGGACTCTCGCCCTGCTCGTCGTTCCACGGGTGGAAGTGGTCGCTGATCCACAGCGCCTCGAACCCCGCTCGCTCGGCGGCCGCGGCCTGGGCCACCAGCTCGGCCGGCGAGTACTCCTCGCACGACAGGAAGAACCCGATCCTCATGCGTCCCGCCGTACCCGGGAACGCGTCGCCGCATGCGACCCAGGGTGCCGGGTACGGCTGGCACCGTGACGGGACGCGTCCGGGTCGGGATCTCCGGGTGGCGCTACGCGGGCTGGCGCGGCGACTTCTACCCGGCCGGTCTGCCGCAGCGTCGCGAGTTGGAGTACGCCGCCGCGTGGCTCACGTCGATCGAGATCAACGGCTCGTTCTACTCGCTGCAGCGGCCGGACTCCTACCGACGCTGGCGCGCCGAGACCCCCGACGGGTTCGTGTTCGCGGTGAAGGGTGGCCGGTTCATCACCCACCTGAAGCGGCTACAGGACGTCGAGACCCCGCTCGCCAACTTCTTCGCCTCGGGCGTGCTGGCGCTGGGGCCGAGCCTGGGACCGGTGCTGTGGCAGCTGCCGGAGCGAGGCTCGGGCCCCGGGGCCGGCACCTCATAGCTAGGGCGAAGACGGGTACCGCAGCGGCATGGGCGACAAGCGGCGACGCGAACAGCAGGCCAGGCCCGGGTACCACGACCCGCTGGCCGGGTTCGACGGCGCCGCGCCGAGCCGCAGCGCACTCACCCTGAGGCTCGTGCTGGCCGGCATCGGGCTGGTCTGCTTCGGGGCCAGCGCGATCGTCGGCTGGCTGGCCGGCCTCCCGGCCTGGTTCGTGGCCTGCTGCGCGGTGCTCGCGGCGATCGCCGCAGCGGACATCGTGGTGGTCGCGCGCCGCAAGACCCGCGGCGAGCCCGGCTGACGCCGGACACGCTGGTTCGAGACGGGCCTGGCGGCCCTCCTCAACCGGCGGGGGTGCGTCAGTCCGGTGGCGGCTCCAGTGGCCGCTCCGCCAGCGCCCGCGCGACGAGCGCCAGGTTCTGCGCCATCGCCCGACCGGTGCTGGCCGACCAGTCGTGTCCCTCCTCGGTCTCGGTGTACGACGGGCCGGGGCCGGGCCCGTGGTTCCAGTACGTCCACGACTGCGGTGGGATCGTGAAGCCGATGTCGACGAGCGCGCCGGAGATCTCGGAGATCACGTGGTGCGCGCCGTCCTCGTTGCCGGTGACGACCACCCCGCCCACCTTGTCGTAGGCGACCGGCCGATCGCGGTCGTCGGTCTCGGAGATCATGGCGTCCATCCGCTCCAGGGCCCGCTGGGCCAGCGACGACGGCCTGCCCAGCCAGGTGGGGGTCGCGAACACCACGATCTGCGCGTCGAGGATCGCCTCGTGCAGCTGCGGCCACTCGTCGCCCGCGCCGGCGTCGGTGACGACCCCGGGCGCGATCGACAGGTCCGCGAGCCGGAAGGTCCGGCTCTCGACGTCGTGCCCGCGCAGGGCCTCGATCACGACCTCGGCGAGGAGCTGGGTGTTCGAGGTCTCCGAGCTCGGCTTCAGCGAGCAGTTGAGCACGACTGCCTTCATGGGTGGCATGGGTGGTTCCTCCTGGCTGTCGAAGGGCGGCTCACGGCTGGAACACGACCTTCACCGCGCCGTCCTTCTTCTCGCGGAACATCGTGTACGCCTCCGGCGCCGCGTCCAGCGGCAGGCGATGAGTGGCGAACGAGTCCACTCCCAGCGGGTCCTCGTCGGTCAGCAGCGGCATGATGTCGGGCACCCAGCGCTTCACGTTGGCCTGCCCCATCCGCAGCTGCACCTGCTTGTCGAAGAGCGTGAGCATGGGGAGCGGGTCGGCGGCACCGCCGTACACGCCGATCAGGGAGATGGTCCCGCCCCGCCGGACGATGTCGATCGCGGCGTGAAGCGCCGCCAGGCGGTCGATCCCCGCCGTCTTCATCAGCGGCTCCGCCACCGCGTCGGGCAGCAGCCCGACCATCTTCTGTACGGCGGTCACCGCCGGTGAGCCGTGTGCCTCCATCCCGACGGCGTCGATGACGGCGTCCGGACCGCGGCCATCGGTGCGAGCACGGATGTGGTCGCCGAGCTCGCCCTGGCCGACGTCGTCGACGTCGATGACCTCCGCCCCGACCGCTGCCACGCGATGCAGGCGCTCCGGGACCAGGTCGACCACGATCGTCCTGATGCCGCGGCGCAGCGCGAGCCGGCTCGCCATATCCCCGATCGGGCCAGCGCCGAGGACCACGAGCGTGCCGCCCGAGGGCACTCCGGCGTACTCCACCGACTGCCAGGCCGTGGGCAGGACGTCGGACAGGTACAGGAACCGATCGTCGGGGGGACCCTCCGGCACCTTGATCGGGCCGTAGTCGGCGCGGGGGACGCGCAGGTACTCCGCCTGCGCACCCGGAACCTGGCCGTAGAGCTTGGTGTAGCCGAAGAGCGCCGCACCCATCCCGTGCTCGCGCACCTGGGTCGCCTCGCACTGCGTCTGGAGGCCCTGGTCGCACATGGCGCACCGGCCGCAGGCGATCTGGAACGGGATGACCACCCGATCGCCCGGGCGGAGGTCCGCGACGCCGGCGCCCACCTCCTCCACGATGCCCATCGGCTCATGGCCCAAGATGTCGCCGTCGGTCATGAACGGTCCCAGTACCTCGTAGAGGTGCAGATCCGACCCGCACAGTCCGGAGGACGTGACCCGGATGACCGCGTCCGTGGGCTCCACGATGGTCGGGTCCGGCACCTCCTCGACCGCGACGTCACGCTCGCCGTGCCACACCACTGCTCTCATCGCCGCACTCCCTCGGGTCGGGTCCAGGCTCTACCTGTGCCCGATCCGACGTGCGGCATCCCTCGCGGCCGGAGACGCGTCGACCTACACGTCGGCGAGTGCCACGCTCTCGTCGGCGAGCCGGTCGGGGTCCACGGTGGTCCCGACGAGGCGGCGTACGTCGCCGATGGCATCCCAGTCGTTGACCTGCATCCCGGCGACGACGTCGTCGCCGCGCAGCCACCAGGAGGTGAAGTTCAGCCCTGCGGTGTCGCCCCGCAGCACCACCCGGTCGAAGCCCTCGGGGCCGGGGCTGCCGACGTACTCCATGCCGAGGTCGTACTGGTCGGTGAAGAAGTAGGGCAAGGCGTCGGCCACGACGTCCTCGCCGAGCGCGGTGCCGGCCGCGACCTTGGCGTGCTGGATCGCGGTGTCCCAGTGCTCCACGCGCACCGCGCGGCCGAGCACGGGGTGGTCCACGTTCGCCACGTCCCCGGCCGCGAGCACCCGCACGTCGCTGGTGCGCAGGTGGGCGTCGGTGCGGATGCCGTTGTCGAGAGTGAGACCCGACGACTCGGCCAGGTCGGTGACCGGTTCGACGCCGATGCCGACAACGAGCAGGTCGAAGCCGATCGTGTCCCCGTCGGCGAGCCGCACCGTGCCACCCTCGCCGTCCCGCTCCACCCCGGTCACCTGCACCGACGTGCGCAGGTCGACACCGTGACTGCGGTGCAACTGGGCGAAGATCCGGGCCACCTCGGGGCCGAGCACCGCGAGGAGCGGCTGCTCGGCGGCCTCGAGAACGGTCACCTCGGCATCGTTCTGACGCGCGGCGGACGCCACCTCCAGCCCGATCCAACCGCCGCCGATGATCGCGACCCGAACGCCGGCCCGCAGCCGCTCCTTGAGCGCGAGCGCGTCGTCCAGCGTGCGCAGGTAGGTCACCGGGACGCCGCTGTCGTCGGCCATCGCCAGCCGCCGGGGCCGGGCGCCGGTCGCGAGCAGCAGGGTGTCGTAGGGCTCCTCCTCGCCGCCGGCGATCACCCGCCGCCGCGCCAGGTCGAGCGCGGTGACCCGGGTGCCGGTGCGCAGGTCGACGTCGTGCTCGGCGTACCACCCCGCCTCGTGGACCAGCGGGTCGTCCGGCCCGGCCTTGCCCAGCAGCAGGTCCTTGGACAGCGGTGGTCGTTCGTACGGCGGGTGCGGCTCCTGTGTGAAGACCGCCAACGGGCCGTCGTGCCCGCGCTCGCGCACCTCGCTCACGAACCTCCCGGCGGCCAGGCCGCCCCCCACCACCACGATCCGCTCGGTCATTGAGTCGCTCCTCTCCGCCTGCGGCCACCCTAGTCCGGGGCTGGGCACCCGGATCCGGCCCCGACTCCCGCGCTCTTACCGTCGCCCGGAAGGGCGAAATCGGGGGTTTCGGCGACCGCAGCCCCGCGGTAGTCGGGGTGCTCCAGCGGGGACGTCCTCAACCACCGAGGCGGCTTGGGGGTGGTGCTGGCCCACCGCTGGCCGGTCAGCGCGTGAGCAGTCGTCCATCTGACCGACGGCCTCCCGGAGCCCCTCGTCCATGCCCATCTCCGCCAGCTTCTCCATCTCCTCGCGGGTGTGGAACACCGAACGTAGCTCCATGCGAGTGCCGCCGTCCTTGTCGAAGAGCCGCATCGACATGTCCGTTGTGGGCATCGCGTCGTTCGGGGCGCCGGACTGGTCGGCGAAGCCGTCCGTGAGATCGAGCGACTCGGTGGGCTCCACTGCGGTGATCCGCCACCAGCCGTGGAACGTGTCGCCCTCGGGGGAGGTCATGTAGTAGGTGACGCTGCCGCCGGGGGTCAGGTCGTGCTCCTCGAAGGTGGCGACGTACCCTCCCCACCCCCAACTACCGCGGGGCTGCCGTCGCCGAAAACCCCCGATTTCGCCCTCCCGGGCGACGGTAAGCGCGCGGGAGTTGGGGAGGGTGGGTCGCGCAGGGCGTCGGGCTACGCGGCGGTCACGGCCTGCTCCGAGGCCGGCATCGACACCGGCGTGCCGGCGTCGTCGACGGCGTTGGTGAACCGCATCGGGAGCCCCGCGGCCTTCGTGATCGAGGGTCGGTCCATGACCTGCACGTGCACGTGCGGCTCACTCGTGTTGCCGGAGTTGCCGCACTCGCCGAGGAGCTCGCCAGCGGCCACCTGGTCGCCGGTCCCGACCTGGACCGATCCGCGTCTCAGGTGCGCCAGCGCGACGTAGGTCTCGGGGCCGGTCCGCAGCACGACATGGTTGCCCAGGATCCGTCCGGTCAGCTCCAGCCACATGCCCTCGAGCACCATCACCACGATGCCGAGGTACGACGTACGCGCGCCGTGGTCGCGCCGGTTCGAGCGCACCCGCACCACCGTGCCGTCGGCGGGGGCGAGCACCGGTTGGCCGAAGCCCGGGTAGTCAGCGGGAGCGCGGGCGTGCGGGGCCGTCCAGCCCAGGTCGAGCGACCAGTCACCCTCCGGCACATGCACCAGGTCGACGGCGTACGTCTGCCCGTAGGCGTGCAGGCCATGACTGGGCACCTTGCCGGCAGGGCTGTTGACCGCCACCCAACGACCCCGCACTGGCACGCGCAGCTCGACTGGTGGCGCGTGCACCGTGCCGACCCGGAAGTAGAGCGCAAAGCCCACCGCCATCGCTGCCAGGCCGGCAGCGGCCGACCAGGGGCCGGCCCCCAGAGCGCCACCGACCAGGATCACGACCGCCCCGACCGCGATCAGGGGCACGCGCAACCGGGCCGCCAGCAGCGCCCAGCGGGGACCTCGATGTGAAGGGCTCATGTCGATCGGGTACCCGACCGACGCCCCGGGATTCGGGCTGCTGGTCGGCTCGCCATGCTCCGGCCGCCACAATGAGCGCATGACACCCTGTCTCGCGCTCAGCCGGTGCGGGCGGTGAGCCCGCTCGTCCAGCGCCTGCTGGCGGCGGCCGCGCTGATCGTCGCCGGAGCACTCAGCCTCCCCCTGTCGGCGCTGGTCCTGGACCGCAGCACGGCGACAGAGAACTTCATCGTTCCGGCCCAGGTGCTGGCAATGGCGGGGATCGGTGCCGCGCTGGCAGCGGCGTTCCCGGCAATCGCCCCTAGTGGTGCCGCGCCGACCCGACGTCTCCTCATCGGCGCCTGCTGGGGAGTACTGGCCGCCGTGGTCGGGATCGCGGTCTTCTGGCTGCTGATCAACGGGGTCGGCGGGGCGTAAGAAGGCTCGAGAAGTTTTCTGGGTAATGGATGTCGGATCGGGTCCTCCCCGTTCGTGGCAGTGACAAGAGGCCCGAACGGGCCACTCACCACACCGAGGAGTCACCATGACCACGCAGTACATGCTCAGCGTTCACCACGACGACACCAACGCCATCCCTGAGGGCGTGGACGTCCAAGACGTGTACGCCGCCGTCGACGCCTTCAACGCCGAGGTCAAGGAGGCCGGCGCCTGGGTCTTCGGGGGCGGCCTGCTGCCCGCGTCGTCCGCGACCGTTGTGGACGGCAGCGGCCCGGAACCCGTACTCACCGACGGGCCGTACCTGGAGACCAAGGAGTACCTGGGCGGATTCTGGATCATCGAGTGCGAGGACCTCGACGCCGCTCTGGACTACGCCCGCCGGGGCTCGGCCGCCTGCCAGGGCAAGGTGGAGGTCCGCCCCTTCCAGTCCGAGTAGGACCGGCTGTCGGTGCGCGTCCGTAGGGTGACAGACATGACGGACATCGTGCTGATTCCCGGCCTCTGGCTGAACGAACACACCTGGGACCGCGTCGTACCTCTGCTCGAGGACGCCGGCCACCGGGTCCGCGCACTCACCCTCCCCGGCATGGAGTCGCAGGCCGCCGACCGGCGGGGGGTCACCCTGGCCGATCACGTCGCCGCCGTCGTCACGGCCGTCGACGGCGCGGCCGGACCGGTCATGCTGGTCGGCCACTCCGCCGGGTGCGGGCTCGGTCACGCGGCGCTCGCCGCCCGCCCGGACCGGGTCGCGCGGGCCGTGTGGGTCGGGGGCTTCCCCGGGGAGTCGGGCGACCGGCTGCTCGGTGGCCTCCCCGCCGAGAACGGCGAGGTCCCGATGCCCGACTGGGTCGAGGTCGGCGAGGCCGCGAACGTTGTCGACTTCGACGAGGCGGCGCTGCGCCGCTTCTACGCCGAGGCGATCCCTGTGCCGGAGGCGGTGATCGCGACCCCGCTGGAGTTCCCCGACGACCCGCGGCGCTTCGACGTACCGGTCACCATGGTCTGCCCCGAGTACACCGCCGACGACGCCCGGGAGTGGGTGGACGGCGGGGACCTGCCCGAGCTGGCGCAGGCCCGCGCCGTCGAGTACGTCGACCTGCCGGGCGGGCACTGGCCGCAGCTGACCCAGCCGGCGGCGCTGGCCCAGGTGATCCTCGACGCCGCCAGCTGAGGCCGCCGCGTCTTCCCCGACTCCCGCGGACTTGCCGTCGCCCGGGAGGGCGAATTCGGGGTTTCGGCGACGGCAACCGCGCGGTAGTTGGGGGTGCGGGAGTACGCCGCGGCAGGGGTGGCCGGGTCTCAGACGCCTTCCTGCACCAGGAAGATCTGGTCGGCGACCAGCCCGTGGGCCTCGCGGTGCACGGTGTGGGCGGCCTCGGCGTCGGGCGCCTCGACCAGGCAGAAGATCTGGCCCCGCGACTCGTCGACCCAGTAGCGCAGGTAGCTCACCCCGTGAGGTTCCTGGGTGGCGAGATCGGCGGCGTGGGCCTTGGCGACGTCGTCCATCGTGACCCCGTCCCCGAGTGAGTGCACGTCCATGAAGAGTGGCATGGTGTTCCTTCCTGAAGTGGTGGTAGCTCCAGGGTGCGGGCGCGCCCCGCGGTCGTCATGGGTATTGGCTACCCATCATCGACCCGACCGGCTACCCAGACTCGCTCGGCGCTATGTCGACCAGCTCCTTGCGGCTGGTCTTGCCGAGCTTGGTCAGCACGGACGCGACGTGGTGCTCCGCCGTACGTCGTGAGATGACCAGCCGCCCGGCGATCTGGGCGTCGGAGAGGCCGGAGACGAGCAGGTCGAGCACCTCGGCCTCCCGTGGCGTGAGGCCGTCAGGTCGTCGCGAGGAGGCCCGACGAGGCGGCGCTGACCAGCCTCGGCTGCGGAGCAGGGCACGGGCCCGGTCGGCAGCCACCGGGGCGTCGATCCGGTCGAAGAGCCCGACCGCCGCCTCCAGGTGGGGCCGCTCGCCGCTCCGGGCCAGGGCCAGGGCCTCCTCGAAGGGACTGCCGGTCTCCTGCCACAGCACAGCGGCATCGGCCCACCGACCCGAGCACTCGGCCGCGTACGGCGGGGCGAGGATCTCGATCGAGATAGGGGTGTCCGGGGGGAGCCAGGTGGCCACCGCTCCGCGATTCCAGGGACAGTCGGCACTGGCCGCACCCGGCCACGCAGCCGCCGCCAGTGACTGCGCGCCGTCGGTGTCGCCGGAGATCCAGGCCGCCTCGCACCGGGCGTTCGTCGCCGGCGCGATGCGCTGCACCTCCCCGGTCAGGTCGGCGAGGTCGGCGGCCCGCTCGAGGAGTTCCTGTCCCTCCGGGTTCCCGGCCCGGAGCGCGAGTTGCGCGACAGTGAGCAGTGGCTCGAAGGTGTCGATGGAGGCGAGCTCGGCCCGCCGTAGCACTGACTCGGCGCTGGCTCGGGCGCCGGTCGCGTCACCGCGGTCCAGCCGGAGCCGGGCCTGGAAGCCCAGCAGATACAGGGTCCACGAGTCCAGGTCGCGGTCGAGGCAGTAGTCCAGGCCCTCATCCAGGTAGTGCTCGGCCTCGTCGTGGCGACGTTGGACGACTGCGAGGGAGACCAGGTTGCAGTAGGCACGGGCAGCGTGCTCGTGGAGGTCGTCCGCACGAGCCCCCTGCAGACTCTGCCTCAGCAGGGCCAGCCCCTCGTCGTGGTTGCCGCCGGTGGCTTCGATGGTGCCGAGGTTGTTGAGGGCGTGCACCCGGACCTCCGTACGACGCGTCGTGTCCGGCAGCCGGTCCAGCAGCTCCAGCGTGCGCTTTCCCCATTCGCGGGTAGCGGTCAGGTCGCTGGAGAGCATGCGCAGCTGGGTGCGGTTGCTGTAGGCCATCGCCTGCTCGACGGTCTCGGTGCCGTCAAGAACCTCGACGGCCCGGGCGCCGAAAGCCTCGGCGTCGTCGTTGCGTCCGGCGAACCAGCTCAACCGCGACAGGCATCGCCAGGCGTCGCCCACCCGGACGTTCTCGCCGGACGCCTCCCAGATGTGCAGGGCCTGCCGGGTCGCCTCGATGGCATCCTCGATCCGGTTGGTGAGGTAGCACTCGTAGCCCAGCGACCACGCGAGCTCGGCCCGTTCGTCGTCGGTGAGTCGGTCGGCGTACCGCAGGGCCCGCCGGTACTGCCGGACCGCCTCCTGATGCGCGCCCAGCGCGGCGGCCCGGGCGGCCGCCTCCGGGGCATGCCTGAGGACGGCCGCCGCATCGCCGGCCGCCTCGCCGTGGTGCGCCAGCCGGGCCGGATCGGCTCCACGTCGCTCCAGTGCGGCGAGCAGGCGGCGGTGTAGGTGCGTCGACCGGCCGGCGGGAACCTCGTCCGCCACGACCAACCGCGCCAGCTCGTGGCGGAAGACGATGTCCCCGCCCACCGACCGCAGCAGGCCTCGGGCCAGCGGCTCGTCGAGTGCGGTGAAGCCGTCGGGGTAGAGCTCGCCCAGCAGACCCACCTCGGCGCGTGCCCCGGCCAGGGCCACCAGCTCGAGCGCGCGCTGGGAGCCCTCGTCAAGCCTGGCCACCCGGGCAAGCACGGCATCCCTCACGGTGGGCGGTACGCGGTCTGCCTCTGCGGAGAGTGCCTCGGTCACGAAGAACGCGTTGCCCCCCGTCACCCGGTGCAGGTGACGGGGGTCCAGGGTCTGCTCGGGGTGCCCACGCCGGTGCTCGGCCACCAGTGTGGCCACGGCGTCGGCGGTCAGTGGGGACAGGTCCATTCGCCGGGTGCCGGCCGCGGTGGCCGTGTCGCCCACCACGACCCGGAGGCCGTGACCTGGTGCGGCATCCTCGGGGCGGAACGTCGCCAGCACCAAGGCCCGGCATCCATGGATGCGCCGGGCCAGGAAGCGGATGAGGTCCAGCGTGGCCTCGTCGGCCCAATGCACGTCCTCGATCACCAGGAGGTACGGGGTCGCGGCGCGGTGCAGCGTGTCGAGCAGCCCGGCGAAGACCTGCTGTCGGGTGGCGCCCTCCGGCCACAGCCCCGCTGGCAGCTGCGCAAGCATTTCCACGAGCGGCCCCAGCGGTGCCGGAGTCGCCGAGCCGTCACAGAATCCGATCGCTACCGATGCCCGGCCCTCGCCGACCTCCTTGACCAGATGGCCGACGAAGGTCGACTTGCCCACGCCGGCCTCGCCGCCGACGTACACCAGGCGGCCGTGCCCGGCCGCGGCGTCGGCCAGGTACTCAGCGGCGGCCCGCAGCTGCTCCTCGCGTTCCAGCAGCGACACGCCTCGATGCTACGAAGGTTTCCGTCCAGTGCGATAGCGCCATTCGCGGGCCCCGTCTTCCGGCCGCGCCTTCCCCGACTCCCGCGCCCCTACCGTCGCCCGGGAGGGCGAAATCGGGGGTTTCGGCGACGGCAACCCCGCGGTAGTCGGGTGGGGGAAGGGGAGCGGCGCCGGGTCGGCCGCGGCTTCCGGCAAGTGACACAGTGGACGTATGAGGGCTCGCGACAAGGTCTGGGTGGTCACCGGCGGGGGCAGCGGCATAGGCCGAGAGCTGGTGCTCGAGCTGCTCCGGCGCGGCGCCCGGGTGGCGGCTGCCGACGTACGCTCCGAAGCATTGGAGGAGACCGCGACGCTGGTCCGGGCGCAGCTGCCAAGCGAGGCAGACCGACTCAGCACGCACGTCGTCGACATCACCGACCGGGCCGGAACCCTGGCGCTCGTGGCCGAGGTGGAGGCACTGCACGGTGTCGTGGACGGGCTACTCAACAACGCCGGGATCATCCAGCCCTTCGTACCGGTGCAGGAGCTGGACGACGCCACCCTTGAGCGGGTGCTTTCGGTGAACCTGGCCGGGACGATGAACATGGTCCGGGCGTTCTTGCCGGTACTCCTGGCTCGGCCCGAGGCCCAGCTGGCCACCGTGTCGAGCATGGGCGGGTTCTTCCCGTTCCCCGGCCAGACCGTGTACGGCGCCAGCAAGGCGGCGGTGAAGCTGCTGACCGAAGGGCTGTACGCCGAGCTGATGGACACCGGTGTCGCGGTCTCGGTGATCATGCCCGGGGCCATCGCTACCTCGATCACCGAGAACTCCGGGGTTGCCACGCCGGTCCCAGCGGCCGACGCCTCCCGGGTGCCCATGACGCCCCCCGACAAGGCCGCCCGGATCATCCTCGACGGCCTCGCGAAGGAGCGGCTCCACATCTATGTGGGACTGGACGCCCGGCTGATGAGCTACGCGATCCGGCTCGCTCCGCGCCCCGCGATCCGGCTGGTGCAGCGCCAGATGAGGAAGCTGCTCACCCCGCCTTCCCCGACTACCGCGGGCCAACCGTCGCCCGGGCGGGCGAAATCGGGGGTTTCGGCGACGGTAGCCGCGCGGTAGTTGGGGGGGTTGCGGAGGGGGTACGTCGACCCGGGGGTCACGGGCTGACGGGGCGGCGCGGCGGGTCGAGCAGCAGCCGAGCCTCTGACTCGTCGTCGACTACCCGGCCGGTCTCGACGAAGCCGTAGCGCAGGTAGAACGGCCGCGGCCCGCCCGGACCGGACTCCCAGCTGGTCAGGAGCGACCGACAGCCCTCGGCGCGGAGCAGGGCCGTGAGCTGGTCGAGGGCCAGGCGGCCGATCCCGCGGCGCTGGTGCATCCGGTCGATCAGCAGGCGCCACAGGAACGGCTCGGGATGGGCCTCGGTGACGTCGGCGATCATCAGGAAGCCGGCCGGCTCGCCGTCGGCCGCGAGCCCCCACAGCCGCGGCACCACCGGCGCCCCGTTGACCTCCTCGGGGAACAGCGCGTCACCGTAGGACTGCGCCACGGGGGCGACGAACCGCCGCTGGGAGTGGTGGGTGGCCAGCGCGGCGTACCGATGCTGGTTGTCCGGCGTCAGCGGCACCATCGCCAGCTCCGTGGGCGGCCCCTGGGGGCGGTCCCGCCAGGTCCGCCACCCCTCGGCGGTGGCGGCGTAGGACATGTTGTCGGTCCACTCACCGCGCCACAGGAACGACCGTCTGGTCTCCGACTCGAACACCAGCCCCACCCGCTCGAGGACCCGTTGCGAGGCCGTGTTCACCGGGTCGAGCTCGCCGTACACCCGACCGACCCCCAGCCGTTCGACCAGGTCCTCGACCAGCGCGGTGGCGGCCTCGGTCGCGTAGCCGTGTCCGTGGTGGTCGCGCGCCAGCGTGAACCCGATCTCGGCCACCCCGCGGGTCTCGTGCAGGTTCGTGACGACGTCGCCGATGACCCGTCCGTCCAGCTCGATCGCCAGCGTGTTCCAGTCACCGGGCTCGAGGTCCGCGCGGTCGTCCTGGCCCTGTAGGGACGCGACCGCCTGCTCGACGGTGTAGGGCAGGTCCCACAGCTGGTGCTGGGCGATCTGCGGGTCGTTGCGGTAGGCCGCGTGCACCTCAGCGTCGGTGGACCGCATGAACCGCAGCGTCAGCCGTGCGGTGCGCAGCGGGTACGGCGAGGCCATGGGACCCGAGCCTAGACAAATCCCGAGGCGATGCCCCGTCCCCGCAGCCGCACGCCGCCAGAGGATGATGTTCGGGCAGCGAAGTCGGCCGAGGTCGGAGGGGAGGAGTCGCGTGGAACGCTCGTGGTGGGGCTGGGGTGTGACGGAGGCGGCTCCCGGACCCGAGGAGACGACCGAGCTGCTCGACCTGGTCACCGCACTGCTGCCCGGAGCCGAACCGGTCGCCCGGCCGGTCCCGGACCCGGCCGCCCTCGACCTGCGGCCACCGCGGATCCGGCCCCCTGACGCCCTGGCGCAGCTGTGCTCCGACACCCCGGCGGACCGCGCCGGGCACACCCACGGCAAGGCCTTCCGAGACATCGCCCGCAACCTCGAGGGCCGCCTCGACCACCCGCCGGACCTGGTGGTCCGTCCGGGCCGCGAGGCGGACGTGGTGGCGACCCTGGAGTGGTGCGCCGACGCGGGCATCGCCGTGGTGCCCTACGGCGGCGGCACCTCGGTGGTCGGTGGCGTCGAGCCGCGGCTGCCCGGCCCGTCGGTCAGCCTCGACCTGGGCCGGCTCAACAGGGTGCTGGAGGTGGACCGCACCAGCCGGGCGGCGCGGATCCAGGCGGGCGTGCTCGGCCCGCACCTGGCGGAGCAGCTGCGGCCGCACGACCTGACCCTGCGCCACTTCCCGCAGTCCTTCGAGTTCTCCACCCTCGGCGGCTGGCTGGCCACCCGGGCGGGCGGCCACTACGCGACCCTGCACACCCACATCGACGACCTGACCGAGTCGCTGCGGGTCGTCGCGCCCGCCGGCGTGATGGAGACCCGGCGACTGCCGGCCTCGGGAGCCGGTCCCTCGCCGGACCGGCTGTTCCTGGGCTCGGAGGGCTCGCTCGGCGTGATCACCGAGGCCTGGATGCGGGTCCAGGACCGGGTGCGCTGGCAGGTCGTGCGCAGCATCGGGTTCGACCGGTACGACGACGCGGTGGCCGCCACCCGCTCCGTGGCCCAGTCGGGGCTGCACCCCAGCAACTGCCGGCTCCTGGACGCCGGCGAGGCCTTCGTCAGCACGGGCGCCGCGCCCGCGGGCGGCGTGCTGCTGCTGGGCTTCGAGTCCGCCGACCATCCCGTGGAGCCGAGCATGGACCGCGCCCTGGAGATCGTGGCCGACCACGGCGGCCGGCAGCTCGGCGGTGACGACCGGGAGCAGGCGGCGGCGGCCTGGCGCGGCACGTTCCTGCGGATGCCCTACCTGCGCGACGTGCTCGTGCGGCACGGCCTGGTGGTCGAGACGTTCGAGACGGTCTGCACGTGGGACCGCTTCCCCGAGACCCATGCCGGAATCGTGACCGCAGTGGAGGACGCGCTGCAGCGGGTGTGCGGCTCCGGGGTGGTCACCTGCCGGTTCACCCATGTGTACGCCGACGGCGCGGCGCCGTACTTCACCGTCTACGCCCCCGGTCGCTGGGGCAGCCTGGTGGACCAGTGGGACGAGATCAAGGCGGCGGCCTCGGAGGCGATCCTGGCCACCGGCGCCGGGATCACCCATCACCACGCGGTCGGCCGCGACCATCGCGGTTGGTACGAGGGGCAGGTCCCCGAGCCGGTCCGGGCCGCCTTCGCGGCCGCCCGCCACTCCCTCGACCCCGCCGGGATCATGAACCCGGGCGTCCTCTTTGCGGAAGACGGCGCTGGCGAACAGACCCCGTGACGTCGCGGGGACCGAAGCTGGTGGCGCGGCTCCGGGCCGCTGGGTGTGTGTACGCCGAGGCTGAGGCGCGGCTCCTCGAGGAGTCGGCCGGCACCGATGAGGAGCTCAAATGGTTGGTGAACCGGCGCTTGGCCGGGGAGCCGCTCGAGCAGGTGCTCGGCTGGGCTGAGTTCCACGGACTCCGAGTGCGCGTCGAGCCGGGGGTGTTCGTGCCGCGACGGCGTACCGAGCTCGTGGTGGACGAGGCGCTGCGGTGGCTCGCCCACGAGCACACCCCCCGGCTGGTGCTGGAGCTGTGCTGCGGCTCGGGCGCGGTGGGTCTCGCGATCGCTGCCGCCGCGCCCGATGTCGAGGTCCACGCGTCGGACCAGGACGACGCGGCGGTCCGGTGCGCGCGCCGCAACCTGGCGCCGGTGGGCGGGATCGTCCACCAGGGTGACCTGTACGCCGCCGTGCCGGGGGCCCTCCGCGGCCGGGTCGGAGTGATCGCCGCCAACCCGCCGTACGTGCCGACCGGTGCCGTGCCGCTGCTGCCGCCCGAGGCCCGTGACCACGAGCCCTGGTCCACGTTGGACGGCGGCGCCGACGGTCTGGCACCGACCCGGCGGATCGCGGCGGAGGCCGCCGCCTGGCTCGCACCGGAGGGGGCGCTAGTGCTCGAGACCAGCGACGACCAGGCCGACGCGGTCGTCGCGGCCCTGGCCGCGGGTGGTCTTCAGGGTCGCGTCGTGCCCGACGCGGACGCCCAGGCGACGGTCGTGGTGGCTCACCGTTCTCAACCGACGCGGTGAAGCCGCGATGAAACCAGGGTGAAACCTCGTCCGGGGGCATTGCCAACTCACCGCGACAGGGCCAAGGTGGGGAGGCAAATGGGGTCGTGGGGATTCCCGTCTCCGACGGAGGAGTGATCGCATGTCGTCTCGTCGTCGCGCAGCCATCGTCGCCACCGCCGCTCTGGCGGTCGCCATCTCGGGACTGGCCACCGCCGGTGTCCCACCGGCCCTGGGCACGACCAGCGCGCCGGCGAAGTCGGCGAAGCCGGCGAAACCGGCGAAGCACCGGCCGATCACTGACAAGGCGGTCTTCTTCGCCTCCGACGGGCTGCGCCAGGACCTGGTGAAGCGGTACGCCGCCAAGGGGCTGATGCCCACCATGGGCTCGTTCGTGAAGCGCGGCATCCAGGCCCGCGACGGCGGCCTGCTCACCCAGGCCCCGCCCAACACCGGCGCCGGTTGGTACTCACTGGCCACCGGCGCCTGGCCCGGCGTACACGGGTCGACCAACAACACCTTCCACAAGTCCGGTGACGCGTTCACCAACCGCACCGCCGCCTTCGACCCCGGAGTGCTGAAGGCCGAGTCCATCGCCCAGGCCGCCGAGCGCGGCGGGCTGAAGGTCGCCCAGCTCGAGTGGGCCGGCGGGCGCAACGCCTCCATCCAGGGCCCGACGGTCGACTACCGCACCTTCCACTCCGGGCGGGGCGTCACGACGAACTTCATCGGCGGCCCGAGCGACGCGCTCTTCGACGACGTCGACTTCATTAGAGCCTTCGGGCTGCAGTTCGACCACCCGGCCGGCCACGCCGGCCAGGACCCGTTCCCGGCGGCAGCCCCGCAGCCGGCGACCGGCTGGAGCGACGTACCGACGTCGTACAGTCCGGCGCAGGAGATGCGGATGCGGGTGCTCGACGCGGGCGCCGACAAGTACGGCCTCAACGCCTACCTCTACGACAGCCGCAACGACGGCAAGACGCGCTATGACCGCGTCCTGTTCTCGCCGAGCAAGTCCGGCGCGGACGCCGTGGCCAACCTGCGCGAGGGCCAGTGGGCCGACGTGAAGGTGAGCCTCCAGGGTGGCGCCCTGGACGGCAAGACCGCCGGGATGCTGGTCAAGGTGGAGACCCTGTCCGGCGACCTGTCGCGGGTGCGGCTGTTCCACACCTCCGTGACGCGCGCCATCGCCAGCTGGCCGACCTGGCCCGGCGAGGCGGGGTACACCGACTTCGACGAGTTCCTCGCCGCCGAGTTCCCGACCTCCACCGCCGCGGACTTCGCCATCCTCGAGGCCGGCATCACCAGCGAGGACACGTACGTCGAGCAGGGCATGTACTGGTCGACCGCCCACTGGCCGATCATGCGCTACATCGCGAAGGTCCAGAAGCCGGACCTGTTCCTCGTGGGCATGCCGACCACCGACGAGTTCCAGCACCAGTTCCTCGGTCTGGTCAGCCCGCGGCTCCCCAACGGGGACCGCAACCCCGCCTACGACGACGTCAACCTCGACGGAGTGAAGGACGGCCGGGTGTCGGCGCGCGAGGGCTACATCCGCTCGGCGTACAAGGAGTCCGACCGGACCCTGAAGCTGGCGAGGTCCCTGATGGGACGCGACCCGACGACCTTCGTCGGCTCCGACCACGGGTTCGCACCGCAGTTCCTGGCCATCGACGCGAGCAAGGTGCTGGTCGACCTGGGGCTGCTGTCCGCGCCGCAGACCTCGAACTGTCGCCCGGCGACCGGCGAGACGATCGGCAAGGCCAAGGCCTGCTGGGCCGGCGGCACGGTGCAGATCTACCTGAACCTGGCCGGTCGCGACCCCGTCAACCCGTCGTTCCAGCAGGTGCCGGCGGACCAGGAAGCGGCCACGGTGCAGCAGATCAAGGACGCCTTCCTGGCGCTGGAGGACCCGAACGACTGGACCGGTGACGACGCCGCGGAGGACTGGACGGTCATCGACCGGGCCTACACCCGCGCCGAGGCGCGCTACATCCCGAACGGGGCCGGGTCGACCGCCGACATGGCGCACCCGACCCGCACCGGGGACCTGGTGGCGTTCTCCTACCCGCCGTACCAGTTCGACGCGGCCACCCCCGGCACGCTGGTCTCTCCGTCGCACTTCTTCGGGCAGCACGGCTACGTGCCCGACGTGCAGGACCTGCGCGCCAACGTCAACATGCGGGCCACGTTCCTGGCCGGCGGCAAGGGCGTCGGCAAGGGTTCGGTCCAGGCCAAGTCGATCGACCTGGCGCCGACGCTGGCGTTCATGCTGGGCATCCCGACGCCTCAACACAGCCAGGGCACGGTGCTGCGGTCGGTGGTGTCCGGCGGGAAGAAGTACACGCCGGTCTCGATCGTGGGGCTCAACGACTTCCACGGCCAGCTCGAGACGACCACCGCACTGTTCGACACCCTGAACGCCCGCGTCGGTGGGGCGGCGTTCCTGGCCACCATGTTCGACGAGGAGGCCGCCGCGCTTCCCGGTCAGGAGCTGCTCCTGGCCGGCGGCGACAACGTCGGCGCCTCGCCGGCCATCTCCTCGCTGCTGCAGGACATGCCGACCATCGACGCCGAGAACGCCTGGGGCCTGGACGCCACGTCGTACGGGAACCATGAGTTCGACTACGGCGTCGACCGGCTGCTGGAGCATCAGGAGCGGGCCGACTTCCCGTTCCTGGCGACCAACATCGTGGACGAAGACACCGGGCAGCGGCCCGACTGGGTGACCCCGTCGGTGGTCTTCCGGGTCAACGGGGTCCGGGTCGGCGTCATCGGCGCCGCACTCGAGGGCACCCCGGAGCTGGTCTCGGCGGCAGCGACCGAGGGACTGGAGTTCCTCGACGAGGGTCCGCGCATCGCCGCCGAGTCCGAACGGCTGCGCCGGCAGGGCGTCAAGGTGCAGGTCGTGGTCATCCACGAGGGCACCGCCAACGGCGCGAACCCGGTGGGCACCACCCCCGGCACCGCCTGGGACGGGCCGATCATCGGCATCGCCGACGACATCCAGTCCACGACGGTCGACGCGATGGTCGTCGGGCACACCCACCGAATCTCGAACCTGATGCGCGGCCACATCCTCATCACCGAGGGCATCAACGCGGGCGCCAGCTACTCGGTCCTCCAGCTGATGGTGGCGGGTGGGGACGTCGCCTGGGCCGGTGGCTCGACCCGGATGGCCAAGACGCTCGGCGTGCCGGCCCGGTCCGACGTACAGGACATCGTCGACACCGCCAACGAGGAGACAGCGGTGTTGCGCAACCAGGTGATCGGGGAGCAGTCGGTCGACATCCTGCGCGCGCCGAGCCGGCTGTTCGAGTCCGCGATGGGGAACATGGTCGCCGACGCGATGCGTGGGAAGTACCCCGGCGTCGATGCCGCGCTCACCAACTCCGGTGGACTGCGGGCGGACCTCGTGATGAGCCCGCCCAGTGCCGGTGAGCAGCCCGGCGAGGTCACCTGGGGCGAGGTGTTCTCGGTGCTGCCGTTCGGCAACCGCACGGTGATCCTGACCCTGACCGGTGCGCAGCTGGAGGAGGCGCTGCTCAACGGGTTCTCCCCGGTGTGCAACACCGCCATCGCGACCGGACGGTTCCCGCAGGTGTCGGGGCTGCGGCTCACCTACGGCTGCAACGGCACCGCCCCCGAGGTGACCGGCATGTGGCTCAACCCCGAGGGCATCGGTGGTCCGGAGACGCCGATCGAGCCCACCGACACCATCCGGGTGGTCACGAACGACTTCATGTACGGCGGCGGCGACGGCTACACGGCGCTCGCCGGCGCGACCGACGTCGTGCAGCCGGGTGACGACCTGATGGAGCTGACCCGCGAGTACATCACCGCCAACTCGCCGGTGGCCCCCGTGGTGGACGGGAGGATCACCCGGCCCTGACTCCGGGGGGAGCGGACGTCATCGCCGATGGTTGCTCGTGGGGACCGTCGGCGATGACGTCACGGCGCGGCGTCGGCGGGCGGGTGGTAGTTCTCGGCCCACGCCTGACGGATCAGCTCGGTCAGCACGTCGGTGTCGACGTCGTCGAGGCGCTTGATGTAGAGGCAGCCCTTGCCGGTCGTGTGCGGCCCGAGCCGCTCGCGCAGGTCCGCCTGTGACCCGTAGTAGGTGAGCCCGTAGAGCGTCAGTGCTGACGTCCGCGGCGCCAGCCCGACCGCGAACCACTCCCGCTCGACGCCGTCGCTCGTCGTGTACGGCTGCCGACCGAACCCGATCATCGACGTACCCCACATCTGCGGCACCGCGCCGGTCACCTCGCCCATGAGCGCCAGCGCCCCGCGCGCGTCGGCCTGCCGAGCGGGCGGCTCGACCCCGGCCAGGAACGCCTCTACGTCGGCGTCGGTGGGCTTTGTCTTCCGGTCGTTGCGGGCCATCGAGCCAGTGTGCCCGATCACTATTGTCCGGGGTCCGGGAAGCGGCAGCGGGTCGGATAACCCGTTGCGTCGAGTCGCCCGGCGAGGTTCCGTAGAGGGAGCCCACCGAGCGACCCGGAGGTCCGCCCTTGCCCGCCAGCACCACGTCCGTCCTCGCCCATGACCGCGCCGGCCCGACCGGCCGGAGCCCGCTCGTCCTGGTCCACGCCGGAGTGGCCGACCGGCGGATGTGGGAGCCCCAGTGGGCCTCCCTGACCGGTGAGCGGGACGTGATCCGGGTGGACCTGCGCGGGTTCGGGGAGTCCGACGAGCGCCCCGTCGGGGCCTGGTCGGCGTACGGCGACCTGCTCACCACTCTCGACCAGCTGCGGGTGGAGCGGGCGCACCTCGTCGGCTGCTCGCTCGGCTCGGGTGTCGCGGTGGAGGCGACACTCGCCCGCCCCGGGCTGGCCGAGTCGCTGACCCTGGTCTCGCCGGGCGGCGCCCTCTTCGGCGAGCGGACCCCGGAGCTGGCGGCGTTCGCCGCGGCGGAGGGTACGGCGCTGCGGAGCGGCGATCTGACGGCGGCGGTGCGGGCCAGCGTGGAGACCTGGGTGCTGTCCCCGCGCCGTACCTCGAGCGAGGTGGACGCCGGGGTGCAGGCCCTGGTGGCCGACATGCAGCGCCGTGCCTTCGAGATCACCGCTGACTGGGACGACGTGGAGGAGGCCGAGGAGGAGCTGGACCCACCGGCCATCGAACGCTACGGGGAGATCGAGGTGCCGATGCTGGTGCTGGTCGGCGAGCTCGACCTCGACGTCGTCCACCAGGCCGCCGACCGCCTGCTGGAGCGAGTGCCGGCGGCCCGTCGGGTGGACTGGCCCGGGGTCGCCCACCTGCCCGGCCTCGAGCGGCCCGCGGAGCTCGGTCGGCTGGTCCTCGAGCACGTGCGAGCGGCGGAGATGACAAGGGGACTGTCGGTGGGCCCGGTTAGGTTGGACGGATGACCTCATCACCACACCGACCCTCCGGGGCGCCGGCCATCGAGGCCGTCGATCTGGTCAAGCACTTCGGCGAGACCGTGGCCGTGGACGGGGTGAGCTTCGAGGTGCCCGAAGGCAGCGTCCTGGGCCTGCTGGGGCCCAACGGCGCCGGCAAGACCACCACGGTGCGGATCATGACCACGCTGAGCTTCCCCACCTCGGGGACGGCGCGAGTGGCGGGCCACGACGTGGTGGAGGAGCCGGCGGCGGTGCGCCGGTCGATGGGGCTGACCGGCCAGGCGGCCACGGTGGACGAGTTGCTCACCGGGCGGGAGAACCTGCGGCTGATCGGGTCGCTGTACGGACTGCCGCGGGCCACGATCACCCGGATCAGCGACGACCTGCTCGAGCGCTTCTCCCTCACCGACGCCGGCAACCGGGTGGTCAAGACCTACTCCGGCGGCATGCGTCGGCGCCTCGACCTGGCCGTGAGCCTGGTGGCCACGCCGCCGGTGCTGTTCCTGGACGAGCCCACCACCGGCCTGGACCCGCGCAGCCGGATCGAGCTGTGGGACGTCCTGCGCGAGCTGGTACGGGACGGGACGACGCTGCTGCTGACCACGCAGTACCTCGAGGAGGCCGACCAGCTCGCCGACAACATCGTCGTCATCGACAAGGGTCAGGTGATCGCCCAGGGCACGCCCCTCCAGCTCAAGGACCAATCGGGGCGGGCCGCGCTCGTCGTCACCGTGTCGCAGGCCCAGGACCTGCCCCGCGCCACGGACCTGCTGCGCGGGCTGGTGCCGGAGGTGCACGTGGACGAGCCGGCCCGGAAGCTGACCGCGCCCGCGGAGGGCCTGGCGGCAGTGACCCGGGCCGCCCAGCTCTTCGAGGCCACCGACATCGAACTCGACGACCTGGGCCTGCAGCGGCCCAGCCTGGACGACGTGTTCCTCCACCTCACCGGCCACCGCGCCGAGGAGCTCTCCGACGTCGAGGAGGCGGTGTGATGAGCAGCGACCAGACGACCCATCCCGCGCGCCGCCTCGAACGCCCCGAGATCCGCTCGACGAGCCTGCTCTCACAGTCGCTGGCGATCACCTGGCGGAACCTGATCCACATCCGGCGGATGCCGGAGATGCTGATGGACGTCACCATCCAGCCGGTGATCTTCGTCCTGCTCTTCGCCTTCGTCTTCGGTGGCTCGATCGCCGTGGCCGGCGCCGAGGCGGGCTACCGCGAATGGCTGCTGCCGGGGATCATGGGCCAGACCATCGCCTTCGCCTCGTTCATCGTGGCCGTCGGGCTCACCGCCGACATCGACAAGGGCATCGTCGACCGGATGCGGTCGCTGCCGATCAACAGCTCGGCGGTGCTGGTCGGGCGCAGCCTGTCGAGTGTCATCCACTCGGGCATCGGCGTCGTGGTGATGTCGCTGACCGGCCTGGTCGTGGGCTGGCGGATCCGGACCTCGGTGGTCGAGGCCGTCGCCGGCTACGGCCTGCTGCTGCTCTGGGGCTTCGCCATGATCTGGCTCGGCATCCTGGTCGGCTCGGCGATGCGCTCGGTGGAGGCCGTACAGGGCGTCATGTTCGCCACCATCTTCCCGATCACCTTCCTGTCCAACGCCTTCGCCCCGACCGAGCGGATGGGCACCGTGCTGCGGACCCTCGCGGAGTGGAACCCCATCTCCTGCCTGGTCCAGGCCGTGCGCGAGCTGTGGGGGAACACCGGGCCCGCCCCGCCGGAGGCGGCGTTGCCGCTGCAGCACCCCGTGATCGCCACGATCCTGTGGAGCGTCGGCCTGACCGCCGTACTCGCGCCCCTCGCGATCCGGGCCTTCCGCCGCCGCACCCTCGTCTAGCGACCCGGCGCAAACGGCCAGCGACCCGGCGCAAATGACGGGTGACCCGGCGCAAATGGCGGTGTCGGCGGTGTCGGCGCGGACCTTGCCCTGGCTGCGCTCGACCCACTCCTCGACCTTGGGCAGGTACTCATCGATCAACTGCGGACGGGCAGCCGCCCGGTCCAACTCGCCGGCAGCGGCACGGCGCTCGACGTAGTGCTTCACCGTGTGGTGTGAACAGCCGGCCAGCTCGCCAGCATCACGTAACGACCCGGTCAGGTCGTAGGCATTCAAGATTTCCATGATCTCCTCGGCAGACTTCACTCTGTCCCTTCCTCGGGGCGATAGGGCGCTTCAGCACCGCTCATCGCACCCGAGGAAGGGGCCTCAACCGCGGACCGCGGCGAGGCAGACGACGTCGTGTCGGGCAGATCCCATGACCGTCAGCGGGCAGTTCTCATGTCCGTCGCCGATTGGGTCCAAACGACATGGATTTCGGCGATTCGGGAGTCGTATCGGTCCAAACGAGGGGGTCGTGAACCCCACGAGCTCGGTGGACCCATCGAATGGACCGAAACCACCCTCGAACGGCCGCGGTGCGTCGGCCGGC